>DATLYV010000026.1:0-2458 GCA_035574535.1 Binatia bacterium
GACACGTCCACCGCGCCGTGCCCGTAACCCTCGGCCTTGACCACCGCCCACAGCTCCGCGCCGCCGGCCGCCCGGAGCAGCGTGGCCGCGTTGCGGCGGATCGCGCCGAGATCCACGGTGAAGCTCGAGCGCTCCACGCGACGCATTCTCCGCCATCGCGGAGCACGGCGAGTGCGGCATGCCGCCGCAGGCCGTCAGCGCGACGACAGCGGAAGCTCGCAGCGGGCCCGGCTACCCCCGTCGGGTGCGCTGCAGCGGTCGCGTCCCAGCCCCCCGTCGAGCACGTCGCGTCCGGGCCCGCCGTCCACGACATCCGCTCCCGCTCCGCCGGCCACGCCGTCCGCGGCCTCGCCGCCGAGCAGCCGGTCGGCGCCGCGGGCGCCCGTCACGCTGTCCGCGCCGGCTCCGCCCTCGGCGACGTCGTCGCCGTCCTCGCCCCGCAGGACATCGTCGCCCCCGCGGCCGAGGAGCGTGTCGGCACCCGGCCCGCCCTGCAGGACGTTCCCGGCCGCGCTCCCGGAGATGCGATCGGCGCCCTTGCCCCCCACGACGTTCTCGACGGCGACGAGCCGGTCGGTTCCGTCCGCTCCGGTCGCGGTCACCCGGATGAGCCCGAGGTCCACGTCGAGCGCGCGCGAGGCGGCAGCGTAGTCGGCGGTGTCCGACCCCGCGCCGCCGTCGAGCAGGTCGTCGCCGCCCGCAGCACCGCGGTCGTCGCCCACGCTCACGCCGATCCCGCCGTCGAGCGAATCGTCGCCGTCCTGGCCGCGGAGGCGGTCGTTCCCGGCGCCCCCGTCCAGCGAGTCGTCGCCGCGGCCGCCCGCGAGCGCGTCGTTGGCGTCGCCGCCCGCCAGGTCGTCGGCGTCGTCGCCGCCCCCGAGCACGTCGGCGCCGTCGCCACCTCCGAGCCGGTCGAGGCCACGTCCGCCCGACAGATCGTCGTCGCCCGCATCCCCCTCGAGCAGATCGTCGCCGTCGTCGCCGCGCGCCGTGTCGTTCCCGCTTCCGGACTGCACCTCGTCGTTGCCGGCGTCGCCCTGGACGACGTCGTCGCCGGCTCCTCCGCCAACCGCGTCGTTCCCTGGACCGGCGGCGATGACGTCGTTCCCCGTCTCACCCGAGACCGTGTCGTCTCCCGCGCCGGCGTCGAGGGCGTCCTCCTCGTCTCCGCCGAGGAGCGTGTCCGCCCCGTCCCCGCCCGTAGCCGTGTCGCTCCCGTCGCCGGCCGTGATCGTGTCGTCGCCCGCGTCGCCGTGCAGGCGGTCGTTGCCCGCGTTGCCGTTCAGCTCGTCCGAGCCGTCGCCGCCGCGCGCCTCGTCGTTCCCGTCGCCGCCGTTCAGGCGGTCGCGCCGGGCTCGCCGAGGACCGTGTCGGCACCGTCCTCGCCGCTGAGCGCGTCGTCGCCGCCCCCGCCGCGGAGGACGTCGTTGCCGCCGTCTCCGCGCACGGTGTCCGCGCCGTCGCCGCCCTCGGCGATGTCGTTGCCGTCCCCGCCGGAGAGGACGTCGTCGCCCGCTCCGCCGGCGAGCTCGTCCGCTCCGGTACCGCCCTGCAGGTCGTCGTGGCCGTCCCCGCCCTGCAGGACGACCGGGGTGGCAAGAGGGCCGCCCGAGCCGCCGCTGCCGAGCGCCGAGACTCGATCGTTTCCGGCGCCCGTCTGGACGACGATCGACTCGACGTTGACGATGGTGACGTCGG
This sequence comes from Binatia bacterium, assembly GCA_035574535.1. Taxonomy (GTDB): domain Bacteria; phylum Chloroflexota; class Limnocylindria; order Limnocylindrales; family CSP1-4; genus UBA5189. The sequence continues at coordinate 1,699 of DATLYV010000026.1, forward strand.
CGTCGTCGTCGTCGTTCAGGTTCAGCCCGACGGTGCCGAAGTCGAAGGCGTCGGTCCCGGCCGCTCCGACGAGGACGACCGTGTCGTTCAAGGCGCCGAGATCGGCCCGGATCTCGATCTCCGCCGCACCACCCGCCTCGGAGGCGGAGCCCGGGGCGAGCGCTCCACCCGAGAGGTCGAGCACGAGCGACTCGTTGCCGGTGACCGTGCCCGCGGTCGTGATCAGGTTCGTGTTCGCGGTCGTCGCCGCCCCGCAGGCGGCGCCGTTCATCGTGATGCTGCTTCCGGAGACGGCGAGCGTGACGACGTCGTTTGCCGCGTACGTGATCGTGAGCGTGGAGCCCGCGAACGCGCAGGTCGCCGCGTGGGCGGCGGGCGCGACGACCAGCGGCACGAGAAGAGCCAGGCCGAGGACGAGCGAGAGGCCGCGTGGACGACGCATATCCAGCGCGGTCCAGGCTAGTCCTGTGCCCGGACCGACTGGACACGCGCTGACGCTCGGCTGGCCATGCGCCGCTGAGCGAGCGCGACGCCGCTACCCCTCGAGCGCGCGCGGGAGGAGCGTCAGGAGGTCGCCTGCGAGAAGGCCTGCCCGCCGGGGCGCGAGGCTCGCGGCGAGACCGTGGGCGACGGCAGCGGCCGCCGCGGCCAGCCGCGGCTCGAGGCCCTTGGCGGCGAACGCCGCGACGACGCCGGTGAGCACGTCCCCGGTCCCGGCGGTCGCGAGGGCGGGCGGGCCGAGGTCGCACACGATGGCGCC
>DATLYV010000027.1:0-13652 GCA_035574535.1 Binatia bacterium
CCCCGCCGACGGCGCCGGCCGCCGCGCCCCCGACGGCGTTCACGGCACCGCCCACGGCGCCCACGGCCGCGCCGCCCACGGCGCCGACGGCGCCGACCGCGGCCCCGCCGACCGTGCCCACGGCGTTCAGCAGGCTGCCGATCGGGTTGGCCACGGGCCGCTGCTCGACCGGGAGCTCCGGTACGCGCAGGTAGCGCAGCAGCCCCGCGATCTCGTCGCGGAGCGCGCGCCGGTGCACGACCCGATCGACGAACCCGTGCTCGAACAGGAACTCGGAGCGCTGGAAGCCCGGCGGCAGCTCCTGCGCGATCGTGCCCGCGGCCACCCGCGCGCCCGCGAAACCGATGAGCGCGTTCGGCTCGGCCAGGTTGACGTCGCCGAGGACCGCGTACGAGGCGAAGACGCCGCCCGTCGTCGGGTCGCTCATGACGCTGATGTACGGGATCCGGGCGGCGCGCGCGCGCTCGAGGACCGCCACGGTCTTCGCCAGCTGCATGAGGGCCAGCGTGCCCTCCTGCATCCGCGCCCCACCCGACGCCGAGACGACGATGAGCGGAATCCGCTCGGCCAGCGCGTCCTCGGCGGCGCGGGTGACCTTCTCGCCGACGACCGCGCCCATCGAGCCGCCCATGAACCCGAAGTCCATGACACAGATCGAGACGCGCTGGCCGTCGATCGTCCCGAGGCCGCGGATGGCCGCGTCGCGCATCCCGGTCGCGAGCTGCGCCGCGACCACGCGCTCCGGGTACGGCTTCTGGTCGACGAACCCGAGCGGATCGACCGACTGGAGGCCCGCGTCGCGCTCCCTGAACGAGTGCGAGTCGAGCAGCATCTCGAGGCGGGTCGCCGCGGACAGGCGGAAGTGGTGCCCGCACGTCGGGCAGATCCGGTCGTTCTTCTCGAGCTGCTTGTTGAACAGCATGTCCGAGCACGACGGGCACTTCGTCCAGAGGTCCGGCGGGTAGCTGTCGCGGCGGGGCCGGAATGACGGCAGCTTGATCGGCATCGCTCGCCTCCCTACGCCCCGCCGCCGGGAAGACGGATCTGGTGGGCCGCCCGGATCGCGCGGGCCATCGGCGAGGTCCGACGGCGCCAGGCGAGCCAGGCGCCGGCAATGGAGATCGCGGACGCGGCCACGGCGCCGCCGATCAGGTACGGCCTGGCGTCGCGCTCGCCGTCCCCCTCGCCGGCCGCCCCGAGCGGGTCCGCGGGCGCGATCGGGATGCGGGCGATCGGCGCAGGCGCAGGCGCGGGTGCCGACTGCCCTTCCCCGCCGGCCGCGAGGGGCAGGCGCATCGACGCGGCCACCTCGGCGAGGCGGAGCGCGAGGCGCTCCTCGAACCGGAACGACGGGTGGAAGCGGGGCAGGTCCGTGGCCAGGCGGCGCGAGATCGCCCGCACGGCGGCGCTCACCGATGCGTCGGGGTCATCAAGGGGCTCGCCGGCGCGGTCGGCGCGGTCGGCGCGGTCGGCCGCGGGCACGGCGGACAGCAGCGAGTCGAGGTAGCGGTCCGTGATGAGCGCCTCGACTTCGGTCGGCTCGCCGTCCGGGTGGCGAATGCGGCTCACGCGTCGAGTCCGGAGGTCTTCCCGCTGCTCCCGTTCGGTCCCTGCGACCGCCCTTCCGACCTCGGCCCCCTCGACGCGCCCAGCTCCTTCGCGACGCTCTTCAGCGCGCGATGGATGAGGACCCTGACGGACCCTTCCGACTTGCCGAGGACCCCGGCGATCTCGGCCGTCGACAGCTCGTCCACGAACCGCAGCACGATCGCCTGGCGGCGCTCGCCGGGCAGCCGCCCGACCGCGCGCCACGCGGCTCGCGCCTGGTCGCGCCGGACCGCCTCGTCCTCGACGCTCAGCGGGTCGGCCACGAGGGTCTCGCCGATCGGCTCGACCGGCCGGCGCCGGGCGCGCCGGCGCTCCCCCGCGATCTCGTTGCGCGCGATCTGGAAGAGCCACACGCGGAAGGTCGATGCCCCCTCGCCGTCCGCGGGCCGCGCGCGCTCCTCGAACCGGTGGAGGTTCGTGAGCGCGGAGACGAAGGTCGCCTCGGTGACGTCCTCCGCGGCGTGGTGATCGCCGAGCTCGTAGTAGGCGAAGCTGTACACGCGAGCCAGGTACCTGCGATACAGGGCGTCGAACTGGGCCGGGTCTCGCTTCGCGGCCTCGACCAGCGGGCGGTCTCGGTCGAGATGGGCGAGCCGGGGGACGGCGTCCTTCGCCGTTCCGACCCTCCACAATGCCCGCCGCGCCATTTCGTTACACCCCCGCCGCGCCTACAGGGATCGCGCCGACGCGGAGGTGCCGGATCTCGCCCACGTGGACGCTCCGGGGCGCGCCGCCGCTCCAAGCGTCGCCGTCGGAAACGATCAGGGCGCCCGTCTCCACGTCGACGTCCACGGCCTCGACCTCTTCGACCGTGCCGTCGGGCAGCTCCAGGCGAACCGGGAGGCCGTTCGTCAGCTGGCGGGCGCGCCAGGCCTCGGCCGGGAAGGCCCCGCCGCGGAGCTCGCCGACCAGCCGCTCCAGCCGCTGGAGGAACACGTGGACGACGACCTCGCGGTCGATGGGGGCGCCCGGTGCCAGCTCGGCGAGGGAGGTCATGGAATCCGCGAGCTCGGGCGGGAAGTCCTCGGGCCGCCAGCCGGCATTGACCCCGATCCCGACGACGGCGCGCGCGTCGCTCGTGCCCAGCCCGTCGGTCTCGCCGAGCACGCCCGCGAGCTTCCGGACGGCGCCTGTCGAGGGGTGGACCGCGACGAGGTCGTTGGGCCACTTGAGCCGGATCGTGCCGGCTCGGACGCTCGCGCCGATCTCGCACGCCTCGGCCATCGCCAGCGACACGATCGCCGCGAGCCGCCAAGTCGCCTCCGGAGCCAGCCAGGTCGGCCGAAACCCGCCCGAGAGCAACAGGGCCGCGCCCCTCGGCGCCGCCCATGTCCGGCCGTTCCGGCCGCGGCCGCTCGTCTGGACCTCCGCGATCGCGACGCAGACCTCCGGCGTACCGTCCCGCAGCCAGCCCGCGACGACGTCATTCGTCGAGCCGACCTCGTCGAGGCGCTCGAAGCGCGCGAGCCAGCGAGTTTCGCGGGTGTCGAGCGTGGCGGTCACCGGTCGATCGCCCTCGCCGTCCGGTCGATCCCCCGCGCCATGCGTCGAACCGGCCTCACGTCGACCTCATCCGGCCCGCGGGAGCGCCGCGGCCTCCGCGTCGACCGGATCCGGCTTCTCGAGCTCGAAGGCCCCGTGGAGGGCTTCGAGCGCCTTCGACAGCCCCGCCTCGGCGATGACGCAGGTGATCCGGACCTCGGACGTCGAGATCATCTCGATGTTCACGCCCGCGTCGGCGAGTGCCCCGAACATCCGGGCGGCGTACCCCGGCGCGTTGTGCAGCCCCGCGCCGACGATCGAGACCTTGGCCAACGTCGGGTCCGTGGTGATCCCGCGCGCACCCATCTCCTGGACCACGGGGGCGAGGATCCGCTCGGCGCGCGCGAGCTCGACCCGCGGGACCGTGAACGAGATGTCGGTCGCGCCGTCGTGGCCGACGTTCTGGACGATCATGTCGACGATCACGCCCTCGTCGGCGAGCGGCCCGAACACCGCCCGGGCGATGCCCGGCCGGTCCGGCACGGCGAGGAGCGTGACCTTCGCGACGTTGCGGTCGTGGGCCAGCCCGCGGACCTTGTTGCGCTGCTCCACGAACGGATCCTCCCTGATCAGCGTACCGGGCGCGTCCTCGAACGAGCTCAGGACCTCGATCTCGACACCGTTGATCCAGCCGAGCTCGACCGCCCGGACCTGCATCACCTGGGCGCCCTGCTGGGCCAGCTCGAGCATCTCCTCGTAGCCGATGGTGCTCAGCTGGCGGGCCGTCGGGACGAGGCGCGGGTCCGCGGTGTAGATGCCGCGGACGTCGGTGAAGATCTGGCAGCGGTCGGCGCGGAGCGCCGCGGCGAGGGCGACGGCCGTGGTGTCGCTGCCGCCGCGGCCGAGGGTCGTGGTCTCGCCCGGTCCTCCGCCCTCCTCCTCGGAGCCCTGGCGCTGCCCCTGGAAGCCGGCGACGATGACGACGTTGCCGTTGTCGAGCTCGCGGCGCACGCGTCGCGGCTGCACGTTGGCGATGCGCGCGCGGCCATGGCTTGCGTCCGTGGTGATCCCGGCCTGCGCGCCGGTCAGCGAGATCGCCTTGACGCCGAGGGCGTGGAGGGCCATCGAGACGAGCGTCGCGCTCTGGTGCTCGCCGGTCGCGAGGAGCATGTCGAGCTCGCGGGGGTCCGGGTCGTCGGTGATCGCGGCCGCGAGCTGGAGGAGCTCGTCCGTGGTGTCGCCCATCGCCGAGACGACACAGACCACGTCGACGCCCGAGGCGCGCGTGCGCGCGATCCGCTGCGCCACCCGGCGGATCCTCGAGGCGTCGGCCACCGAGGAGCCACCAAATTTCTGCACGACAAGCTGCTCGGACATCGGCCGCGGATCATACCGCCGGCTTCCCACCACCGGCCGATCGAGCCCGAGTGCGCGGATATTCCTACCAGAGCAGTTTCGGCTGATTTCCGCGGGGACCGGCCGCGTGGGAGCCCGTCGGCGGCGGACTTCATTCCTACCAGAGCAGTTTCGGCTGATTTCCGCGGCGGACCGGTCGTCCAAGAGCTTTTCCGCCCCCGATTTTCATTCCTGCCAGTAAAGGTTTCGACTCGAGACCGCTGGCGCGTTAGATCCGCGGTCCCTGGAGGCCGATGTTCTTCTCCCACGGGAATATCCGCGCGACGATGCGGACACCACAGCCACCGACGGACGCAAGTGCGAAGCAACCCGCCGGCGGACTCAATGGCGAAGGAACCCGAAGGCGCCCGAGGCGATGAGTTCGCAGGCAGCGGCAATCGCGAACCCACGAGCCCAACCGCGCAATACCCGAAGAACGTCAGGCGCGGCATCATGCGGGCATGTGCACCAACCACGACAGCCGCCCGCCGATCGAGCCGATCAGCGGCGCCGCCATCGATGCCCAGGTCATCCACCTGGAGGGCGAGGACGGCGCCACGTTCCGGGCCTTCCTCGCGCGGCCGGAGCAGTCCATCGGCGCCGGGATCGTCATCCTGCCGGACGTTCGAGGGCTCCACCCGTTCTTCGAGGAGCTCGCGATGCGCTTCGCGGAGCGCGGGATCGACGCCCTGGCGATCGACTACTTCGGGCGAACCGCCGAGAGCGACGACCGCGGCGAGGGCTTCGAGTACATGCCGCACGTGCAGCAGGCCCGCTGGGAGAATCTCGCGGGCGACATCCGGACCGCGGTGGCGCACCTGCGCTCGCTCCCGCGGCCGCCGCGATCGATCTTCACGACCGGGTTCTGTATGGGCGGTCGACTGTCGTCGATGTCGTCGACCCTCGGGCTGGGTCTCGCGGGCGCGATCCCATTCTACGGCTGGCCGACCGGCGAGAACCGCAACGGCACCCCGGCGCCGGCCGAGATGGCCGACAAGATCGACAACGACCTCCTGATCTTCTACGGCGAGGCGGACCAGGGCCTGCCGAAGGAGGTCCGTGACACGTACGACGCCGCGCTCGACAAGGCGGGCGTTCGACACGCGACGGTCGTGTACCCCGGCGCGCCGCACGGCTTCTTCGACCGTCACTTCGAGGAGTTCGCCGACGCCTCGAACGACGCCTGGGAGCGGACGCTCGAGTTCATTCGCCGCCACACCCAGGGCCAGCCGATCGCCGGCTAGCGGCGGCGGGTTCGACCGTCGGCGCGGCGCGCTGTGGCGCGGCGGCGGGTTCGACCGTCGGCGCGGTACGCGCTGTGGCGCGGCTGCGGGTTCGACCGTCGGCGCGGTACGCGCTGTGGCGCGGCGGCTCAGCTCAACGCCGAAACAGGACCCACATCACGCCGGCGAACCCGATGCCGGCCAGCACGACCGGCAGGATCGGGCCGGGCAGGAAGACGTGCAGCCAGTCGTAGATCGTTCCGATGACCCCGCCAATCACGCCCAGCGCGTCGCCGACCAGCCCACCGATGCCCCGCCCGATGGCGTCGACGAAATCCCCCATGGGCGGAGTGTCCGCCCTCGGCCGCCGTCCCGGCAATCCCCCGATCGGCGGCTCGGTGCTATTCCGTCGGGGCGAGCCTGACCTCGCGCGCCCGGCCAGTCGCCTCGGCCCAGGCCCACAGGTCGATGTCGGGCGGCTCGATGTCGAGGCTCGTGAGGCCCGTGCAGACCTGGCTTCGATGATCGGTGCCGTGGTGGATCGCCTGCGCGAGGCGGACGCCGAGCGGCGCGTGGAACTCCCAGTCCTCGCCGCGGCGGATCGTCATCGCGTCGGGGTCGACGTCGCCGGCCAGCAGGTCCGCCCACCCCTTGGCCGCGAGCTTTGCGCCGGCCTGCAGCTCGGGGATGCCGGCGTTGTCCTCGTCGATCTCGGGGTGTCGGCCGTCCGTGATCACCCACAGGTACCAGTTGTCCGAGCCGATCAGGTGGCGGAGGGTGTCGAGGATCGGCCCGAACGTGCCTGGCACGGGCGCGGTGAGCTGCTCCGGCGTGAGATTCGCGCAGGCCTCCAGGATCCGATCGTTGGCCCAGGCGTGGTGACGGAACGCGTCGTCGAGCAGGTTGGTCATCGTCACAGCTCCTCGTGCGGTCATGAGATACGCCGCAGCGCGCGGTCGAGGTCGTGCCACAGATCGTCGGGGTGCTCGAGGCCGACGCTGAGGCGGATGAGCGTCTCCGGGGTGTCGACGGCGCGCTCGGAACCGTAGCGGGCGCGGCGCTCCATCGTCGTCTCGACCGCCCCGAGGCTCGTCGCGTTGACCACGAGCCGCGTCGCGCGACAGACCGTCTCGGCGTCGCCGCCCGTGCCGACCGTCTCGAACGAGATCATGGACCCCTGGCCCGGGTAGCGCACGCGCGCGACCGACGGATGCGTGGCGAGCCGCTCGGCGAGGACCCGGGCGGTCGATTGCATCCGCGCGAGCCGGACGGGGAGCGTGCGAAGGCCTCGCAGGGCGAGGAAGCCCTCGAGGGTCCCGGGGATCGAGCCCGAGTCGTGGCGGCGCTTGCGCAACCGGTCGGCCCACGCGGGGTCCGCCGCGATCAGCGCGCCCATCACGAGATCCGAGTGCCCGCCGATGAGCTTCGTGACCGAGTGCAGGACGACGTCCGCGCCCAGCTCGAGCGGCTTCTGCAGGAACGGCGTCGCGAAGGTGTTGTCGACGACGACCATCGCCCCGGCGTCCTTCGCGAGCCTGATGACGGCCGGGAGGTCGACGACGTCGAGCATCGGGTTCGTCGGCGACTCGAGCCAGACGAGGCCGGCGCCCTCGATGGTCGGCCGGAGGCCGTCGACCGTGATCGCCTGGTGGGGCTCGTGGACGAGCAGCCCGCGCTCGGCACGCTGCTGCATGAGGTTCGCGACGCCGAAGTAGGGCGCTCGCTGGACGATCACCCGTGTACCGACGGGCAGCTCCTCGAGCATCGCGCTCGTCGCCGCGAGGCCCGAGGCGAACGTCACGCAGTGCCCGCCCTCGAGTTCGCCGAGCGCCTCCTCGAACGCGATCCAGCCCGGGTTGCCGTCGCGGCCGTACTCGACATCGGTGCCGAAGTGGAAGGTCGAGGCCGGGTAGATGGGGACGTTCAGGGGCGCGCCGGCCGCGCGCGACGGCCGGCCCGCCACGACCGCGAGGGTCTCGGGGTGGAGGTCGTCGTGGGGCTCGAGAGGGTTGTCGCCGGGGTCGTCGCCGCGGAGAGCATCGCGGTCGTCTGGCGTCATATCCCGCAGCCTACGACGCCGCGGCTACAGCGACCGGAGCAGCCGGGCGCCTTCGGCGCGGAGGCGCAGCGCCTGGAGCCGGCCCGGCTGGCCGAGCGCGGCCGCTTCCTTCCGGAGCGCCGCCCCGACGCGGTCGGCCGCGGTCTCGTCCGCGGCATCGACGAGGGCGCAGATCGTCGAGCCCGCGCCGGAGAGGAAGGCGCCGAGGGCTCCGGCGGCGCGCGCGGCCGCGGCGAGGCGAGGCAGCTCCGGATAGACCGACGCGCGGTACGGCTCGTGGAGCCGATCCTCCGTCAGCAGCGCGAGGACCTGCGTCCGGCCGGTGGCGAGGCCGGCCACGCCGACGGCCACGCGAGCGAGATTGGCGATGGCGTCCGCGCGCGGCACGGCATCGGGGAGCACCCGCCGCATCTCCGACGTGGGCAGCTTGCGCTCCGGGATCCAGGCGACGACCGCCACGTCGCGCGGCGGATCGATCCGAACCGCCTCGACCCGATCCTCGAGCGCGATGCTCGCCACGATCCCGCCGTACAGCGCGGGCGCGACGTTGTCGGGATGCCCCTCGATCGAGGTCGCGATCCGCAGCGCTGTCGGTCCATCGACGGGTCGGCCCACGAGCCCGGACGCGGCCACGACGCCGGCGACCGTCGCCGCGGCGCTCGACCCGAGCCCGCGCTCGAGCGGGATCGGGTTCGACATCCAGACCTTCCACCCGACCGACCCGACATCCTCGTATCCGAGCGCGGTCAGCCCGGCCTCGAGCGCCACGACGAGCCGGTTCGAACGATCGGCCGGCAGCTCGCCCACGCAGTCGCCCTCGACCGTCAGTTCGATCGGACCGGCCTCGCCACCGTTGCCACCCGAACCGCCGCTCCCCGGCGCGAACGACTCGACCGCCTTGACCGTCACGCGCAGCGGCAGCTCGACCGCCAGCCCGAGGCAGTCGTACCCCGCCCCGAGGTTCGCGACCGTCGCCGGCGCCTCGACCTCGACCGCCCGCCCGATCAGCGCCGCCGCGCTCGCGGACCCGCCGCCGCTCACCAGCCCAGCACCCGCATGACCCCGGCCTCGGTCGCGTCGGCCTCGACGATCCGGCCGGCCACGGCTCGCTCGGCCGTCTCCGGGTCCTTCAGCCCGTGCCCGGTCAGGACGGCGACGACGAGCTCGTCGGAGCGGATCGCGCCGGCAGCGACGGACTTGGCCACCCCGGCCACCGACGCCGCGGACGAGGGCTCGCAGAACACGCCCTCCAACTCGGCGAGGGAGCGGTAGGCCGCGAGGATCTCGTCGTCGGTCACCGCGTCGATGCTCCCGCGAGATTCGTCACGCGCCGCGACCGCGCCCTTCCAGGTCGCCGGATTGCCGATCCTGATCGCCGTGGCGATCGTCTCGGGCCTCGCGACCGGCTCCCCCCGCACGATCGGCGCGGCGCCCGCGGCCTGGAAGCCGTGCATCCGCGGCCGCGTCTCCACGATCCCCGACATCGCGTAGTCCGTGAACCCGGCCCAGTACGCGGTGATGTTGCCGGCGTTCCCCACCGGGATCGCCAGCACGTCCGGCGCGCGACCCAGGTCGTCGCAGATCTCGAACGCCGCGGTCTTCTGCCCCGCGATTCGATGCGGGTTCACCGAGTTCACCAGCGTCGCCCGCGACCCCGGCTGGGCGGTCATCGTCCGGACGATCCGGAGCGCGTCGTCGAAGTTGCCGTCGATCGCCACGACCTTCGCACCCGCGATGAGCGCCTGGAGCAGCTTCCCGACCGCGATCGCCCCCTTCGGCAGCACGACCGCGACCTCGAGCCCTGCCGCTGCCCCGTAGGCAGCAGCGGACGCCGAGGTGTTCCCGGTCGACGCACAGATGATCGACGTGGCGCCCTCCTCGACCGCCTTCGACACGGCGACGACCATCCCCCGATCCTTGAACGACCCGGTCGGGTTCAGCCCCTCGAGCTTCAGGTGCAGGTTCGACACCCCGATCGATGCGCCCAGCCGCGGCGCCGCCACGAGCGGCGTGAAGCCCTCGCCGAGCGTCAGCCCGGGCGTCGCGTCGGTGACGGGCAGGAACCGCCGGTATCGATCGACCAAGCGCGGCCGAGCCCGGCGCATCCGGATATCGGACTCCATCAGGCCACCTCGGGATACCGGGTTCCCGACGGGAAGACGACCCCGGATGCGGCAAACGGCAGCTCCAGCGCCGGCTCGGGCCCGCGTGCTGGCCGCAGCGCCCCCCACGTCGAGCCCGCCCCGCGCGCGACGGCAAGCAGGTCCCCGAGCACCGCCGACGACGTCGCCCGACCGCCCGCGCCCGGCCCCTCGAACGCCACCTGCCCGATCGGGTTGCCGTGCAGCTCGATCCGGTTGTCGGTGCCGCTCACCCGCCCGAGGCTGCTGCTCGCCAGCACGACCGTCGGCACAACCGCCGCCGCCACGCCGTGGTCCTCGCCGCTGCGCTTGTTCCGGTGCTGCGCCTGCGCGACGAGCTTGATCACGCGCCCGGCCTCTTTCGCCGCGGCCACGTCCCCGGCGGACACGCCGGCGATTCCGGCAGCCGCGCCTTCGATCGACCGCCGGATCGAGGCGGAGTCGACCCACACCCCGAACGCCAGCCGCGCCAGGATGACGAGCTTGTTGGCCGCGTCGATGCCCTCGACGTCGGCGCTCGGGTCGGCCTCGGCGAGGCCCGCCTTCTGCGCGTCGGCGAGCGCGGCCGCGTAGGACTGCCCGACCTCGTGCATCTGCGACAGGATGAAGTTCGTCGTGCCGTTCACGATGCCGCGGAGTTCCCCGAAGCGGTTGGCGGCGAGGTCGTTCGCCAGCGGTGAGAGGATCGGGATGCCGCCACCGACGGCGGCTTCGAAGCGGAGGGCCGCCCCGGTCCGCCTGGCGATCGCCTCGAGCTCCGCGCCGTAGTGGGCGATCACGTGCTTGTTCGCCGTGACGACGGACTTCCCGGCGCCCAGCGCCGCCGCGATCAGCGTGTGGGCGGGCTCGTCGCCGCCCATGACCTCGACGATGACGTCCGAGTCGGGGGCGGCCACGAGGTGCGCCGGCGCGTCGGTCAGCAGGGCCTCTGCGGCGCTTGGCGAGAGCTCCGGCAGGAAGGCCTTGGCGCGCTCCCGGCTCGCGTCGCGCACGGCGATTCCCTGCAGCTCGAACCCCGGGCCCCGATCCACAAGCGCGCCTTGCGGGTCGAGCAGGCCGCGGACCACCTCGCGCCCGACGGTCCCCGCACCCAGGATCGCGACCCGCAGCGGCCTTCCGGCACCTCCCTCCATGCGCATCGGCGAATGCTATCCGAGGGGCGCGGCTCGCCCGCCGCCGGCCGTCGTTTCGCCGCGCTCGGTCCCGCCCGGATCGTCGCCGCGCTTTGGTCCCTCGGCCCGCCCGGTCGCCGTCAGCCCCTCCGCGCATGCGAGCGGGCGGGAGCGAGAGAGCGCGCGCGGCGGCGAGAGCGCGCGCGGCGCCACTACACTCCCGCGCATGACAACCGAGGCCGCGCCGGCCCCAGCCCAGGGCAAGCCCGCGACCGCGCCCCGCATCTTCAGTGGCATCCAGCCGTCGGGCGTCGCGCACCTCGGCAACGACCTCGGCGCGATCCGCAACTACGTCGCCCTCCAGAAGCAGTACGAGGCGATCTACTGCATCGTCGACTACCACGCCCTGACGTCGACCCACGACGCCGAGGTCCTCCGCGCCCGGACCTTCGACATGGCGGCCTCGCTGCTCGCGCTGGGCCTGGACCCGGACGGGTGCACGCTTTTCGTGCAGAGCCATCGACCGGAGCACACCGAGCTCGCATGGCTTCTCGCGACCGTCACGCCGGTCAGCTGGCTCGAGCGCACGCCCACCTACAAGGAGAAGCGCGAGACCCAGCCCGACGACATCAACCACGGCCTCCTGACCTACCCGGTGCTCCAGGCCGGCGACATCGCCATCTACAAGGCCAGCCTCGTGCCGGTGGGGAAGGACCAGGCCGCCCACCTCGAGCTCTCCAGAGAGATCGTCCGGGCCTTCAACAACCGCTACGGCGAGACCTTCCCGGAGCCGCAGGCGGTGTTCACCGAGGCGCCGACCGTCCTCGGGACGGATGGCCTGCGCAAGATGTCGAAGTCGGTCGGCAACACCATCGACGTCCTGTCCGACCCTGAGACCATCCGCCGACAGGTCATGTCAATGGTCACCGACACCGAGCGCATCCTCCGGACCCAGCCCGGTCGACCGCAGGTCTGCAACGTCTGCCAGCTCCACCGCTTCTTCGGCGACGACTACGAGGAGGTCTGGGAGGGCGAACGGACCGCCCGGACCGGCTGCGTCGACACGAAGAAGTTGCTCGCCGAGCGGATCATCCAGCACTACGCGCCGGCGCGAGAGCGGTACCTCGAGCTCCAGTCGAAGCCCGACCTCGTCAACGACATCCTCGCCACCGGCGCTGCGCGGCTCGCGCCGATGGCCGCCGAGACGATGGACGACGTCCGGCGCAAGATGGGTCTCCGCTAGGAGGATCGGGCGACCGTGGGGTTCGAGCTGACGCCACGGGAGCGACGCTGGTTCGAGGCCCTCCTCGTCCTCGCGACGATCGCCGTCGGGTTCGTCGTCCTGTCCTTCGTGGGCGGGATCGTTGCCTACTTCGGCGACCTGATCATGCTGTTCTTCCTGGCTTGGCTGCTGGCCTTCATGCTCGGGCCGCTGGTCACCTGGGCCACGAAGGTCCCGTTCATGACGCGGACGGGCGCGATCTTCACCGTCTACCTCGTCATCTTCGGCGGGCTCGTGCTGGTGACGATCGTCGTGGCGGCCGCGCTGGTCACCTCGCTGAGCGACTTCATCGAGGACTTGCCGTCGCTGCGGGCCAACCTGCCGGACATCGTCCGGCCGTGGCAGGAGCGGCTCAACGACCTGGGCTTCTCGAACGTCGACCTGCTCGCCCAGGTGACGGCCTTCCTGGACAACATCAACCAGTACGCCCAGCAGCTGGTCGAGCCGCTGCAGCAGCTGGCCGTGGCGAGCCTCGGCGCGATCGCGAACCTGCTGCTCGTCGTGGTCCTGTCGCTGTACATGGTCGCCGACCGCGACCGGATCCAGGCGTTCTTCTTCGGGCTGGTGCCGCGGGCCTACCGGACCGAGGTCGAGATCCTGGAGGAGGCGGTCAGCCGGTCGTTTGGCGGGTTCATCCGCGGGAACGTCGTGACCGGACTCGCGTTCGGGGCGATCTGCTTCCTCGTGAGCGTGGTCTTCGGGCTCGACTTCTTGCCCGTGACGACCGCCACGGCCGGCGTGCTGATGATGATCCCGTTCTTCGGGCCGTTCGTGGCCTGGGTTCCGCCGGTGCTGGTCACCATCCTGACGAAGCCCGACACGACGCTGTTCGTGGCGATCCTCGTGGGGATCGGCTGGCTCGTCGTGATGAACGCGTTGCAGCCGCGGATCATGGCCTCGTCGCTGCGGATCCACCCGCTCGTCGTGCTCGGGTCCGTGCTCGTGGGCCTGAAGGTGGCCGGCATCCCGGGCGCGATCTTCGGGATCCCGATCGCCGCGGTGATCTCGGCGCTGATCCTGTACCAGCTCCGGCGGCTCGGGAACGGGCCGGTGGCGATGCGGGCCGCGGCGCGCGTCGGGCGCCGGGAGGGCCGGGCGATTCGCGCGCCGCGCGAGCCGGATCCGACGACGGATCGGGACGTGGAGGGTGACGCGGCGGCTCCGGCTGGGGCGCCGATGAAGGCCGAGGCTGCGGAGGGAGTGGCGGCTCCCGGCGCCGAGGCGGCCACGCCGAAGACCGCGGAGGGATCCGCCTCGAATCCGGCGTCGTCACACGGGTAGTCTCTCGCGGGGCCGGGGCCGCGGCGCGGGGCTGCGGCACGCAGCTGCTGCACGGGGCCGCGGCGCGGG
>DATLYV010000028.1:0-46057 GCA_035574535.1 Binatia bacterium
GTCGGTCTCGGTCGAGGCCCTCGTCGCCGCGGGTCACGACGTCGTCGCCCTCGACAACCTCGCCACTGCGACCGGCACGGCGAACCTCGCCGGTGCGGAGCTCGTGGTCGGGACGTACACCGACCGCCCCTTCATGGCCGACCTCCTCCGCGACCGCTCGATCGACGCCATCCTCCACTGCGGCGCCCGCTCGCTGGTCGGCGAGTCGGTTCGCGAGCCGGCGCTGTACTTCCGGGAGAACGTCGCGGGCGGCATCGCGATGCTCGAGGCGATGCGCGACGCCGCGGTCGACCGGCTGGTCATCTCGTCGACCGCCGCCGTCTATGGCATCCCCGAGGCGACGCCGATCCCCGAGGACGCGCCGCTCCGACCGATCAACCCGTACGGCGAGTCGAAGCGCTCGCTCGAGGCGGCCGCCGCGTGGTTCGCCCGGGCCTACGGCATGCGCGTCGCCTCGCTGCGGTACTTCAACGTCGCGGGCGCGTCGGCGACGAACGGCGAGCGCCACGACCCTGAGACCCACCTCATCCCGAACGTTCTCGCCGCGGCCGAGGGCGGCCCGCCGCTGACGGTCTTCGGCACGGACTACCCGACCCCGGACGGCACGGCGATCCGCGACTACGTCCACGTCCTCGACCTCGCCGACGCGCACCGCCGGGCGCTCGAGGCGACCGCGGAGGGCGACGAACGCACGCTCGAGCCGCTGTTCCTGAATCTCGGCAGCGGCGAGGGGCTCAGCGTGCGCGACGTGCTGCACGGTGCGGAGCGGGTGATCGGGCTGCGGGTCCCGCACGGCTACGGCCCGCGCCGCGAGGGCGACCCACCCGTGCTGGTGGCCTCGATCGAGCGGGCACGGGAGGTCCTGGGCTGGGAGCCGGTCCGATCCAGCCTCGAGGAGATGGTCGCCTCGGCCTGGGCCGAGCGCCGCGCGCGGCCCGCGGCCGCGTAGCCCGCGGGCGTTCCGCCGTCCTGGCGCGGGCCGCCCTCCCTGGACTGGCTTCCGCGTCGGCGGGGGCCGTCGGAGATGGTCAAGTCTCCCGTGTGGCGGGGATCTGGCAAGCGGATCCGGCACAGCGGCCGGATAACCCCGCGTGGCGGGGATCTGGCAGACACGGGGTGCGCGGGCTCCGAGAACGGGCCCGAGCTAGTGCCGCGCCGGGCCGGGGACGTCGTAGGCGGGGATCAGGTGCTCCGGCGGCGGGCTCGCGCCCTCCACGTCGCCATCGCCGTCCGGCTCCGAGGGCGGCTCCGGCACGCCGCGGAGCAGCAGCATCCCGATCGCCATCAGAACGAGGAAGCTCAGGATGCCGACCTGGTACGCGCTCTTGCCCCAGCCCGCGTCGAGCAGCACCGACACGGTCGTCCCGTACAGGATCGGGCCGGTCACGGCGCTGAACTTCCCGGCCAGCCCATAGAGCCCGAAGAACTCGCCGATCTTGTCGCGGGGCGAGAGCCGAAGCATGAACACCCGGTCGGACGTCCAGACGCCGCCGAGCCCGGAGCCCAGGAGCAGGCCAGCGGCCAGGAACGTCGGGAACTCGAGGACCGCGCCCGCGATCACCAGCCCGACGCACCACGAGGCGAGCACGTACTGCAGCGTCCGCTTCGGGCCGATCCGCTCGACCAGCCAGCCCCACCCGAAGCTCGCCGCCACCGCCGCGACCGTCAGCCCGAGCAGCAGCAGGTTGACCTGGCCCTGCGTCAGCCCGATCGCCTCGACCGCGAACACGCCCATGATCACGATCACCGTGTTGACCGGGTCGGTGTACACGAACCGGGCGACCAGGAAGCGGAGGAGCCCCGGAACCGCCCGGGCGTCGTCGAGCGTGGTCCGGATCTGGCTCCACGACGCGAGCGCATCGCCGACCCGGAATCGGTACTCGCTGGTCTTCGGCTCGCGGACGGCGAGGAAGATCGGAATCGCGAAGATCGCATACAGCGCGGCGGCCATGAAGAACGTCAGGCTCGTGGCGCCCGAATCGGTGAGCAGGATCAGCAGCGCGATGACGATCGTGCCCACGTACCCGATCGCCACGCCGAGCCCGGACACCAGGCCCCGCGTCGCGGGCTTCGACACCACGGGCAGCGTGGCGTCGTAGTAGATCAGCGCCGCCTGGTACGAGAAGTTGGCGATCGTGAACAGCCCGAGGCCGATGAACGACAACACCGAGCCGCCGCCGGCGAGCAGCCCGATGAGCGCCGTCGCGATGATCGTCTGGGCCGTGAAGAACAGGAGGTACGGCAGCTTTCGGCCGCCGCGATCGGACATCGCCCCGAGCACCGGCGACACGAGCGCGTTCAGCCCGACGGACGCGGCGTTGGCGATCCCGAACCAGAACTGGCCGTCGGCGGCGCCGAGGCGGGACGCGTCCGTGACCCACAGGCCCATCGCGTAGGACACGATCGCGTAGCTGTAGATCGTGTTCGCGAAGTCGTAGAGCGCCCACGCGACCGGGACGCCGGCCCGGCCCGACGGCGTCAGCGCCGCCAGCCGCGCGATGAACCCGAGCCCGCGCCCACCAGATGCCGCCGTCGCCATCGATGCGCCCTCCCGCGGCGGATCATAGGCCCGCGGCTTCGGTGAAACCTGCCCGCCGCGGCGGCCCGAACACACCGCCACTCGACCCAGGGCGCGCGAGATGCGTCCTTGGCATGCGCTCGTCGTGGGGCCTCGGGCCGGATCGGTGGTACGGTGGACCGGATGCTCGAGCCCGTGCTCACGCCGGCCATCCGAGAGGAGATCGCCCGCCTCGAGCGGGCCGACATCATGGTCGGCATCCCGAGCTTCAAGAACGCGACGACGATCGGCTACGTCGTCCGCGCGGCCCAGGCCGGCCTCGTCCAGTACTTCCCGGACCTGCGCCCCGTCGTGGTCAACTCGGACGCCGGCTCGCCCGACGGCACCGGCCGCGTCGTCATCGAGACCGAGCCGCCCGACTACATCGAGCGGATCCTCCTCGTCCGGCCGACCAACAAGCTGGCGCGGGTCTCGCTCACGTACCCCGAGATCGACGGGGTCGGCGGCAAGGGAGCCGCGCTGCGAACGATCTTCGAGATCGCGGCGGCGCTGGATGTCCAGGCGCTCGTCGTGGTCGACAGCGACCTGCGGTCGATCGGGCCGGAGTGGATCGAGCTCCTCGCCGGGCCGATCCTCAAGGGCGGCTACGACTACGTCGCCCCGCTGTACGCCCGCCACAAGCACGACGGCACGATCACGAACAACGTCACCTATCCGCTGACGCGGGCGCTGTACGGCATGCGCATCCGCCAGCCGATCGGCGGCGACTTCGGCGTCTCGGGCGACCTCGTGCGCCACTACCTCCAGGCGGGCGACTGGACGCCGGAGGTCTCGAAGTTCGGGATCGACATCTGGATGACGACGCTCGCGCTGTCGGGCGGCTTCGCGGTCTGCCAGGCGCGCCTCGGCGCCAAGGTCCATGACCCGAAGGACCCCGGCGCGGACCTCGGCCCGATGTTCCGCCAGGTGGTGACCACGATCCTCCGGCTGGCCGTCGCGAACGCCGACCGCTGGACCCAGGTCCACGGCTCGCACGACGTCCCGAACTACGGGTTCGAGCGGATCGTCGACCCGCCGCCGCTCGAGATCAACGTCCTGCGGCTCCTGTCCGAGTTCCAGGCCGGCGCCGTGACGATGGGCGACACGTGGCGCCAGATGCTCGCCCCGGACACCGCGGCCGCCGTCCTGGGCCTGGCCGACGAGGCCGGCCGCATCGCCGACCACGTGCGGAAGGTGGTCGAGGCGGACGCCCCGGGCAGCGAGCGGCCGTCCACTGCCGCGATGGCCGCCGCGGCCGCCGGGTTCGCCTTCCCCGACGCCACGTGGGCGAGGGTCATCTACGACCTCGTCATCACGGCCCGGGAGGAGCCGGCCCGGCTCGAGGAGTACGTGACGTCGCTCGTGCCGGTCTACTTCGGGCGGGTGGCGAGCGCGGTGATCGAGAACCGCGACCTCCCGACTGATCGGGCCGAGGAGAGCGTCGAGCGGCAGGCCCGCGAGTTCGAACGCCTGAAGCCGTACCTCGTCGATCGGTGGGGGAAGAGTTTGGCGGCGAGCGCCGAGGCGGGCGCCGCGGCCGGTGTCGGAGCCGGCGCGACGAACGGGTCCGCCACCGCCAAGGGCGAGGGCAAGGGCAAGGGTGCGGACGGCGCCGGTCATGCCGGCACAGGTGCCTCGGCGGCCGGCGGCGACCTCGGCGCCGAGGCGGATCGCCTGGGCGGCAGCGTGGCCGGGCGATGACCGCCGAGCGCCCGCTGCCGATGCGGATCGTCATCCCGGTGGCAAATCCCGCGACCGCGGAAGAGCTCATCCGGCTCGGGTCGGACCTGCTCGACCCGCGACGCGGCGAGCTGACCGCGCTCGGGATCGTCGAAGTGCCCGAGGGCATGCCGCTGTCCGAGGGCGCGACCCGCGCCCGCCACGCCAGGCGCCTCCTCCAGCGCGTCCTGGACTTCGTGCCGCCAGGCACGCGCATCCACCCGATCGTCCGCATCGGCCGTCACGCCGCGGAAGGGATCGTCGAGGCCGCCGCCGAGCTGGAGGCGGACCTCCTCGTCTTCGGCTGGGGCGGCAAGGCCCAGGGCACCCGCGGCGAGGGGCTCACCTCGCCGTTCTCCGCGACGATCGACGAGGTCCTCCGTGAGTCGCCGTGCGACATCGCCGTCGTGAAGCAGCGCGGCGTCCGGAACCTCAAGCGCGTCGTCGTCCCGGTCCGCGGCGGCCCGCACGCCGAGCTGGCCCTCCAGGTCGGGAGCGCCATCGCCAACCGCCATGAGGCGACCCTCACCGCGCTCCACATCGTGCCGCCGGGCATCACCGTCGCCGTCCGGGCCCAGGCGGAGCGCGCACTCGCGGCCTTCGTGAAGCAGCACGTCTCCGGCAAGGTCGAGACGCTCGTCCAGGAGGCCTCGAACGTCCGGGCCGCGATCCTCCGGGAGGCAGACCGCTCGGACATCGTCGTGATGGGCGCCGCGGCGGCGACCGCGACGAACGGCAGCGCCCACCCCTTCGGGGCCCTGCCCGAGGCGATCGCCACCCGGTCGCAGACGACCGTCGTCGTCGTCAAGACGCGCGACCCGATCGGGCGCCAGACGTTCGAGCAGCTCGCCACCCGCGCCGAGTCCCTCGTCGCCGCCGACCGCGCCGCGGAGGAATCCCGCGCCGTGCCGGCCCGGGTCGAGCGGTGGTTCGGCGAATCGAACTTCCACCACCACGAGTTCGCCGACCTGCGCCGCCTGACACAGCTCAAGGAGAAGCAGGGCGTCACGATCAGCCTCGTCCTCCCGACCCTCAACGAGGAGGAGACGATCGGACCGATCGTGCGCCGGGCGGTCCGCGAGATGGTCGGGCGGGTGCCGCTCCTCGACGAGGTCCTCGTGATCGACTCCGCCTCGACCGACCGGACCCGCGAGATCGCCGAGGCCGAGGGCGCCCGGGTCGTGCTCCACCAGGACGTCCTGAGCCGCTACGGCAGCTTCAAGGGCAAGGGCGAGGCGCTCTGGAAGTCGCTCTACGAGACGACCGGCGACCTGATCGTCTGGGCGGATACGGACGTGAAGAACTGGCACCCGCGGTTCGTCTACGGGACCCTCGGGCCGCTGCTGCACGAGCCGCGCCTCCAGTACGTCAAGGGCTACTACCAGCGCCCGATCGTCGAAGGCGGCGTGCTCCGCGAGGGCGGCGGCGGTCGCGTGACGGAACTGGTGGCGCGCCCGCTCCTCAACCTGTTCTTCCCGGAGCTGTCGGGCTTCATCCAGCCGCTGTCCGGCGAGTACGCCGGTCGACGGTCGACGCTCGAGCAGATCCCGTTCTTCACCGGCTACGCGGTCGAGATCGGGCACCTCGTCGACATCGCCGAGCGGGCCGGGCTCGACGGGCTCGGCCAGGTCGATCTCGAGCGGCGGGTCCACCGGAACCAGGAGCTCGAGGGGCTGTCGCGGATGTCGTTCGTGATCCTCCAGGCCGTGATGAAGCGGCTCGAGGAGCGGCGCAAGGCGCGCCTGTTCGCCGAGCTCGGCTCGACGATGAAGCTGCCGCGCTCCGGCAAGGGCCGCCTCTCGCTCGAGGTCATCGAGCTGGCCGACATGGAGCGCCCGCCGATGGTCCGCATCCCGGAGTACCTGGAGCGACGGCAGACGGCGGTCGCCGGCACCGTCATCGGCTAGCGTCGGAAGCGGCGGCTCGCGCTTGCGGGTTCTCATCGCGCCCGACTCGTTCAAGGGCTCGCTGACCTCCGTCGAGGTCGCGACGGCGCTCGCGTCCGGGTGGCTGGAGGCGCGCCCATCCGACGAGGTGCTGCTGGCGCCGCTCGCCGACGGCGGCGAAGGCACGCTCGTGGCGATCGAGGCGGCGGGCGGCTGGTCGTGGCGCGAGACGCGGGTCACCGGGCCGGACTTCTGGCCCGTCACGGCTCGCTGGCTCGTGTCGCCGGACGGGCGGCGGGCGGTGATCGAGATGGCCGCGGCCTCCGGGCTCTCGCTGGTGGCACCCGGTGAGCGCCGGACCACCCGGTTCACGACGATGGGCACGGGCGAGCTCATCCGCGCCGCATTTGACGCGGGTGTCCGCGACATCACGCTGGGCATCGGCGGGTCCGCGACCACGGATGGCGCGGCCGGGATCCTGGCGGCCCTCGGGGCGGTGGTCCGCGGCGCGGACGGGTCGCCGCTGGCCGAGCCCCCCGCCGCGCCCGTGCCGACGCAGCTCGCCGGGGCGACCTCGGTCGACCTCGCCGGCCTCGACCCGCGCCTCGCGGAGGTCGATCTCCGGATCGCCTGCGACGTCACGAACCCGCTGCTCGGCCGCAGCGGCGCGGCCGCGGTCTACGGCCCGCAGAAGGGCGCAACGCCGGACGAGGTCACGTCGCTGGACGCCGCCCTCGCGACGTACGCCGACGCCCTGGAGGCCGCTACCGGCCGCCGGGAGCGCGACACGCCGGGCGCCGGCGCCGCTGGGGGGACGGGCTTCGGGCTGCTGTGCCTCGCGGGCCGTTTCCGATCGCTCCGGCTGGTCCCCGGCATCGAGGTCGTGATGGAGGCGGCGGACTTCGCGGGCAAGCTGGCCTCCGCTGACCTCGTGATCACCGGCGAGGGGCGCATCGACGCCCAGACGGCCTTCGGCAAGACGGCGCTCGGGGTGGCACGGCGCGCGAGCGAGGCTGGCGTCCCGTGCGTCGCCGTCGGCGGGGGCGTCGATCCGGCGGGCGAGGCGGTGCTCGCGGAGCTCGGCGTTCCGACCATCGGGGTCACCGAGGCGCCGATCGACCTCGAGGCGGCGATGGCCGCGGGCGCGGAGCCGGTCCGGCGCTGCGGGCGACGGATCGCACGGCTCGTGCGCCTGGGGCTGTCCCTCGGCGAGAGCACCCCGTAGTCTTGGCCGCCATGCCAATGAGCACGGCCCGGAAGTCGACCGCACGGAAGGGGCCGAAGCGCCGCAAGGCCAACCCCTACCTCGCCTGGGCGAAGGGCCTGGAGCGCCGCCGGCCGGGCCTCGTCGACTTCACGCTCACGCGGCTGCGCGAGCTCTACGGCCCCCAGCCGTGGGTCCGGCGCTGGGACCCCACGAGCGAGCTGGTGATGACGATCCTCACCCAGAACAGCGCCGACATCAACGCCGAGCACGCGTTTGTGGAGCTGCGCAGGGCGTACCCGTCGAAGCTGCCGCCCGAGGAGCACAGGCCGGGGCCGGGCTGGGGCGGGGTCGGGTTGCCGCCGGGGCCGCCGCCGGACTGGGCCGCGATCGACGCGGCGCCGCTGGAGGAGCTGGTCGAGGTCATCCGGCCGGGGGGCCTGCCGAACCAGAAGGCCAAGGGCATCAAGGCGGCCCTCCGATCGCTGCACGAGGCGCGAGGCGACTACTCCCTGGAGTTCCTCGGCGAGATGTCGGCGCTCGACGCCCGCAACTGGCTGACGAGCATCAAGGGCGTCGGCGTGAAGACCGCCTCGGTCGTGCTGCTGTTCTCGTTCGGGCTGCCGCTCATGCCGGTCGACCGGCACGTCGAGCGGGTCGCGCGCCGCGTCGGGCTGCTCCCCGCCAAGGCCAACGCCGCGGAGGCCCACGATCACTTCCTCGCGATGCTCGCGCCGGAGCAGATGCACGAGGCCCACGTCAACCTCATCCGGCACGGCCGGCTCGTCTGCCACGCCCGCAACCCGGCCCACGACCGCTGCCCGCTCCGCGAGCGCTGCCGCTTCTACGACCCGAAGGCGCCCTGACCCGACGAATCCCGCGTGTATCCTCCGGCCATGCTGAGCGGCTGGCGGGGCGAGACGGCGCCGCGCATCCTCCTCGTCGACGACGACCCCAACCTGCTCGTGCTCCTGGCGGACCAGCTGCGCGCTGACGGCTTCGAGATCCAGACCGCGCGCGACGGCGAGGAGGCGCTGCGGCGCCTCGAGGCGGCCTGGCCCGACCTCCTCCTGATCGACATGATGATGGCGCGCATGGACGGGCTGACCTTGGCCCGCGAGGTCAAGGCCCGCGCCGACCTGCCGATCATCGTCCTCTCGGCTATCGATACCGCGGACTCCAAGGCCGACCTGCTCGAGGAGGTCGCGGAGGACTACGTCACCAAGCCCTACCACTACCCCGAGCTGCGGGCGCGGATCATGCGCGTCCTGCGCCGCATCGGCGACAAGGTCCCACGCCGCGAGCTCGTGCTCGGGCCGGACCTGTCGCTGGAGCTGCGCCGCAGGACCGCGACCGTCCGCGGCCAGGCCGTCCAGCTGACTCCGACGGAATCACGCCTGCTCTACGCCCTCGCGGCGAACCTCGGCAACACCGTCTCCACAGAGACGCTCCTCGACCGCGGCTGGGGCGACACGGACGACGCCGATCCCTCCTACGTCTGGGTCACGATGCGCCGTCTGCGCCAGAAGATCGAGCCGGACCCGGACCACCCGATCCACCTCGTGACCGTCCGCGGCGTCGGCTACCGCCTGGTCAGCCGCCAGGGCCAGTCGTCGTGAGCGCCGCCGGCCGGCGCCCGATCGACCGGTCGGCACCGCGGCCCGAGCCGCAGCGGATCGGGTCGCGCCTGTCGTTCCGGGCGAGGCTGACGGCCGGCCTCGTCGCGGGGTCCGTGCTGCCGCTGGCGGCGTTCGGCATCGTCCTGATCGTGATCGAGGAAACCCGGACGGGCGGCCTCGACGCGACCTTCGGCGGGGTCGTGCTGTTCGTGCTCGCCGCGGCCGTGATCTTGGCCGTGCTGTTCGCGTACATCCTCGCGAGCAGCCTCACCGCACCCCTGCGGGCGGTCTCGCGGGCGGTCGAGCGGACGTCAACGGGCGACCTCTCGGTGCGCGTCGAGGTTCCCGGCGACGACGATCTGGCCCGCCTGGTCGAGAGCCACAACCGGCTGGCGGTCGACCTCGAGCGGCGCAACGAGGAGCTCGGGCGGATCCTGCTCGCGATCGGCGAGACCTCGCCGCGCGACGGCCTCGATCGACTCCTTGCCCAGGCGACCCGGAGCGCTCGGGAGGCGTTCGGGATGATCGACGCCCGCATCGTGCTGGGCGACCCGACGATGGTGCCGGTCGAGGAGGACATCCCGGGCGAGCCGCGCCCGGTCCGAGCCGTCCTCGCCCTGCCCGACGAGCGGCTCGGCGTGCTGGTCGGGCACCTCCCGGCGACGCGGAAATGGGACCCAGCCGACCAGGACCTGCTGGAGCTCTACGCCAGCGAGGTCGCCGTCGCGATCCGGAACATCGAGCTGTTCGCTCAGGTCGAGCGCCAGGCGCAGCAGCTCATGGAGCTCGACAAGGCCAAGGACGAGTTCCTCCGCGGCATCAGCCACAACCTCCAGACGCCGCTGACGAGCATCCGGGCGTACGCCGAGCAGATGGGCTCCGAGCGGCCGGACCCGCGCCTCTCGATCATCGTCGAGCAGTCCGACCGGCTCTACCGGATCGTGCGGCAGCTGATGTCCGCCTCGCGCCTCGAGGCCGGCACGCTGCGGCCCGCGAAGGAGGTGCTCGCGCTCGCGCCGCGGATCCGCCGGGCGTGGGACGCGCTGGGGGCGACGGAGGTCCCGTTCGAGCTGGTCGACGACGCCGAGGGCTGGCTCGCAATCGCGGACCCGGACCAGCTGGACCAGGTGCTCTGGGCGCTGCTCGACAACAGCGCTCGATACGCCGGGGGCGCGGCGATCCGGGTCCGCGTGGCGCCCCGCCCGGACGAGAAGCTCCTCGCCGTGACGATCGCCGACGAGGGGCCCGGCGTGAAGCCGGAGGACCGCGACCGCATCTTCGAGCGCTACGAGCGCGGTGCCGCGGGCGCGAGCGCCGAGGGCACGGGCCTGGGGCTGTACGTGTCGCGACAGCTCTGCCGCGCGATGGGCGGCGACCTCGTCCTGGAGCCCGCCGATCCCGATCGGCCGGGGGTTGCGTTCACCGTCACGCTGCCGGGGGAGCCGCCCGAGGCGTAGGGCAGAGCCCGGACGCCGGGTCGCGCCGCGCGCCCCCCTTGATTGGCGCGCCCCCGCCTTGACCGACGCGCCCCGCTCGACCTGCTCGACCGCTCTGCCCTCGGCCGGCCCCGGCCCCCCTCGGTCCGCCCCGTCGGCCCGCCCCATCGGCCCGCCCCATCGGCCCGCCGGCCTAGCCGGCCTACCCCGGAGGTCCTCCCCGGCCAGTACGACTGGCTGGTGCGGGGTCGAACCAATGGCAAGGTGACGGGAAAGGTGCCCTGCGGAACCTTTGAGCCGTCGATGAGAACCCGTCCCCAGTCCCGCGCGATCGAGTCTCGCGTGCGCGTCGTCGCGCGCTGGTCGAGCGCGTCCGCGACGGCATCGTCCAGCCGCCATGCGAGCCCTTCGGAGGCGCCGACGACGCGCCGGAAGAACCGTGGCCAGAGCCTCGCCGAGTTCGCCCTGACCCTCCCGATGCTCCTCCTGATGGTGCTGTTCGGGCTCGACTTCGGGCGGGTCTTCCTTGGCTGGGTCGCGCTCACGAACGCCGCCCGCGAGGCCGCCAACTACGCGGCCATGAACCCGGCCGCCTGGACCAGCCCGTTCGACCTCGAGATCCAGGCCGAGTACGAGCGCCTCATCCAGACCGAGGCGTCGAACATCGACTGCACCCTCGAGTCACCAATCTCCGGACCCTCGTTCCCGGACGGGACCGGGATCGGGGCGCCGGCGAAGGTCGAGCTGTCGTGCGCGTTCGACCTCATCACGCCGTTCATCGCGCTCCTCACCGGCAATCCGATCCCCGTCAGTGCCGATTCGGCGTTCCCGATCCGCGCCGGGCTCATCCAGTCCGTGCCGCTCGAGACCCCGACACCGGCCCCGACCGCCAGCCCGACGCCCGCGGCGACGGGTACCCCCGCCCCGACCGCGGTCGCCACGGTCGGCCCGGGCGCCACCCCGACGCCGACGCCCGGCCCGTCTGCGACGCCCACGCCCCAACCGACGCCGACGCCCTCGCCGACCCCGGCGACGTGCACCGTGCCGAGCCTCCTGAACCTCCAGACCAACAAGGTCGCGCAGGCATGGCAAGCCGCCGGGTTCACCGGGACCGTCGTCTACTTCCCGCTCGTGCCGCCGCACTACCGCGTCGCGTGGCAGAGCCTGACCGTCGGTTCGTCGGTCGTCTGCACGAGCGGGGTGACCGTCCGGAGCACGGTGCCGTGAGCGCCCTGCGCCCGATCCGCCGCCGGCGCACGACGCCGATCGCTCGCGGCCAGAGCCTGGTCGAGTTCGCGCTCGTCTTCCCGATCATCGTCCTCGTCGTCGTGGCCTTCGTCGAGGTCGGACGCGCGGTCTTCGCCTGGAACACCATCGCCAACGCCGCCCGGCAAGGCGCCCGGGTCGCGGCGGTGAACCAGCTCGCCGACGTCACCGAGTGCGACGAATCCCGCCCGATCGAGGACCCCTACGATCCGCACTGGTCGTTCAAGGGCTGCGCCCTCGTCGCGGCGAAGACGCTCGGCCTGACCGGGTCGAATGTGAGCGTCGCCTACAGCGCCCCGCCCGGCACCACCGTCGAGTGCTCCCCGACGTTGCACGTCGGCTGCATCGCGGCGGTCACCGTCACCTACGACTTCGAGGTCTCGACGCCGTTCGTCAACTGGATCATCGGCCCCTTCACGATGAGCCAGACCTCCGAGATGCCCATCGAAAGGGTCTTCCCATGAGCTCGTCCATCGACCGACCCGCGCACCGCTTCCCGGCCCGCGCAGCCCGGCCCCGGCGCAGCGACGGCGAGTCGGGCCAGGCCATCGTCGTGATGCTCGGCGCCATCCTGCTGTCGGTCGCCCTCGTCGCGACGATCGTCGACGGCGGGAACGTCTTCGCCCAGCAGCGAGTGACCCAGAACGGCGTCGACGCGGCGGCCGAGGCCGGGGCCGTGCTGCTCGCCGAGCGCCTCGCGGGCGCGAACGAGCCCTCGGGCGGCTGGGACATCAACATCGCCGTGCGGATCCTGCAGGTGGCCGAGGCCAACGGGATCACGGTCCAGGCCGCGTACTACACGGACATCTGCGGCATCCCGCTCAAGGCTGACGGCTCGGCGGCGATCGACACCGACTCGCGCAAGGAGGACCTGGCCGCCGCCCTCCAGGTCGGCAACGGCGCGCACATCCTGCCCGGCGGCGCGGCGACGGCGCCGGACTGCCCCAACCGGCTCGTCGGTCCGGTGGCGGGCGTCATGGTCGTCGGCGAGAAGGAGATCGCCGCCTACATCGCGGGCGCCATCGGGATCAACACGTTCCTCATCCGGACCCGCGCGACCGCGGTCGCCGGCTACATCCAGAGTTACTGCGACGCGAGCGAGGGCAAGTACTGCGCCCTCCTGCCGGTCGCGTTTCCGACCTCGATCATCGTTTGCAACGGCTCGAACAAGCCGCTCGACACCGGCGAGCCGTGGAAGTTCGGGATCGTCTACAAGATCCCGCTGTGCCAGGCGAGCCCGGGCAACGTCGGCTACCTCGACTGGGACCCGCCGGCGGGCGGCACGGGCGAGGTCGTCTGCTCGATCCTCACCGCGGACAATCCGGCCATCGACCTGCCGTCGTGGCAGTACGTCACCGCGACCGGCAACTCGAACGGCGGCGGCGGCAAGTGCGGCATGTCGATCGAGGAGGCCATCCGGACCTACGACGGCAAGACGGTCCTGGTCCCGCAGTTCGACCTGAGCTGCAACCCGTCGAACGGCTCGTCGCCCGACAGCACGGAGCCCGCGGTGATCACGCCGCCGAACTACGGCTGCCCGTCCGGCGCGCTCGGCGGCAACGGCTCGAACCAGTGGTACCGGATGCCGAGCTTCGCGTTCCTCCAGCTGTGCTCGCCATCGACGGCGGGCTGTGGGGGACTCCATGGTGCGTACATCTCCGGCAACAACAGCGCCATCTGCGACGCGGGCAACGGCGCGACATCCTGCCTCGTGGCCAGGTTCGTGCACATCATGGCGACGGGCACGGTCGGCGCCGGCGTGGGGTCCGGGACGGGCAACAAGGCCGTCGGGGTGCAGCTCATCAAATAGTTGGGCGGCCCGTCGCGCCACCCGCCGCGACGATCGCGATCGGGTAGCCTTGCCGCCGTGCCGACCCGCGAGGACGCCTGGAACCTGCTCTGCGAGTGGACGCAGACCGACGCGCTGCGCCGCCACGGGCTCGCGGTCGAGGCGGCGGTCGCGTGGTACGGGCAACACAAGTTCGGGATCAGCGGCGACGAGCTCGAGGTCTGGCGCTCCGCCGGGCTCCTCCACGACTTCGACTACGAGCGCTACCCGGACAGCCACCCCATGCGCGGCGCCGACGAGCTGCGCGCGCGGGGCTACCGCGAGGACGTGGTCGAGGCGATCCTCGGCCACGGGGACCACACGGGCGTCCCGCGGACGAGCCTCCTCGCCAGGACCGTCTACGCCTGCGACGAGATGACCGGCTTCGTCATCGCGGTGACCTACGTTCGCCCGAACCGCAGCCTCGACGAGGTCGACGTCCGCTCGGTCACGAAGAAGATGAAGGACAAGGGCTTCGCCCGCCAGGTGCCGCGCGACCAGCTGACGAAGGGCGCCGAGGAGCTCGGCGTGCCGTTCGACGAGCACGTCATGAACGTGGTCGAGGGCCTCAAGACGATCCGGGGCGAGCTCGGGCTCTGACGCCGGCACGGCGATCGACGGACTGGACCGGCCCGCGGCCCGGTCGGCTCATCCCAGCTCGAAGGTCTCACCCTGAAGACCCGGCCGACCGGCCAGCGGCGAAAGCTTCTCCACGAGCGACCGCCGGCGAGGAGCAGGACCGTCTGGCAGACGCGTTGCTCCAACCTCGCGTGGGGCGAGAGCCTCGGGCCATCGCCTATAATCCCCGACCCGGGCCGACATAGCTCAGCGGTAGAGCAGCTGTTTTCGTAAGTCTCCCGCGCTTTGCGTAGTGCCACCCCGAGTGGCGGCTACGCACAAGTCGGCACACTTATCTGCTGAAAGCGCGAGACCCCGACCACCGCAGACGGTCGCTGTGGCCTGGCCCGCTCCCGGGCTACTCCGGACACTCGGATGGGTCGGTCGTGATCGCCAACCTAGCGGGTCGTGCCGCCGGCCTGCTCCTCCGCGGCGGCGAGCAAGCGATCTAGCTGCGACCAGTTCGTTCGTAGATCCTTCGCGTGGTAGCGGCCGACCTCGCCTGAACGCAGGAACCATGCCTCCAACCAAGCGAGCTCACCTCGGGAGATCTCCACGGCAGCTAGCGTGGCTTTGGCCAGAAGGCTCGCCGAACGCTTGCGCAGCTGAAGGCCCGCTCGATCCACAGGAGGCGGAGTCCAGGCCCGGAGTCATCCTCCGAGGAGTAGACCGAGCGGCAGGCACAACTGGTGTTCGCGCCACGTGATCACCCCTGTCGGCGACGTGAATGCTGATTCCATGAAGCGGGCGCTTGAGCGTCGGTCAATGGCCAGGAACCGCTCGAGCATCGGCTTGAGGTCGCGGCGGCGTTCTGCCTTCCAAGGCCGTCATCTCGCGCCCAGTGATGACTCGATCGAATGCTGCCCAAAGCGCGGCAGGGGATCGCTCGGCTTCATAGAAGGGTTGCGCGGCGGAGTACACCCAGCCGCGCTGCGGAAAAAAGAACCCCTTGCCTGCCCGAGCTGAGAGGTCCCGGTCAGGGTTCCGACTCAGGGCAACGATGTCAGCCGCACCGAATGGCCGATCAAGCATCAGGCGCGATCATCGCTGAAGGCCGCCCGAATTGCGCTTTCGAGCCGGGCTCCGAGTCGCCGGACGATGCCGCCGTTGCGCGCTGGTCGGCGGCCCGGAAGATCACCCCGCCCGGACCGGTCCCACGCAGCCACGAAGCGGTCACCCTCGATGAAGTAGTGCGATCGACAGTCGTGGGCGCCATTCCGGATGGATGGGTGGATCGACACAGTCTCGCCGTCGAAGATGAGGTTCCAACTCCCAGGTGCGAAAGGGGTGACGACCTTGCGCTCGCAGCCGGGGCAGCGGTGGACCGCAGTCGCATACGGGAGACAGACGTAGAGGGTGTCGGCTTCGATCTCGACAGGGATGACTGGGACGAAGACGTGAGTGAGCTGGCCGCCGATCAACCGAGGTCTCCGTTGACGATCTCGTTCTGGTCGATCACGTAGATCGCGTTGTGCTCATCGACAAGGTCACGATAGAAGCCGAGGTGCCTCTTCCAACGGATCACGGCCAGAGCCGCATTGAGAGCGTTCAGATCGGCGATCTGGATGTTGAGCCGATAGTCATTGTCCGGACCCGGATCGGCGAGACTGATGCGGCCACGGTCGGCCATCGGCTGCCTCGGATGGCTCATCGTCACTCGAACGATGCCGCCCAACGCGTCGCCGTCCTGCGCGACCCCCATCCCGAGGTCAATATATGGGATCCCGGCCTCCTCGAGCCTGCTGATGACCAGCTGCTTGGCGGCACCCCGATCGATGGCGACGAAGACGAAATCCGCCCCGAGCAACTCCTCGACCGTTTCGAGGTCGAGGGCGTACGGGTGGGCGATCACGTTCGTGTGCATGGCCCGGTACTTGGCGGCGAAGTACTCGGCTTTGTTCGGCCCGCCGCGAAGCTCGTTTTTCGACGCCGCCCCGGGCGAGCGGAAGGCATTGTGCTGACGGAACCGGTCGCCGTCGTAGACGTCGATCTGTCGGACCGGCGTCTTCGCCACCAGATCCAACACGTACGAGCCGCTCCCGCCGCAGCCCACGATGACGATCCGTGCCTGGCGGAGCTCGTCCATCAGCGCGGTGATCCTTGCCCTGGTCGCAGAGCTGTCGACGTACTCGAACGGCGAGTCGTCCTCGGGCTCCTCGACGAAATCGAAGGTCATCGGCGTGGCCCCAGGTTCCAGGACCGCCGCCGGCCCGGAGATCGCGAGCGCGTACCGCGACATCTTCGCGTGGTAGTCGGCGTATCCACCGGCCGGCTTGCTCGAGAAGGTCCTGTCGACCACCAGATCCTCGGCCAGCGACTGCACCGAGGCGCCGCCGCCAAGACGGAGCGGCTGGCCATCGACATCGCATGGGGCGTCGCCTGACCAGAGGACGACGTGGTCGGTCGGCTTCGTCGTCCTGTCCCCATCCAACTCCAGGGCGCTGACGAGTCGGCCCCGCAGCACTTCGCGCGTCGCGGTGACGTAGGGGATGTGGTCGACGACCAGGTACCCGGTGCGGTGAATGAAGACCTCGTAGCCGTCCTCCCGGAGCCGCTCGAGGTCCGGGCTACGACTCAGTTGCGTCGTAGACATTGAAGACCATGCCCTTGTGGACCGGGACCTCCTGGCCAGCCACGAGCGTTCCCTTCTGGGAGCTTTCGCCCCGGGCGTAGGTCACCACGATCACCACGTTGGGCCCGGTCGGCGGGTTCCCGTCGTACGCCAGCTCGACGACCTGCTCGTACGAGAGCTTCTTCTCATGCACCACGTGCGGGGTGCCATTGACCACGATCTCGATGCTCGTCTCGTGGGGTCCGTGTCCGGCCGCGGACGCGGCCACTTCCATGGTCACTGCTTTCTCCTCTGCTGGATGGTCTAGCTAGCGCCCTTCGCGGATGCTGGTCTTGCGGTGGCGAGCGACGGTCGCGTCGGTGACGAACCGGCCGCTGATGGCGGAACGGTTCCCCTTGCCATTGCTTGGGACGGTCTGGGTGACCGTCGTCTTCGGGCGCCGAGCCGCGGTCGCCCGCGACACGAACCGTCCAGTGATCGCTGACCGATTGATCTTGCTCATCTCGTGCTCCTTGATCGGGCGGGCATCGGTGCCATCCTGGACTGCGTCCGCCATCCGCCAACCGACAGGGGTGTCTGTGGACTTGTTACGGTATTATACGAGCCAGTAACTGTTGCGTAACTACCATACCACGTGGTTCCGTCGTAACGTCAAGCCACGAAAGGAGGTGCGTGACGTCTGGACTAGGGACTCGCCTCGTGGCCGCCCGGGAGACCCGCAGGCTCCCCCAAGACACGGTCGCTGGGCTACTCGGCGTTAGCCGGGTCATGGTTTCCTACTGGGAGCGCGGGCAGCGACGTCCGAGCGAACAGACCCTCGAACGGCTGGCGACCCTGTACGGTGTGCCGCTCGCAGTGCTCGTGGATCCCAACATTCCATTGCCGGGGTCGCCCGTCATACCGGGCGCTGATCTCGTGACCCTTCTGTTCCGGGACGCGGAGAGCGGCATTGACGCGGCCGCCGAGTCGGGGCTCGAGGACTTCGTCCGATTCCTCGACACCTATGCCGACTTGCTGGAGCGGCTCGATGTCGCCGGATACCCGCTACGGCAGTCGCCGTTCTCCATCCGGAAGGGCTTCATCGGCCGGGACGATATCCGCCGGAAGGCCGAGGAAGTCCGCGACTGGCTCCGCCTTGGGCTCGGACCGGTCGGCGATCTCACGGGTGTCCTCGATGATGCCGGCATCACCGTGTATCGGACCGCGCTCGGCGCTGACCTGCAGCACGGCGTATCCGGAGCATTCCTGAACCATCCCCGACTCGGGATGTGCATCGCCGTCAACCTCGAGACCACGCCGGGTCGACAGGTCTTCACGATCGCCCACGAGCTAGCGCATGCGCTCTACCACAGCCACCGCGACGGCCAGGTCGTGAGCTACTGGGGCCGTCAGGACGAAAAGGAGCGGTTCGCGGATGCCTGGGCCGGAGAATTCCTCGTCCCGCAGGAGGGCTTGCGCCGAGCGAGCGAGAGCCTAGGAATCAAGAACGTGACGACCGCCGATGAGGCGGTCCACCTCCAGCGGCTCTACGGCGTCTCATACGGGATGATGCTGGTCCGGCTCCTTCAGGCCAACTTGCTGAGCGCGGAGACGTATGACGCCGTCAAGGGTGCTCGACCGGTGGCGATCGCATCGGCCCTGGGCTACGCAGTCCATCCAGAGGAGTGGCGCCAAGACCCTGCCCGTTGGCGGTTGGAGCGGTTCCCGCGTCGGTTCATCCGCGCGTTGACGACAGCCCTGCGAGACGGCCGGATCAGCCCAAGCTCTGCTGCGTCGCTTACAGGTCTGACCGTCGATGAGATGGCCGAGCTCATGACCCCACCAGCAGGCAACGGAGACGCGCAAGCCGTCCAGGAGCAGCGCGAGTTCGCCGGTGTCCGACAGCGCGTCGCCGCCGCCTGAGACCCCGGTCGTCTTCGACACCGTCGTCGTCAACTACTTCCTCGCAGCTGGCGAGGTCGAGCTCCTGACCCAGCTGTTTGGGCAGCCCTTGCGTGTCCCCCGAGCGGTCTTCGATCCGGATGAGGAGGACTCCGAACGCGAAGAGGCGATGAGCGAGCTTCGACGCGGTCTGCACCTCCACAGACGCCGGGTGGCTGACAAGGCCACGGCGCCAGAATTGCGAGACAAGTCGATCCGGGCACTGCCGCACTTTGAACGATTGCCTGGATTGTTCGAGTCAGTGACGATCGCGGTGCTTGACATGGATGCCGCGGAGCTGCGGCGCTATGCAGAGATGCGTGACCCGAAGCTGGCGGCCACCTTCGGCACGGTTCTGGGCCTGGGCGCCGGCGAGGCGGCAATGCTCGCGATCTGCGAGAACAGGAAGTGGGTCCCGGCAACAGACGACTCGGATGCGATCACCGTGGCCAAGCGGCTGCTGCCGGGCGTTAGGCCGCTACGGATCCGGGCGATCCTCCGCCGAGCAATCGACGCAGGGCTGATCGATCTCGGAGCAGGGCGCCGACTTCACCAGACGATGCGGGAACTTGGCTTCTGGGACACCGGTCAACTGTAGGGATCGCTCCGGACCAAGCGGGGTCATCCTCGTCGTCAACCACGCCGGCCAGGGTCGGAAGTTATCTGCTGAATCCGGCTCCGCTACAGGTCCGACGCGGCGAGACCAGTTCCCGTCTGCCCATGGCTTTGAGCAGCTGTTTGAACTCATCGCCTATACTCGCCCCTCGGGCCGACATAGCTCAGCGGTAGAGCAGCTGTTTCGTAAACAGCAGGTCCTCGGTTCAAATCCGAGTGTCGGCTCCAGCCCCCCTCTTCATTCGCCCGCCCAGGCGGTCGCGCGTCGGCGTCCTCCCATGCCCGCGAGCTTCGGCTCGAGGCAGCCAACGGCGACGAGCAGGCAATGGCCGCGGGGAACCCGTCGAAGCCCGTCGTGTCGGGCGGCCGAGGGGAGCACGGCCCAAGGCGACCTCGAGCGCCGCCGAGCCGAGGTGTGCGAGGACGAGGGCAAGGGAGCCGACGCGCCGGAATGGACGAGGAGGCCGTCGCTACGGGCTCGAGCTGACGGGCGCGCCGACGGGCTCGACGCCCGGAGGGCCGAGTCGCAGCCCGCGGAGGAGCTGGGCGTTGAGGGCGACGATGATCGTCGAGACGCTCATCGCGATCGCGCCGACGGCCATCGGCAGGTCGATCCCCCACGGCACCAGGACCCCGGCCGCGACCGGGATGGCGACGAGGTTGTAGCCGGTCGCCCAGACGAGGTTCTGGAGCATCTTCCGGTAGGTCGCGCGCGAGAGCTCGATCGCCCCGACGACGTCGCGCGGGTCGCTCCGGACGAGCACGATACCGGCCGACTCCACGGCCACGTCGGTCCCGGCGCCGATCGCGATCCCGACGTCGGCCGTGGCCAGCGCGGGCGCGTCGTTGACGCCGTCGCCGACCATCGCGACCCGCCGCGCGCCCGACTGGAAGCGCCGGACCGCGGCAGCCTTGTCGGCGGGGAGGACCTGCGCGGCGACCTCGTCGATCTCGAGCCGCCGCGCGACGGAGTCGGCGACCGCCTGGCTGTCGCCGGTGATCATCGCCACCCGCAGGCCGAGGTCGTGGAGCCTGCGCACCGCGTCCGCCGACTCCGGCCGGATCTCGTCCTCGAGGCCGAACGCGCCGACGATCCGGCCGTCCGCGACGACGTGCAGGACGGTCCGGCCCTCGGCGGCCCACGGCGCCGTCGCGGGGAGCGGCTCGAGACCGAGCTCCGCGAGGAGCTGCGGGCCACCGACGGCCACGGTCCGGCCGTCAACGGTGGCGCGCGCCCCCCGGCCCGGCAGGCTCTCGAAGCCGGTCGCGGCGGGGACCTTTAGACCCCGCTCCGTGGCGGCCGCGACGATGGCCCGCGCCAGGGGATGCTCCGAGTCCGACTCGACCGCGGCGGCCAGTCGCAGCAGCTCGGCCTTGGTGCCCGCGTCGCCGCCCTCGGCGCCGGTGTCGCCCACCGTCGCCATCGCCGTCACGGCGTGCCGCCCTCGCGTCAGCGTGCCCGTCTTGTCGAAGATGACGACGTCGAGCTCGCGCGCCCGCTCGAGCGCGAGCCGATCCTTGACGAGCAGCCCGTTGCGCGCGCCCAGCGACGTCGAGATGGCGATGACGAGCGGGATCGCGAGCCCCAGTGCGTGCGGGCAGGCGATGACGAGGACCGTCGCCGTCCGGACGAGCGCGCCCTCCCGATCGCCCGCGAGCCACCAGAACCCGAGGGTCAGCGCGCCCGCGACCAGCGCGACGTAGAAGAGCAGCGCCGCCGCGCGATCCGCGAGCGCCTGGGCGCGCGACGCGGACAACTGGGCCGCCTCGACCAGCCGCATGATCCCCGAAAGCGCGGTCGCCTCCCCGACCGCCTCGACGCGCACCCGCAGGCTGCCGCCGGCGGCGACCGTCCCGGCGACGACCCGGTCGCCCCTGGCCTTCGGGACCGGCCTCGACTCGCCGGTGATCATCGACTCGTCGAGGTCGGCCTCGCCGTCGAGCACCTCGCCGTCGGCGGGCACCCGACCGCCCGGCCGCACCAGCACGACGTCGCCGGTCGACAGTGCGGACAGCGGAACCGTCTCGGTCCGTCCGTCGACCGCCCGCTCCGCCGTGTCGGGGAGCAGCTCGGCGAGGGCCGCGAGGGAGCCGCGCGCCTGCTCGATCGACCGCATCTCCAGCCAGTGGCCGAGGAGCATGATCGTGATGAGGGTCGACAGCTCCCACCAGATCTCGACCTCAAACAGGCCGAGCGTGGCTGCCGCGCTCGTCGCGAAGGCGACCACGATCGCGAGCGAGATGAGGGTCATCATCCCGGGCTGCCGATCGGCCAGCTCGCGGCGTGCGCCCCGCAGGAACACCAGACCGCCGTAGAAGAACAGGATCGTGCCGCCGAGCGCCGGGATCAGTTCCGAGCCCGGGAACCGGGGTGCCGCGTAGCCGATCCACGCCTGGATGTCGTCGCTCCAGGCGAGGACGGGCAGGGTCAGGAGGAGGCTGAGCCAGAACCGGTCGCGGAAGCCGGCGACGGAGTGGCCCTCGTGGCGATCGTGCGCCGCGTGGCGGTCACCGGTCGCGTGACGGTCACCGGTCGCGTGACGCCCGTGTGCCGCGTTCGCGGCTGCAGGTGCCGGCGCAGATGTCGCGACCTGCGGCGCGTGAGACGAACCCTCGTGCGCGTGCTGCGCACCTTCGTGCGAGCCGTGGCTTTCGTGCGCCGACGGGTGGTGGTCCATGTCCAGGGGATCATGCGCCGCGGCTCCCTGGCGCGCCTGATTCAGGCCGGCGCCACGCTCAGCGCCGACGCGCCGCGCGCTCCCGGAGCACCGTCACGGACGCCGCGGGGGCCGCTACGCGACCGGCTCCGCCTCGGGGGCCGGCTGACCCGTGTAGAACGCTGTCGTGTTCGCAACCATGCGGGCCGCGGTTGCCTCGTCGAGGCCGGGCGCGGGCCCGCCGCGGGCGGGCCGGGTTGATTCAGGGCAGGTAGTCGAGGTCTGAGCAGAGCGCGCCCGAGCTCGACGGCTCGCACGACTTGAAGATCCGGTTCAGCACGTAGCGACCGTCCCCGAGTGGATCGATGAGCGGCGGCCGAGCACCGCCGATGATCACGTACGGGTGCAGCCGGACGTTGGCGAGCCGGACGCCGACGAACTTCTGCTCGAGGATCACGCCCTCCTGGAGATCCTGGAAGAAGTCCTGCCCGTAGACGTAGTTGCCCGGGCTGGCGAGGACGACCGAGACGTCGGCGCCGTTCGGGCGCAGGAACATCGGCCCGGCGACGTGGGTGCCGGCGCCGACGACGTGGTCGCAGCCCTCCTCGAAGAACATCTCCATCTGCCCGACCTGCTTCGGCAGGAGGTTGTCGTGGTACTCGCGGCCGCCCCACCACTGGGGGTCGCACATGATCACGTCGGCCCCGGCCTCGCGGGCCCGGCGCACCCCCTCGCGGATGTTCGCGCGGGTGATCCACGGGACGCCGGCGGTGTCCTCGTCCGCGCGCGCGACGCCGCCGACGTCGTTGACGGCGATGAACGCGACCTTGACGCCGGCGACCTCGACGTACGCGGGCTCGATCGCCTCGTCGAGGTTCATCCCGAGGCCCGTGCGGCCGACCCCGTGCGTGTCGAGCAGGCGCAAGGTCGACCGGATGCCCCGGACGCCCTTGTCGCTCATGTGGTTCGCGGCGAGGTAGACGACGTCGATGCCGAGGATGTCCTTCCACTCGGGGATGACCGCCTCGGGGACCGACAGCACGACGCCGCGGAACGGGTTCGGCACGTACTCGTCGGTCGGGAGGATCGGGCACTCGTGGTCTGCGATCGCGACGTCGGCGCGGCGCTGGAGCAGCCCGATCGCACCGTCGTTGCCAGTGGCGCGCGGCTCGACCCAGAGGTTCTGGTCGATGCCCGGCGGCGGGTTCGGGTTGAGGCGCGGCGGCCGGATGTACTCGGCCGTGCCCCCGCCGAAGACCCAGTCCCAGCCCTTGCCCCGCGTGACCGCCTCGCGCGCCGCGTAGCGATCGGAGCAGAGGCTCCCGATCGAGGTCATCGTCCAGACCTGCGAGGGGTCGTAGGCGGTCCAGGTCGGGTCGAGCTCGACCTCGCCGGTCGCGCGACCGGTGATCGGGTACGGCAGGCCGCGGGCCTCGGGGTCGCCGAACAGGTCCGGCCCGAAGAGCCCGAACGGGCCGTCGCCCTCGATCGGGAGGACCTTCGTCGCCGGCTGCACGAGTCCCGGCGGCAGGAGCGCGACGAGCTGCTGGTCGTCCTCGATCGCGGCGGCGACGTCCTGCGGCGGGATGCACTCGGCGCCGGACGTGAGCGCGGGCGCGTCGACGACGATGCCGCAGGGGATGACCAGCTCGCCTGCGCTCGCCAGCGCCTCGAGCTCGTCCAGCCCGATCACGCCCTTCCGCGTCCGCACGCCGGTCACGACCGCGAGCGGGAAGGTGGTCGGGGCGGCGGTGGTCGGGCTGGGCGCTGCGGTGCTCGGCGCGGTCGTCGGCCGGGACGAGGCCTGGCCGGTGGGGCCGGGCGTGGGATGCCCGGGCGCCGGGGGCTGCGACGGCGCGGGGTTCTGGCACCCGGCAAGCGCCACGATGACGGCGAGAGCGACGCTTCGGAGCGTCGTCGGGGTCTGCACGGCGCCATGCTATCGGCGGTCGCGGCGAAGGGCGCGCGGGGCCCACGGCGGGGGCGCGGGCCCGGAGCGTGGACCGGAGCGCGATCGGACGATCGAAATCGGACGATCGATCGGGCGCCTCGCCGACGCGACGACCGAACCCTCGATAGGCTCCAGTCTCGATGCGCCGACCTCCCGCACCACGCGCATTCCTCCTCGCCGTCGTCCTCGGCCTCGGGATGCTCGGCACGCCCGGGGGTGGACCCGGCCCGGTCGCGGGGGTCGGGCCGCTGCCGGAGTGCCGCCTCGACGACATCCTCACCGAACCCCGCGGCTACGACGACTGGGCGATCACTCAGGTCGACTGGATCCTGACGCTCGGCAGGGACTAC
Organism: Binatia bacterium; assembly: GCA_035574535.1. Taxonomy (GTDB): domain Bacteria; phylum Chloroflexota; class Limnocylindria; order Limnocylindrales; family CSP1-4; genus UBA5189. The sequence goes on from DATLYV010000028.1 coordinate 24,199, forward strand.
CGGCCACCGGACCTGGTCAACGTGCGCGACGCCGGGGTCCGCGGCAGCGGGCTGATCCGGAAGGTCGCCTTCGATGACCTCGAGGCCATGGCCGCCGCGGCCGAGAAGAACGGCACGCCGCTCGTCAGCTGGAGCGCGTTCCGCGGCTACAACCAGCAGCTCAAGCTGTTCAACGGCTACGCCGGCTGGAACGGCGAGCGCTACACGAACTTCGACGGCGCGGTGACGTTCTCGGCGCGGCCCGGACACTCCGAGCACCAGACGGGCCTGACGATCGACTTCGTCGGCGTCGGCGACACCGGCCTGACGAGCAACTGGGAGGTCACGCCCACCGGCGGCTGGATGGCCAGGAACGCTTGGAAGTACGGCTGGCTCATGAGCTACCCGCAGGGCAAGAAGGGCGTCACGTGCTACCGCTACGAGCCGTGGCACTACCGCTACGTCGGCCGGGACCTCGCCGCGAAGATCCACGACTCCGGCCTGACGATCCGCGAGTACCTCTGGGCGCACTACACGCAGGTCGACCCGGCGTGCGTGGCCCTGCCTCCGCCGCCGCTGCAGACGCCCGGGACGCCGCGGTCCTGCGCCCTGGCGGCGCCGACCCCGACCCCGGAGCCGCAATCCACGGCCGCATCCACCACCGAGCCGACCGGTGCGCCGTCGTCGCTGCCGCCGGCAGAGACGCCGGCGGCGTCCGTGCCGGGCTCGCCCACGTCGGGCCCGGCCGCCACACCGAGCACCGCCCCCACCGGCGTCCTCGGGCAGGCGCTGCCGATCGGGGTCGGTGTCGTGCTGGCGGTGGCCGCGCTGCTGGCCTTCTGGCTGTGGCGCTCGTCGGGGCGCGCCCGGCGCCGCTGGTAGGCAGCGTTCCCGGTCTCGGCGGCGGCTGGCCATCGAGTGCGCCGCCCCGGGTGCGACCCCCGCGCGAGTTATTGCGACTGAGTCTCGATAGCTGCTAGCATCGGACGATGGTCGATGCCGCGACGATCGTCGACGCCCTCGAGGGAGCCGGGTACCGGCTGACCGCGCCGCGTCGCGCACTCGCCGGGCTGATCGCGAGCCGGGGCGGCCACTTCACCGCGGAGAACCTCCTGGGCGAGTCGCGACGGCGGCGGCTCGGCGTCACGCGCGCCACGGTCTTCCGCTCCCTCGACGTCCTCGCGGACCTGGGCATCGTCGAGCGCCTCGACCTTCCGTCGGGCGAACACGCGTTCGTCGCCTGCGAGCCCGTCCATCACCACCACATCGTCTGCTCGTCGTGCGGCCGCTCCACCGAGGTCGAGGACAGCGGCCTGGAGGCCGTGGCGGCCCGGATCGCCCGCGACACCGGCTACCGCATCGACACCCACCGGCTCGAGCTGTTCGGGCTCTGCCCGACCTGCCGCTCGGCCGCCTGAGGCGAGGCGCCGCCGGACGACGATGCATCCCGCCACCATCCTGCCGTTCTTCTCGACGCTCCTCGGCGGCTTCGCGGCACTGCGGCTGCGACACCGGCTGCACGCGCTCATGGCGATCGCCGCGGGCATCGTGGTCGCCACCGCGGTGGCGGACCTCTTCCCCGAGGCCTGGGAGCTGGTGGGCGAGGGCGGCGCGCTGGCCATGGGCACCGCCGCGGTCGTCGGGTTCATCGGCTTCAGCCTCCTCGAGGCGTTCATCCACCAATCGAGCTTCGAGCACGCCGGCACGCGCGGCCATGTGCACGCCCATGGCCCGCACACGCACGAGCCCGCGCACGAGCACGAAGACCACGACCACGACGCGGCGCGCGAGGCGGTCCTCGCCGCAGGCTCGGCCGCGCGGCCGGGCCTGCTCCGCCTCCTCCCGCCGACCAGCCTGGTGGTCCACAGCGCGTTGGACGGGCTGATGATCGGCGTGGCCTTCCAGGCCGGTGACGAGACCGGCCTGATCGTGCTGCTCGCGGTGCTGTGCCACGACTTCGCCGATGGGATGAACGTCGCGACGGTCGCCCTCGAGGCGGCCCGCGGCGTCCGGCTGGCGGTGGTGTTCGTCCTGCTCGACGGGCTCGCCGCGCCGCTCGGCGGCGCGGTCAGCGGCCTCGTCTCGATCGACGACCGGACGCTCGGCCTGCTGCTCGCAGGCTTCGGCGGAGTGTTCCTGGCCATTGGCGCGGGCCACCTGCTGCCGGAGTCGCAGCACCGCGACCCGAGCCGCGGCCCGGTGATGGTGGCGCTCGCCGCGGGCGGTGCGGTCGTGGCCCTGGCCGCGCGGGCGATCGCACCGGCGTAAGGTTCGGTCGATCAAGGAGGGAGTCATGCACGACAGCGCCGACGGCCTCGGGCCGATCATGCAGATCCTGGTCCCCGTCTCGGACGTCGACCGCGCGGCGACGTTCTACGAGGAGATCCTCGGCCTGCACCCGCTCTTCCGCTACCCGGGCAACGCGTTCTTCGACGTGGACGGCATCCGCCTGTACCTCGCGAGCCCGACCGAGGACGACTTCCTGGGCCGCACGACGATCTACTTCCGGGTGGCGGACGTCACGGCGACGCTGGAGCGCCTCGAGGCGGCGGGCGCCACGGTCCGCGAGCGCCCCGAGATCGTGTTCGGGACGGACGACTACGACCTGTGGCTGGCGTTCGTCCAGGATCCCGACGGGAACAACATCGGGCTGATGCGCGAGGCGCCGAAGGGGCTCGCCGCGGGCTGAGCCGTCGACCGGTCGGCCGAGACGCTCAGCCCTTGGCCGCCGCCACAGTCGCCGGGGCGCGGTCCTCGTGCTGGTCGCGCTCCTCCTCCGTCGGCGTCTCGACGGCCGCCGGGTCGATCGGGACGGGCGTCTCGCGGGCCTGCAGGCGGTCGAGGACGACGGTCGCGCCGGCGACGATCGGCACGGCCACCACCGCGCCGAGGATGCCGCCGACGGTGCCGCCGACGAGCAGGCTGACCAGCACGAGGAACGGCGACAGCCCGACGCTGTTGCGCATGACGATCGGGACGAGGACGTTGCCCTCGATCAGGTGGATGAAGAAGGAGACACCGATCGTGAGGACGACCGCCTCCGGGCCGAGCGTCGTCGCCACGAGCACGGCAGGCACGGCGCCGATGACGGGCCCGACGATCGGGATACTTTCGGTCAGCGCCGCGATGAGTGCCAGCAGCAGCGCCGCCGGCAGCCCGAGCAGGTTGTACGCGATGCCCGTGGCGACGCCGATCGTGGCCATCAGGATCAGCTGGCCCCGGACCCACAGGCCGAGGCGCGACTCGACCTCGTTCCACGCGTCCCGGATGCCGGCCCGCCGGTCGTGCGGCAGGAAGGCGAGTGCGTAGCGCTGCAGCCGCGGCCGCTCGGTGAGCCAGAAGAAGACCATGAACAGCAGCGTCACCAGGGCCGCGGCAACCTGCCCGACGACGATCCCCGCCTCCACGATGCTGTCGCCGTCCGGGCCCTGGCCGGGCCGGAACGGCGCCTGGACCGCGTCGATGAGTGCGCCGACGCCCTGCGCGAGGAGCTCCGGTCGCAGCTGCTCGCTCCACGCGCGGACCTCCTCGAGGAACGCCGGGAAGCGGCCGAGCGCCGCACCGAGCTGGACCGTCGCAGCGGGCACGATGAACACGGCGATCGTGACGACGCTGACCAGGAACACCGCGTAGACGAGCACGATCGCCAGCCCCCGGCCGATGCCGGTCCGGGCGCGGATCGCCGAGACGACCGGCTCGAGGGCCGCCCCGAGCAGGACAGCGAGGAAGACGAGGAGCAGGACGTCGCGGGCCGCCGACGCGACCGAGGCGAGCATGAGGATGGCCCCGACCCCGATCGCGAGCCCGGCGCCACGCGCCGCCCAACTCACCGTCTCCGCGCGCATCCAGCCCTCCCAGGCACATTGCAACGGCCACCGCGTCCTCGCGACCCCATGGCGTGCGAGCGCCATCGTGGGGATCGGGGGTGCGCCGGCGGATCGGCGCGGGGGCCCCGCTCGTTGCAGTTCCGTCGCGGCGCGGCCGCGCAGCCGCGCGTCGCGCCGGTCAGGCGCCGGTCGCGGCCTCCATCTCGGCGATCCGCCGGGCGAGGAAGGCCCGCTCGACATCGTTCGAGGTCAGGGCGAGCGCGGTCCGGTAGGCGGCCGCGGCGTCCGCCGCGGCCCCGAGCCGCCGCAGCAGGTCGGCACGCGCTGCGTGGTAGTACGGGTAGCCGGTCAGCAGCGGCTCCGACGCGAGCGCGTCGAGGATCGCCAGCCCTGCTGCCGGGCCCTCGCGCATCGCCACCGCGACGGCCCGGTTCAGCTCCACCACCGGCGAGGGCGCGAGCTCGGCCAGGCGGCCGTACAACGCCGCGATCTGGGGCCAGTCGGTTTCGGCGGGCGTCGCGGCCGTGTCGTGGAGCGCGGCGATGGCCGCCTGGAGCTGGTACGGCCCAGGGCGGCGCGGCCGGCCGGCCCGGATCGCCCGGTCCAGCAACGCGGTTCCCTCGGCGATTTCGGCCGCGTCCCAGCGCCCGCGGTCCTGGTCCTCGAGCACCACCAACGCCCCGCCGGGGTCGGTGCGCGCGTCGCGTCGGGCGTCGTGGAGGAGCATCAGGGCCAGCAGGGCGAGGACCTCGGGCTCGTCCGGCATGAGCGCGGCGAGCATCCGGGCGAGGCGAATCGCCTCGGACGCCAGCTCGCGCCGCACGAGCGCCTCGCCCGCGGTCGCGCTGTAGCCCTCGTTGAAGACGAGGTAGAGGACCCGCAGGACCGCGTCGAGCCGCTCCGGCAGGACCTCCGGCGGCGGCACGCGGTAGGGAATGCCGGCCTCGCGGATCTTGCGCTTCGCGCGGACGAGCCGCTGCGCGAGGGTCGGCTCGGGCACGAGGAAGGCCCGCGCGATCTCCGGCGTCGTCAGGCCCCCGAGCGTCCGGAGCGTGAGGGCGACACGCGCGTCGGGCGCCAGCGCGGGATGGCAGCAGGTAAAGATCAGGCGCAGCCGGTCGTCGATGCCGTCCGTGTCGCTCGCCTCCTCGCCGCCGGTGCCGCGATCGAGCGCCGCCTCGACCCTCGCCTGCTGCTCAAGCGCCCGCGTCTTCTCGGCGAGGATCCGCCGCCGCCGCAGCCGATCGATCGCCCGGTTGCGCGCGGTCGTGGTGATCCACGCGCCGGGATTCGCCGGCACGCCGTCGACCGGCCAGACCTCGAGCGCCCGGGCGAAGGCGTCCTGGACCGCCTCCTCGGCGAGGTCGAAGTCGCCGAAGACGCGGATCAGGGTCGCGACGGCCCGCCCGGACTCCTCGCGGAAGACCCGGTCGACGACGTCGTGGGCGGTGCTCAGACCGGGAATTCCCCGGCGTCGAAGTCGACCACCGGCCGGACCTCGACCGAGCCGACCTTCGCGCCGGGGCACGCCGCCGCCAGCTCGAGGGCCTCGTCGAGGTCCTTCGCCTCGATCAGGTAGAACCCGCCGAGGGCCTCCTTCGTCTCGGCGAACGGCCCATCCGTGGTGAGGGTCCTGCCGTCGCGGACGCGGACCGTGGTCGCGCTGGTCACGGGCTTGAGGGCCTCGCCGCCGACGAACGCGCCGCGGCTGCGGAGCAGCTCGCCGTAGGCGTTGTACTCCTCCATGACCTGCTGGACGACCGCCATGTCGGGCGGCTCGGGTGACGGGTTCGCGGTGTTCTCGTCGTAGATGAGCACCAGGTAGCGCATCGAACTCCTCCTCCGGCGGCGCCCTTCGCCGCCCCTTCGATGCATCGACGTACGGGTTCGGCGCGAATCGACAGGGCCGGACGACGTCCGCGCGGGCAGCGCCGGCGCGCCGTTCCGGGTACCCCGGGCGGGCCACGGTAGCATCGCGTCCATGCCGAAGGAGCAGGAGGTCCTCCGGATCGGCGACCGCGAGGTCACGGTCACGAACCCGTCGAAGGTGTTCTTCGAAGCGACGGGCGCGACGAAGCTCGACCTCGTGCAGTACTACCTGGCCGTCGCGCCGGGCGCGCTCGTGGGCGCGGGCGGGCGGCCGATGGCCCTGAAGCGCTTCGTCAACGGCGCCGCCGGCGAGGCGTTCTTCCAGAAGCGGGCGCCGGAGAACCGGCCATTGTGGCTGCGCACGGTGACGCTGTCGTTCCCGTCGGGTCGGACGGCCGACGAGATCGTCGTCGACGATGCGGCGGGCCTCGCCTGGGTCGTCAACCTCGGGTGCATCGACCTGAACCCGCACCCGGTCCGCGCGGACGACCTCGACCACCCGGACGAGCTGCGGGTCGACCTCGACCCGGTGCCGGGCGTGCCGTGGTCGCAGATCCGCGACGTCGCGATGGTCACGAAGGAGGCGCTCGAGGCGGTCGGGCTCGTCGGCTGGCCGAAGACGTCGGGCTCGCGCGGGATCCACATCAACGTCCGGATCGAGCGTCGCTGGACGTACCCAGAGGTGCGCCGGGCCGCGCTGGCGATCGCCCGCGACGTCGAGCGCCGGGCACCCTCGATCGCCACGAGCAAGTGGTGGAAGGAGGAGCGCCACGGCGTCTTCCTCGACTACAACCAGAACGCCAAGGACCGGACGGTCGCGTCGGCCTACTCCGTCCGGCCGCTCCCGGACGCCCGCGTCTCGACGCCCCTGTCGTGGGACGAGGTGCCGACCTGCGAGCCCGAGGCATTCACGATGGAGACGGTGCCGAAGCGGTTCGCCGAGATCGGCGATCCGGGCGCCGGGATCGATTCGGCCCCGGGGTCGCTCGAGGCCGTGCTGGAGCTCTCGCGCCGGCACGAGGCCGAGGGCCTGGGCGACGCACCATGGCCGCCGAACTACCGCAAGCAGGCCGGCGAGCCGCCGCGGGTCCAGCCGTCGCGCCAGCGGCGGCCGCGGGAGGCCTACGACACCCCCGAGGCCGAGGCGGAGCGCGAGAGGCGACGCGCGGCGCTGGAGCGGCGCTTCCTCGAGGAGGCGGAGCGGCGAGCGGCGGCGCGAGCGGCGGGGCAGCCGGTCGCGTCGCGACCCACGCCGACAGGCCGGCGGCGCTCGAACGTGCCGGTGATCGAGATCGCCCGGGCGAAGACGAAGGCCGAGGCGCTCGGGGGACTGGAGCGCTGGAAGGCCCGCCACCCGAAGGCCGCCGCGGCGCTCGAGGAGGCCGACGTCCTCGTCGACGGCATGCGCGGCCGCTCCTCGCTCTGGTACCGGATCCGCGTGAACCTCACCCACGTCCCCGAGGCGGACCGGCCGGAGCAGGAGCCGCTCGAGATCGACTACGACCCGTGGGCCGAGTACGTCTTCCCGGACCGCTCCGGCCAGCTCGAGCGGGCGCCTCGCCGGAAGAAGCGCAACCCAGCGGTGAACTCACCATCGCCGGACCCCGTGGACTCGCGTTCGCCCGGCCCGGATGACGCCTCGTCGCGCGACCCCGCGAGCTGATGCGCCACCTCCGCGCGTCGATCCAGATCGCTGCCCCACCCCAAGCTGTCTGGGACCTCGACGCCGACGTCGAGGGGTCCGTCGAGTCGGTGCCAATTGCCGAGGACGATGTCCTCCGCGTGGTCCAGCTCCACGCCGACGAGGTACGCCGTGTACCCGAAACTGTCGGCGATCAGGAGGCAGGAGCGCTCGACGGGGTTCACGCTGGCCACGCGGATGGTACGGAGCGTGATCTTCGCGGGATCAACGCCCGGCGCCGTCAGCGGTCCTTCCGCTCGATGTTCCGAATGCCCTCGTGGATCCCGAAGAACACGACGACGATCTCCATCACCACGCGCCAGTAGAGGTTGCCGAGCAGCAAGATGAGCAGTCCGCCGAGCAGGCCGCTGCCGAGACCGAAGCGCGTCGAGCCGAGGATCGCTCCGAGGGCCGCGAGCGTGATCAGCCCGGCCCCGATGATGTAGACGACCTTCACGACCACCGGCGTCACCATGTACCGGAAGTTGAAGAAGTCGCCCCATGAGAAGCGCCTGCCATCAGCCGAAGGCACCGGCGCGGGCGCCTGCCACGCGACCGGCGGCCGCTGTTCCGCGGGCGGCGGGGTTGGCATCGAGGTCGATCCCTGGTCCATCGCTGTTCCCTCCCTACTTTCCGTACTTGAACGGATAGACCACCCAGGCATCGGTCGAGACGGCGAAATGGTCGGGCACCGAGCGGACCTTCGATCGCTCCGGCTTGTAGTGCAGGACCGCGGTCGTCGGGATGCCGCCGCCCATGCGAACGCGCTCGATGACCGCCTGGATGGTCGTCCCGGTGTCCCATACCTCGTCGACGATGAGGACGCGCTTGCCGTGGAGCAGCGGATCCGACGGGAACTGGAAGAACATCGGCTGGTCGGCGACCTGGCCGTGCTCGTCGTAGAAGGCCACGGCGGCCACGAGGATGTCCCGGATCCCGAGCAGGTACGCCAGCATCCCGGCCGGCACGAGGCCGCCGCGAGTGATGCAGAGCATGACGTCGTACTCGCCGCGGACCTGCTCGGCGAGCTGCTTCACGAGGGTCTCGAGCTTCGCCCAGTCGACGACGTCCTTCTCGACGAACGTCGCCTCGAGCGGGGTCGACCCGGGGGCGGTCGACGCGCCCGCGCGCGGCTCCCCGCCGCTCACACGCTCACCCCGAAGATCTTCTCGAGCTCGTAGGCCGCCGTCTCCTCGAGCTGGTCGTAGCGGCAGTCCTGCGGCCGCTTGTCGGTGCGCCACCGGACGAAGGTCGTCGCGTGGCGAAAGCGGTCGCCCTGGAGGTGGTCGTAGGCGACCTCGGCGACGCGCTCCAGCCGCAGCGGCTCCCAGGACAGGTCCTTGCCCCGGTTCCAGCGCGACGTCGCCCCAGGCAACCGCTGGCCGGACGCGTCGGCCGCACCGTACTCGGCCCACTCGGCCCATTCCTTCCACGGGTGACCGTCCAGAGCGTTCTCGCGCAGCGGCTCGAGCTCCCTGGCGAGCGCGGCCCGCCGGTCCCACGAGAACGAGCTGGTGACGCCGACGTGGTGCAGCTTCCCGGTATCGTCGAACAGCCCGAGCAGCAGCGAGCCGACGTGCGTCCCCGGCCCGATCTTGTGCCACCGAAAGCCCGCGACCGCGCAGTCGGCCGTGCGTTGGTGCTTGATCTTCAGCATCGCCCGCTTGCCGGGCTGGTACGTGCCGTCGAGCCGCTTCGCGATGACGCCGTCGAGCCCGGCGCCCTCGAAGCGGTCGAACCAGTCGGCCGCGGTGGCGCGGTCGGTCGTGGCGGGCGTCAGGTGGATCGGCGGCTTCGCCCGCGCGCCGAGGTCGTGCTCCAGGAGCGCCCGACGCGCCCCCTGCGGGGTGCCGCGGAGGTCCCGGTCGTCGAGCGCGAGCACGTCCCATGCGACGAACGAGGCGGGCGACTGCTCGGCCAGCATCCGGACCCGCGATTCCGCCGGGTGGATTCGGAGCAGCAGGGCCTCGAACTGCAGGCCGCCGTCGGCCGCGATGACGATCTCGCCGTCGAGGACGCAGCGCTCCGGGATGGACGCGCGCAGCGGCGCCTCCAGCTCCGGGAAGTAGCGGTTGAGGGGCTTGAGGTCGCGCGACTGGATGTAGACCTCGTCGCCGTCGCGGAAGACCAGGGCACGGAAGCCGTCCCACTTCGGCTCGAACAGCCAGCCGTCGCCCTCCGGGAGCGCGTCGCCGGCCTTGGCCAGCATCGGCTCGATGGGGGGGTCGAAGGGGAGCTGCATCGCCGTCACGGTACCCCGGCGGTCAGGAGAACGCCGCCCGCGCGGCGTCGAACAGGCGGATCAGGACCGGGGCGAGCACGATCCCGGGCAGGAAGTTCGCGAGCCGGACCTGCTTGAGGTCGAGCAGCCGGAGCCCGACGCCCAGGAGCATCACGCCCGCCACGGCCGTGACGACGAGGATCGTGACCTCGTCGAAGAAGCCCTGCAGCAGGAACGCCCCGAGCGCGATCCCGCCCTGGACGACGAGGACGGTGATGATCGAGAGGTACACGCCGGCGCCGAGCGCCGCCGCGAACGCGACGCTCGCGACCCCGTCCAGGAGGGACTTGGTGGCGAGGAGCGTGATGTCGCCTCGGAGCCCGTTGTCGAGGCTGCCGAGGATGGTCAGCGGCCCGATGCAGAAGACGACGCTGGTCGTCACGAAGGCCTCCGCGACGCGGGTCGGCCGGTCGCCGGCGCCGCGGGAGCTCGCGAGGCGACGCTGGAACCATGCGCCGAGGCCCTCGAGGCGGTCGTGGAGCCGGAGCCACTCCCCCACTGCCACGCCGAGCAGCAGCCCGCCGAGCACCGCGAGCGAGTCCTCCGGTCGGGCGGCCGGGTCCTGGAAGACCTGGAGGGCCATCGACATCGCGATCGCGAGGGTGAACAGCCCCAGGCCGGTGGTCAGGCTCTCGCGGAGCTGCGCCGACACCCGCGCCGCCGCGACGAGCCCGATCGTCGTCCCGATCGCGACCGCGACGGCGTTGAGGATCGTGCCGGACAGCGCGTCGAAGATCATCGCGGCATGGTAGAAGGCTCCAACGCGGCCGGGCGGGGCTGCGATGTCCCTGTCAGCGCGGCAGGTCGAGGCTGGGGCCCAAGGAGGCGATGCCATGCCAGCCAAGACCGAGAAGCAGCGCAAGTTCATGGGCGCCGAGCTCCAGCGCAAGCGCGAGGGCAAGAAGACCCGGACGGGGATGAGCGAAGCGGAGCTCGAGAAGATGGCCAGCAAGGACGACAACAAAGGCAAGGACTAGGCACGCGGCCATGGCGAGTCGTCCTGGCGGTCGACGCGGCCGGTCGCCGGGCGGTCGCTAGCGGTCTGGCGCCTCGCGAGAGGGCCGCGCAGGCGGCTCGAACGACTGCAGGAGGCGCCAGAACGCACGGGCGGCGTCGTTGCGCTGCTCCTCGTCGAGCGAGCGGATCGCGACGATGCGGCGCTCGATCGGCGGGCTGCCGATGAGGTCGATCCGTCGGAGGCTGCCGTCGCGCAGCTCGGTCGCGACCGCCGTCGTCGGCAGCAGCGCGACGCCGAGGCCCGCGAGCACCATCTGCTTCGCCGCGTCGATGTGGTCGAGCTCGAGGACGCCGCGCGGGAACGACCCGGCCGGCCGGAAGAGCGCGCTCGTCAGATCGTAGTAGCTCGACGTCCGGTCGAACAGGATCAGCCGCGCGTCGCGCAGCCGGTCGATGGTCACGCGGCGCTGCCGCGCGAGCGGGTGCCCCGGGTCGACGACCAGGACCAGCTCGTCGTCGTAGAGGACCATCGTCTCGAGCGCCGGGTGGTGGAGCTCCCGGACGAGGCCGATGTCGACGTCGCCGCGAACGACCATCTCGAGCACCTGCTCCGAGTGGCCGGTCCGGACGCTCAGTCGGACCTCCGGATTGGCCTCCTCGTACCGCACCAGCAGGCCTGGCAGGACGTAGGTGCTGATCGCGGGCGCCGCGCCGAGCACGAGCTCCTCGACGGCCGGGAGACGCTCGATGGCGCTGGCGCCGTCGCGGAGCGCACGCATCGCCCGCTCGGCGTAGGGCAGGAAGGCGCGGCCCGCGTCGGTCAGTGCCATGCCTCGGCGGCCGCGGCGGAACAGCGGCGCCCCGACCTCGGCTTCAAGCGCGCGCAGCCGCGCGGTGAGCGCGGGCTGGGTGATGAACAGCGATTCCGCAGCGCGGCTGAGATTCCCGCGACGGGCGACCTCGAGGAAGCCTTCGACCTGTGCCAGCTGCATGCGGCGCGCCTCGACCGACGTTGCGCCCGCGTGGCCGGACGCTCAAGGTTGCGCTGGACCATAACAGATGCTTATGGCTGCAATCCAGCAGTTCGATTGGACTTGATACATCCGGCCAGGCACCGTGGCGTCCTCGCGGGCCGCCCCTGGCCCGCGACTTGTCCCGAGGAGGCTCGCGATGACCATCACGGCCCCGACGAAGATCACGATCGAAGTGCACCCGGCCACGGGCCCGGGCGCCGACGGCTCGGCCGGAGCCGCGGTCATCCGGGTCATCCCGGAGCCGCTGCTCGACGTCGACGCAACGCGGCACGACGGGTCGCCGCGCCTCGCCTCGCAGCCGGTCGTCGAGCGTGCGCCCGTCGCGCCGCGGGTGGTTGCGGCCGAGTCGCGGATCGAGCAGCCGGTCCCCGCGGCGTACGACCCCGGCGAGTGCCGCTGCCTCGACGACGAGGACTGCGCCGCCGACCACGCGAACGAGTAGCGCCATGGCCACGATGAACGCCGCGCCGCAGGCGCCGACGTCGCCACGGCCGCAGGCGTCGCCGCGGGCGCACGACACGCGTGCCCGCGAACTCGCCCCCACGCCGCTGCTGCCGGAGGGCTTCGAGGTCCCCGTCTCGCGCTGGATCCACCCGGCGACGCGCTTCCGCGAGCTGCTCCGCACGGAGCCGTACCTGTTCGGCCCGGGCGTCTACGACCCGATGGGCGCCCAGCTCGTCATGTACCACGGCTTCAAGGCCGTGTACTTCAGCGGCTACTCGTTCGCGATCGGCCACCTCGGCACGACCGACATGGACCTCTACAGCGGCCCGGAGATCGCCGACGGCGCCCGGCGCACGGTCAGCGCCCTCCGCAAGTTCCAGCTGACCCAGGCGGTCGGCGACCCGGGGAAGGGCATCCCGCCGCGCCACCTCGACATCCCACCGGTCGTGGTCGACATGGACGCCGGCTACGGGAACATCTTCAACGTCCAGCGCCAGACGGAGCTGCTGGTCACCGCCGGTGTTGCCGCGGCTCACCTCGAGGACCAAGTCCTTCCGAAGCGCTGCGGACACATCGGCGGCAAGGCGCTCGTGCCGGCGCAGGAGATGGTCGGCAAGCTCCGGATGATGCGGGCCGTCGCGGACGACCTGGGCGTCCCCGACTTTTCGATCATCGCCCGGACTGACGGCCTCTCCGCTGTCGACGCGCCCGAGCCGACACGCGGCCTCGAGCTGGCGATCGAGCGGGCGTGCCGCTACCTCGACACGGGCATCCCAGACCTCGTCTGGTGCGAGTTCCCGACCTCTGACCGCGGCCCGGTCGAGGAATTTGCCGCGGCCGTCCGGCGGCGCTTCCCCGATGCGCGCTTCGCGTTCAACTGGTCGTCGTCGTTCAAGTGGTACCTGGACCCGGACCCGCTGACGTTCGAGCAGCTGGGCGAGCTCGGCTTCGCGTTCATCTTCATCACGCTCGGCGGGCAGCACGCGGCTGGCCACGGGCTGTCGACGCTGCTCGCGGCGATGGCCGAGCGGCGGGAGCAGGGCTACATCGAGCTGCAGCGGCGCGAGTTCGAGGCGGGCGCCGACATCCCGACGCGCTCGCACCACGAGTTCAGCGGCGTGCCGTACCACCACGAGGTCGGCAAGGCCTTCGACGCGGCCCGGCTCGGCCGGGAGTTCGAGGAGCTGCCCGAGGAGAAGGTCGTCTAGGCACCTGGCCGGTCGATGCGGTCGCCCGCGGCTAACCTGCCCGGGTGACCACCGAACCCGAGGCCGCCGCCGCGGCCGACGCGCTCGCTCCCGCCGGCATCGCTCCCGACGCGCTCGCTCCCGACGCGCTCGCTCCCGACGCCAACCGGGCCGACGCCTCCGCATCCGAGTGCGTCGACGCGGAAGCCCCCGACGGCACGCGCTACGACGAGCTCGCCGAGAGCTACGTCCGCCACTGGGCCCCGGTCCTGCGCGAGGCGGCGCTCGGCGTCCTCGACCAGCTCGCGCCCGAGATCGAGGCGGCCGACGGCCGGGAGCTTCGCCTGCTCGACGTCGGCGCCGGGACGGGCATGCTTTCGCTCGCGGCGCTGCGGCGCTGGCGCAACGTCCGCGTCACCGGCATCGATCCGTCGGCGGGAATGCTCGAGGTTGCGCGCCGAACGGCCGCCGAGGAGCTCGCTCCCGAGGCCGCCGCGCGCTTCCGGACAGCGGTCGCCTCCGCCGAGGAGCTGCCCGACGACCTCGGCCGCTTCGACGCGGCGATGTCCTCGTTCGTCCTCCAGCTCGTCCGGAATCGAACGGCGGCCCTGCGTGCGGTTCACCGCGTGCTCGTCCCGGGCGCACCGTTCGCCTGGGTGAGCTGGCTGCGGACGGATCGGCCCTTCGAGCCGGATCGCATCGCGAACGAGGTCCTCGACGACTTCGGCTTCGACCCGCCAGAGCCCGGCGATGGCCCGGACGACTTCGCCTCGGTCAATGCGGCCGCGGCGGTCATGCGCAAGGCCGGCTTCCACGACATCCGCGCCTGGCCGGCCGAGACCACCTTCGCCTGGGACCCCGAGGGCTACCTCGGGTTCCTGACCGAGTTCGACGAGGCCTCGCTCTTCGACGACCTCGACGCCGACGAGCGCGCCGACATCGAGGGCCGCATCCTCGACGGCCTCCGCGGCCTCACCCCCGACGACCTGACCCTCTGCCTCCCGGTCGTCTACGTGACGGGCCGCACCCCCGCGTAGCCGGCTGCCAGCCCGGCTTCCGTGACGGGACCGCCGCAGGCTGGCCCACGGGCCCCGTCTCGGGCGCGATCGACGGCCGTGGACCCCGTCGACCGGCTTGCCGGCCTGGACGCGGCGTCGGCGTCATGCAACCCGGGCTGCCAGCCCCGCGCCTCGGAATCGACGGTGCTGCGCAGCGTCAGCCGGATCGGACGCACGGCGATCGGCGAACCGCACCGCGGTGATTGCCCCAGAGGCATCGCCATCGGAGGACGGGTCCAGAACGCGCTGTTCGAGGCGGCCGCCGCCAACGCAACGGCGCCCCACGAGCGAGGCGCCCGCCGCGACCGGCCGGGAGGTTACCCCTCCCCGCCCTCCGATGACTCGCCACCACCGGCCTCGGCGCCAGCAGCGCCCGCGCCGGCCTCGGCGGCACCCTCCTCGCCCTCGGCGGCCTCGCCCTCGGCGGCCTCGGCCACCACCGGCTCCTCCTCGACGCGCGGCGGCAGGACCTTGGCCACGACCTCGTCGCCGTCGGTCAGGAGCGTCGCGTCGGACGGGATCTCGAGGTCGCGGACGTGGATCGCGTCATCGAACGTGCGGAGCGACTCGATCGAGTAGTGGATCGACTGCGGCAGGTGATCCGGCAGCGCGCGCACCCGGACGTGCTCGAGCGACCGCAGGAGCGTCCCGCCGCCCTTGTCGATCGCGTCGGAGACGCCCTCGGCCACGAGCGGCACGTCGACCGTCAGCTCCTCGGTCATCCGCACGACGTACAGGTCGACGTGCAGCGGACGACGGGTCACGCGGTGGGTCTGGACGCCGTGAATGAGGACCGGTGTCGGCTTGCCGCCGTCGACCGTCAGGTCGATCAGGGCGTTGACCCCGGCGTGCTTGCGCAGCTGCTCGAACTCGTGGGCGTCGACGGAGACGGAGTCGGATTCGAGACCGCGACCGTAGACGACGGCCGGCAGGCGGCCGGCGGCGCGCAGGTGGGCGACCTTTTTGCCCTTGATCGCGCGGCGCTCGGCGGCGAGCTTCGGGCGGGCGGGAGCGGCGGACATGCGGAAATGGGCCTCCGGAGGGATCGATCGGGCGGGTAACCCTACCATGAGCCGGACATGGCCGCCACGATCCTGATCGTCGAGGACGAGCACGCGGTTGCGCGTGGGATCCAGTACGCCCTCCAGCAGGAGGGCTACGAGGTGGCCCTTGCCCGCTCGGGCGAGGAGGGCCTCGAGATGGCCACCACCGGCGCGCCGGACCTCGTCCTGCTCGACGTCCGCCTCCCCGGCATGGACGGCTTCGAGGTGCTCCGCCGGCTCCGCGCCGCCGGCACGAAGGCGCCCGTGCTCATGCTCACCGCCCGCGACGAGGAGGTCGACAAGGTCATCGGCCTCGAGCTCGGCGCCGACGACTACCTGACCAAACCGTTCGGACTGCGCGAGCTCCTGAGCCGGATCAAGGCGCTGCTGCGCCGGGCCTACGGCGACCTCGCGGACGCGGCCGGCGGGCGCGTGATCCGGCACCGCGACCTGCTCATCGACCTCGACCGCCGGCGCGTCCAGCGCGGCGACCGCCGGATCAGCCTGACCCCGACCGAGTTCGAGATCCTCCGCCACCTCGCGAGCAAGCCGGGTCGCGTCTACACCCGCGCCGAGCTGCTCGACCTGCTGCGTGACTACGAGGCCCTCGACCAGGACGAGAAGACCATCAACGTCCACGTCAGCCACCTGCGCGACAAGCTCGAGGACGACCCGACGCACCCGGCGTTCGTCCAGACGATCCGCGGTGTCGGGTACGCGTTCGCCGAGCGTTGAGGCTCGGCCGGAGAATCGAGCGGAGGGTCGCGTCGACGCGCTCGCCGACGGCCTCGCCCCCAGGACCTTCCAGGGCCGTCTGACCCTGGCCTTCGTCGCCGTCGTGGCGGTGACGCTCGGCCTGGTCGGGCTGCTGGTGGTCAACCGGCTCGGCGCGTACTTCGACCAGCAGCAGCGGGACGAGCTCCAGGCCCGCGCGGACAGCGTCGCACGGTTCGTGATCGACACGGCCCAGAACGCGGCGACGGTCCGGCCGGTCGTGACGCCGGACGGCGAGCTCGACCCGGTCGTCGCCCTGGAGCTCTCGAAGGCCTCCCAGTTGCGGTTCATCGCCGACCGGCTGGCCCAGGCCGACGTCCAGTTCCGGATCGGGACGCTGGAGGGCGACACGTTCGTCGCGGCGATCAACGGCTCGTTCACCGCCGAGCACGCCGCGCAGCCGCAGGGCGGCCAGACAGAGGAGCCGATCGTCAGCGACACCGTCCGCCTGGAGAACCGGGCCGCGACCCCGCCCTACGCGGTCGAGGTCACGCTGGTCAGCCCGTTCACGTACCGCGCGACGGCGATCCAGAACGTCACTGGCCTGCTGGCGATCATCGGCCTGATTGCGCTCGCCGTCGCGGTCGTCGTCGCCGCGGCGCTCACGCGGCGCATCACGACGCCGCTGCGCCGCCTCACCGAGGCGAGCCGCGACCTGGCGGAGGGCGACTTCGCCCGCCGCGTGCCGATCGAGGTCATCGAGGACGGCCCGATCGAGCTGTCGAAGCTGGGCCTCCAGTTCAACGTCATGGCCGAGCGGCTCCAGGAGAGCATCGAGATCATCCGCCGCGACCGCGACCGCAGCCGCGAGTTCCTGGCCGACGTCTCCCACGAGCTGCGGACGCCGATCGCCGCGCTCCGCACCTTCAACGAGCTGCTCACCGAGGGCGCCGCCGACGATCCCCAGGCCCGCGCCGAGTTCCTCGAGACGAGCCGCGCGCAGCTGGAGCGGCTGGACTGGCTGGCCCAGAACCTGCTCGAGCTCTCGAAGCTCGATTCCGGCCTCGTGCTCCTCGACCTCCGGCCGGAGGACCTCCGCTCGTCCGTGGAGCAGGCCGTGGAGCAGTCCGCGGCCACGGCCCGGCGCCGCGGCGTGGAGCTGACGGTGGGCGTGCCGGAGACGCCGATCCCGTTGCGCCACGACCCGGTCAGGATCGGGCAGGTCGTGACGAACCTCGTGGGCAACGCGATCAAGTTCACGCCGCGCGGCGGCCGCGTGCGGGTCGAGGTCAGCCCGGAGGCGCGCGGGGCCGCGTCGATCACCGTCGCCGACACGGGGATCGGGATCGAGCCCGCGGAGCTGCCGCGGATCTTCGACCGCTTCTTCCGGGGCTCGCGGGCCGCCGAGGCGCGCGGGAGCGGCAGCGGGCTCGGCCTGGCGATCGTGCGGAGCATCGTCGAGATGCATGGCGGGACGGTCACGGTCGAGAGCCGGCCGGGGGCGGGCAGCACGTTCCGCGTCACGCTCCCGGCGAACCCGCGACCGCCCGCGACGGCGCCGTCGGCGAGCGTGGCGGAAACTTCACCCGCAGCCGCCCAGAACCTGAACCCTGAACCCGCACCCTAGACCCAGATGACCGACCAGCCCTTCGACACGGACGCCGCCTCGCGCCCCACCGAGCCCTACCCCATGTCGCCGGCCTCCGAGCGCCCGTCCGGTGCGCCCCACGGATCGACGACCTCCACGACAGCGACGTCGGCGCCCTCGCCCCCGCCGCCCGCCGCGACCTTCTCGCCGACGCCGCAGCCGCGGCCGGACTGGGCCCGCTCCGCGTGGGACGATCCGGCGCCGAGCCCGCCGCCGGTCGCGACGGCCCCGGTGGGCCGGGATGCCTCTGGGCGCAACGAGCTGCCGCCGCGCGGCAACGGCCTCGGGCAGCTTTTGGCCGTGGCGGCCCTCAGCGCCGTGCTGGCCTCCGGCGGCACCGTGCTGCTCCTCCAGGGCACCGGCGCGCTCGACCCCGCCGGCAGCGCGCCGACCGCGACCCAGCAGCCCCTGGCCAGCCGCGCGCCCGCCCTGATCGACCAGAACTCGGCCGTCGTCCAGGCGGCCGCGACGGTCAGCCCGGCGGTCGTCCGGATCATCGTCGAGGGCGTCAGCACGGATATCTTCGGCGGCCCGATCCCGGAGACCGGCGTCGGCTCGGGGATCATCTACGACGCGAACGGCTGGATCCTGACCAACAAGCACGTCGTCCAGACGGCCGACGGCTCGACCGCCACGCGCATGACCGTCGAGCTCAAGGACGGCCGCGAGTTCCAGGGCCGCGTCTACGGCATCGACACCCTCACCGACCTCGCGATCGTCAAGATCGACGCGACCGGCCTCCCGACCGCCCCGATCGGGCGGTCGGCGGACATCCGGGTCGGCCAGCTCGCGATCGCGATCGGGTCGCCGCTGGGCACCTACACGAACACGGTCACGACCGGGATCATCTCGGCCACGGGCCGGACGGTGCGCGTCAGCGCGGACCAGCAGCTGACGAACCTCATCCAGACCGACGCCGCGATCAACCCCGGCAACAGCGGCGGTCCGCTCCTCGACGCGGCGGGCTCGGTCATCGGAATCAACACCGCCGTCGAGCGCGACTCGACCGGCATCGGCTTCGCCATCCCGATCGACATCGCCCGCCCGATCATGCAGCAGGCACTGCTCGGCCAGGAGCTGGCCCGGCCGTACGTCGGGATCCGCTACCAGCCGATCGACATGAAGCTGAAGAACGACGAGAACCTGCCGGTCGATCACGGGGCGCTGATCGGGCCGGCGGTGGCGCGCGACGGCTCGCAGCTCCCGGCGATCGAGCCCGGGAGCCCGGCGGACGAGGCGGGTCTGCGCGACGGCGACATCATCCTCGCCATCGAGGGCCAGACGATCGACGCGGAGCACCCGCTCGACGCGGTCCTCACGAGCTTCGCGCCCGGTCAGACAGTCAAGCTCGCGGTCCTGCGCGACGGCAACGAGATGGAGGTCAGCGTCACGCTCGGGACGCGGCCAGAGAACCTCTAGCCGCGCGCGCCGTCGTTCGGCCGCTCGCCGCGGACCCGGCGGATCTCAACGCCCGCGTGATCGAGCGGCCCGCCCAGTCGGACCTCCGGCTTCCTGACCCGGACGACGACCTCGTCCACGAGCGAGTGGCCGCCGAGGACCTCGTGGGCGATCGCCTCGGCCAGGGCCTCGATGAGGTTGAACGTCGTCGACTCGACGACCTGGCGGACCGTGTCGTAGACGCCGCGATAGTCGACCGTCCGCGCGAGGTCGTCCTCGAGACCGGCGGGCTGGACGTCGAGGGTCATCTCGACGTCGACCTCGAACCGCTGCGGCGTCACCTTCTCCCAGTCGTTGACGCCGTGGCGCGCCTGGAAGGCCATGTTCGCGAGGACGACGCGGTCGGTCATGGCGCCCTGCCTCGCACGATTGCGTCGGCCATGCGGGCCGTGCGGACGTTCGGCCGGACGTCGTGCACCCGGACGATGTCGACGCCCTGGGCGATGCCGAGCGCGGTGGTCGCGAGGGTGCCCTCGAGCCGCTCGTCGGGGGGCAGGTCGAGGACCTTGCCGATGGTCGACTTGCGGGACGTGCCGAGAAGGATCGGCCGGCCGAGCGTCCGCAGCTCGCCGAGGCGGCGCAGCAGCTCGAGGTTGTGCTCGGCGGTCTTCCCGAACCCGATCCCCGGGTCGAGGATGACGTCCGTTTCGGGGACGCCGGCGCGGCGGGCCTGCTCGATCGCGCGTCGCAGGTCCGCGATGACCTCCGGCACGAGATCGTCGTAGGCGGGCTCGGCGCGGTTGTGCATCAGGACGATCGGCACGCCGCGGGCGGCGGCAATGCGGACGAGGGTGTCGTCCGGCGAGACGCCCCAGACGTCGTTGATCGCGTCGGCGCCGGCCTCGAGAGCCGCCTCGGCGACCGCGGGCTTGGTCGTGTCGATCGTCACCGGGACGTCGGGCAGGACCTCGCGGACGGCGCGGACCACCGGGATCGTCCGCTCCAGCTCCTCGCGCTCGTCGACCGGGGCGTGGCCGGGTCGGGTCGACTCGCCGCCGATGTCCAGGAGGTCAGCGCCCTCGGCGGCCATCCGGCGCGCCTGCTCGACCGCCCGCTCGACGGGGCTGGTGGCGCCAACGGGTCCGCCCGTCGGCCCAGCCTCCGCGAGGAGGCCGTCGCCGGAGAACGAGTCGGGCGTGACGTTGAGGATCCCCATCACGAACGTCCGCTCGCCCCAGCGGAACGTCCGCGGGCCGATCCGGGTCACGCCCAACGGCGAGGGCTGCGTCGCCATGACCGCCTCATGCGACCGCGACGTCGTCGGGGTCTCGGACGAGCGGGTCGTCGACCCAGCGCCGCCGCGCCTCGCCGACCAGGTACAGCGAGCCCGCGACGATGACCGGCCCCGCCGCGGCCCGGAGCGCGCGATCGAGCGCCTGCCCGACGTCCGCCACGACGGTGACCGGCGTGTCCGGGGCGACCGCCCGCCAGGCCCGCGCCAGGTCCGGGGCGGGAAGCGCCCGCTCGCCCGCGACCTGGGTCGCGATCACGTGCGCGCCCGCCACCGTCTGCGTCCCCCCGAGCGCCTCCGTGCGCGCGAGCGCCCGGAGGATCCCGTCGACGTCCTTGTCGCCCATCGAGCCGAGGACGAGCGTGACGGCGCCCGGCTCGAGGTGCGGCCGGAGGTCGTCCAGCGCCGTGGCCAGCGCGGCGGCGCCCGCCGGGTTGTGCGCGCCGTCGAGCAGCACGTCGCGACCCCGAACCCGCAGCAGCTCCAGGCGCCCGGGCCAGCGCGCGCTCGCGTAGCCCACCCGCCGGGCGTCGTCGGCCACGACGGCGATGCCCGCCTCCTCGAGCGCATCCAGGACCGCGTCCGCCACGGCGGCATTCTGGGCCTGGTGGCGGCCACGGAGCGAGATCCGCGTCGGGCCGAGGCGGGCGAGCTCGACCTCGATGCCATCGCGATCGACGGCGAGGATCCGCGGCTCCTCGACGACGCGGAGCGGCGCCCCGACCCGCAGCGCCCGCCGTCGGATGACCCGCAGCGCGTCGCCGGTCGCGGCGGTCACCGCCACGTCCCCGCGCTCGATGATCGCGGCCTTCTCCTTCGCGATTGCCTCGATCGTCGAGCCGAGCCAGGCCATGTGGTCGAGGGCGACGTTCGTGATCGCAGCGACCCCGCCGTCCCACGCGTGCGTCGCGTCGAGCCGCCCGCCGAGCCCGACCTCGACCAGCGCCACGTCGATGCCCTCCTCGGCGAACCACCGGAACAGCATCGCGGTCAGCAGCTCGAACTCGGTCGGCGGACCGTGGCGCCGCTCGACGTGGTCGGCCACCTCCAGGACGTCGCCGACGAGCGCCGCGAACGTCACCGGATCGATCGGCCGGCCGTCGATCTCCATCCGCTCCCGGTAGGACACCAGGTGCGGCTTGGGGGTCGACCCGACGCGGACGCCGGCGGCGCGCAGTGCGCTCCCGGCCAGCGCCAGGACGCTGCCCTTGCCGTTGGTCCCGCCGACGAGCGCTCCGCGAACCCGCAGCTGGGGATCGCCCAGCGCCTTCAGAAGGGCCCTGGTCCGTGTCAGTCCCAGCCGCACCCCGAAGCGGCCGCGCTCCGCGAGCGCCCGGACGGCGGCGTGGTACGCGCGCGCCGCGGCCGGATCGAGGGTGGCGGCCGCCGCGGCAGCGGCCTCGGCAGCCCGGTCGGCAGGCCGATCGGCAGGCACGTCGGCGGGCCCC
>DATLYV010000029.1:0-4325 GCA_035574535.1 Binatia bacterium
CCGCCGCGTCGTCGGCCGCGGGGCCGACACGTTCCCCCTCGCCGCGCGCCTCGAGAAGCGCGTGCCCGTCGCCGCGGGCCTCGCCGGCGGCAGCTCCGACGCCGCGGCCGCGATCGACGGCGCCCTGGAGGCGTGGGGCGCGGACGTCACCGCGGAGGACCGGCTGCGCGCCGCGGCTGCGACCGGCTCGGACGTGCCGTTCTTCCTCGCCGGCGGCCTGGCCCTGGTGGAGGGCCGCGGAGAGCGCGTGACACCACTCAACGACCTCGCGGGCCCGCCGCCGGGCGTGCTCGTCGTCACGCCACCCGCGCCCCTCTCGACGCAGGCGGCCTTCCGCGCCCTCGACACGGACCCGGCCGCGGCCGCCCCCAATCGCGGCTCGACGCGCCTCACGTCGGAGCACCTCGCCCAGGAGCTCGGACCGGGCTACCCGCCGATGCGCGCGGCAGACCTCCTCCGCCGCGCCGGCGTCCTCGCCGTCGCCAACGACCTCGCGGCCGCCGCCGACGTCGTGCTGCCCGGCCTTCGCGCGCTCCGCCGCGCGTTGACGCGCCTCCTCGGCGTCCCAGTCGGCCTCTCGGGTTCCGGGCCGACCCTGTGGGCCCTCTATCCTTCACTCGAGGCGGCCGAGGAGACGGCCGAGCGGGTGCGAGGGGAGCTCGCGCTCGGGCTCCTCG
This sequence comes from Binatia bacterium, assembly GCA_035574535.1. GTDB lineage: Bacteria > Chloroflexota > Limnocylindria > Limnocylindrales > CSP1-4 > UBA5189. The sequence continues at coordinate 678 of DATLYV010000029.1, forward strand.
ACAGCCCCGGCGACGGACCGCCGTTCGTCGCCGCCACCATCATCGTCGGGAGGGAGCCATCGACATGACCCGTCGAGCCGTCAGCACGAGTGCCGCGCCGGGCGCCGTCGGGCCGTACAGCCAGGGGATCGCGACCCACGACCTCGTGTTCTGCTCGGGCCAGTTGGGCCTCGACCCGAACACCGGCGAGCTCGTCGCAGGCGGCGTGGAGGCGCAGGCCGAGCGCGCGATCCGCAACCTCGAGGCCGTCCTCGATGCCGCCGGCGCGTCCCTCGCCGACGTCGTCAAGACCACGATCTTCCTCGCGGACATCAACGACTTCGCGACGGTCAACGCCGTGTACGCCCGGTTCTTCCCCGATCCGCCGCCGGCCCGGTCGACGTTCGCCGTCGCCGCGCTGCCCAAGGGCGCCCGCATCGAGATCGAGGCCATCGCCGTCCGCGGCGACCGCTAGACGGGCGGTCCGCCGACGGCGCGACGAGGCGACCTCGTTTGACCGATCCGGCCGACCAGCCAGAGAATTCGCCCGTGACATCACGTACCGGGCCGTCCGGAAGGACGGTGGCGGTCGTCCTCGCAGCGGGTCTCGGCACGCGCATGCGCTCGCGGACGCCGAAGATCCTGCATCCCCTGTGCGGGCGGCCGATGCTCGCGTACGTGCTCGACGCCTGGGATGACGCCCAGGCCGCGCTCGACGACCAGGACGGCTCCGAAGGCCCGCCGGGGAACGGCCCGCCGGGGAAACGCCCGCCGGGGAAAGGCACGCCGGCGAAGCCCGGCAACCCGAACGGCCGCGCCGCGCCCATCGTCGTCTACTCCCCGGCCACCGAGGCCATCCGCGACATCGTCGGCGATCGGGGCCGCCTCGCGCTCCAGGAGGTGCCCCGCGGGACGGGCGATGCAGTCCGCGCCGCCCTCGGGCACGTCCCCGACGACGCCGAGGAGGTTCTCGTCCTGTCCGGCGACGTCCCGCTGGTCCGCGGCGAGCAGCTCGTCGCGGTCGTCGAGCAGCGCCGCCTCGACGACGCCGCCATCACCCTCGCTTCGGTCTACGCCGCGGACCCCGGCGAGCTCGGCCGGGTCGTGCGCAGCGAGTTCGGCTCCGTGGAGCGGATCGTGGAGGCGCGCGACGCGACCCCCGAGGAGCTCGAGACGAACGAGGTGAACGCCGGCCTGTACGCCTTCGACGCGGCCTGGCTCCGGCGCCGCATCGGCTCGCTCCGGCCGTCCAGATCGAACCGGGAGCTGTACCTGACCGACCTCGTCGCCCTCGCCCGCGAGGACGGCCGGATCGTGTCCGCGGTCGGGTTCGAGGACGACGGCACGCTCGACGGAATCAACGACCGCAGCCAGCTCGCCCAGGCCGAGTGGGCGCTGCGCGTCCGGATCAACGAATCGCACATGCGCGACGGCGTGACGATGCGCGACCCGTCGACCGTCTACCTCGACTGGGAGGTCGAGCTGGCCCCGGACGTCGTCCTCGAGCCGAACGTCCACCTCCGCGGCGCCACGAAGGTCGGCGCGGGCTCGACGATCGGCCCGGGCGCGTTCATCGACGCCTCGACCATCGGCGCGAACGTCCGCGTCTGGCTGAGCGTCGTCGAGCAGGCGACGATCGAGGACGGCGTGACGGTCGGGCCGTACAGCCACCTCCGGCCCGGGAGCCACGTCGGCGCGGGCTCGGAGATCGGGAACTTCGCCGAGATCAAGAAGTCGCGCCTCGGCCGGCGGGTCAAGCAGCACCACGTCAGCTACCTCGGCGACGCCGAGCTCGGCGACGGCACGAACGTCGGCGCCGGGACGATCACGGCCAACTGGGACGGCCGGGCCAAGAACCGGACCACGATCGGCGCGAACGCGTTCCTGGGCGTGGACACGATGCTCGTCGCCCCGGTCACCGTCGGCGATGGCGCGAAGACCGGCGCGGGCGCGGTGGTCACGAAGGACGTCCCGCCGGGCAAGCTCGCGGTCGGCGTCCCCGCCCGCATCCGCGAGCCGCGCCAGCGCCCGCCGGCCGCGACCGGCGGCCCTGGACCCGCTCGGTCGGCCGGCCAACGCGCCGGCCACGCGGACAAGGGCTGACCCGCGATGGCCTTCGAGCTGATCGTCATCATCGTCCTCGTCGCGCTGAACGGCGTGTTCGTCGCGGCCGAGATCGCGCTCGTCTCGATCCGCCGGAGCCGCGTCGAGCAGCTCGTGGAGGAGGGCCGCCGCGGCGCCAGGCGCGTCCGCGACCTGACCGGCGAGCCGGGCCGCTTCCTCGCCGTGGTCCAGCTCGGCGTGACGTTCATCGGGTTTCTCGCCGCGGCCTTCGCCGGCGTCCAGCTGAGCGAGCCCCTCGCCGACGTCCTGACCCAGGCGGGCGTCGATCCGGGGACGGCCGGCGGCATCGCGCTGGTCGTGGTGACCCTGCTCGTGTCCCTGTTCACGATCATCTTCGGCGAGCTCGTGCCGAAGACCCTCGCCCTCGCCCACCCGGAGGCGTTCGCGTTGCGCCTCGCGGTGCCGGTCGACCTGCTCGGCCGCATCCTCCACCCGATCGTGCTCCTGCTGACCCGCACGACCGACGCGATCGCTCGCGTCCTCGGCGCCGAGGTGACGAACGAGCAGCAGATCTCGGCCGACGAGCTGCGCCTGATCGTCGAGCGCGGCGGCGAGCAGGGCGTCCTCGAGGCCGAGGAGGAGCAGATGATCAACGCGGTCATCGAGCTCGGCGAGCGCCGCGTCCACGAGGTCATGGTCCCCCGCGTCGCGATGGCGGCCCTCCCGGACGACGCGACGTTCGAGCAGGCGATCGACCTCGTGGTCGAGGTCGGGCACTCGCGGATCCCGGTCTTCCACGAGTCGATCGACGAGATCGTGGGCATGCTCTATGCCAAGGACCTCCTGCCGTACCTCAAGCCCGACGCGGGGCCGCGGCCGGCCCTCCGGAAGCTTCTCCGGCCGCCTGTGCTCGTGCCCGAGTCGATGACGGTCGACGACCTGCTCCACGAGTTCCAGCGCCGCAAGGTCCACATTGCGATCGTGCTCGACGAGTACGGCGGCACGGCCGGCCTGGTCACGATCGAGGACCTCCTCGAGGAGATCGTCGGCGAGATCCAGGACGAGTACGACGTCGAGGAGCCGATGGTCGTGCGTCTCTCCGACCACGAGGCCCGCATCGACGGCCGGGCTGATGTCGACGAGCTCCTGGAGCTGTTCGACCTCGACCTCGAACTCGAGGACGAGGAGGAGTACGACACGGTCGGCGGCCTGATCTACCACCGCGTCGGCGGCGTGCCCTCACCCGGCGACGTCGTCGAGGTCGACGGGCTGCGCCTGACGGTCGAGACGACGGACGGCCGGCGCGTCGGCAAGGTCCTGGTCGTGCGGCTGAGCGACAAGGCGCCGCGGCCCGAGGACGCGGGCGCGGAGGCCGGGAACGGCCGCGCCGAGCGCGCCGCGCGCACCGGCAAGGCCCGCGCCAACGGGGGCCGCCAGCGCCGCTGACGCCGGTCGGTCGTTCTGCTGCGCGGCGCCGCGAACGCCGCGGCGAGGATCAGGCGCCGATGACGGAGCGGATGATCTCCTCGAGCCGCTCGCGCGGCTCGCGCTCGACGGTCCCGGCGGCGTCCAGCGCGGCGAGCGCGCGGTCGCGGTGCAGGCGGG
>DATLYV010000030.1:0-2015 GCA_035574535.1 Binatia bacterium
CCGGCGTGCCCGGCCTCGCCTCGATGGCCCGCGGCCGGAAGCCGCGGAGCCGGAGCGCGTTCGAGACGACCGTCACGGAGCTCAAGGCCATCGCGGCCGCGGCCAGGATCGGGTCGAGGAGCAGGCCCGTGAACGGGTACAGCGCGCCCATCGCTACCGGGATCAGGACGACGTTGTAGGCGAAGGCCCAGAACAGGTTCTGGCGGACGTTCCGCATCGTCGCCCTCGACAGCGCGAACGCCGTGAGCAGCGGCCGGAGGTCGCCGGACATCAGCGTCACGCCGGCGGTCTCCATCGCGACGTCCGTCCCGGTGCCCATGGCGATCCCGACGTCCGCGGCGGCGAGCGCGGGCGCGTCGTTGATCCCGTCGCCGACCATCGCGACCGATCGACCCTCGGCCTGGACGGCGCGCACGGCCTCGGCCTTGCCTTCCGGCCGGACGTCGGCGAGCACGCGGTCGATGCCCGCGGCGCGGGCGATCGCCTCGGCGGTCCGGCGGTCGTCGCCGGTCAGCATCACGACCTCGCGGCCACCGCGGCGGAGTTCGGCGATCGCGGCCGCCGAGCCGGGCTTCAGGGGATCCGCGACCGCCAGCACCGCCACCGGCCGGCCGTCGATCGCGACCATGACGGGCGTCCTGGCCTGGTCGGCGAGAGTCGCCGCCGCGCTGGCCAGCTCCGTCGAGGTCCCGGACGGATCCGCGAACCCGAGCCGCCCGACGGTCACCCGCCGGCCGTCGACCGTCGCCTCGACCCCGCTGCCCGCGGTTGCCCGGAAGTCCGTCGCCGGAGGCAGGGTCAGGCCCCGGGAGACCGCCTCGCGGACGATCGCCTCGCCGAGGGGATGCTCGGAGCCGCGCTCCGCCGACGCGGCGAGCGCGAGGATCTCCGTCTCGACCGGGGCGTCGCCGACGCGGGCGATGTCGGTCACGCTGGGGCGGCCCTCGGTGAGGGTGCCGGTCTTGTCGAGGATGACCGTCCGGACGCCGTCCAGCCGCTCGAGCGCCTCGGCGTTCCGGAAGAGCACGCCCGCCTCGGCGCCCTTGCCGGTCGCGACCATGATCGAGGTCGGGGTCGCGAGCCCGAGCGCGCAGGGGCAGGCGATGATGAGCACGGCGACGGTGTTCAGCAGCGCAAGGTTGAACGCCGGCTCCGGCCCGAGCGCGAGCCACGCGACGAAGGTGATGGCCGCGAGCGCCAGCACGGCCGGCACGAACCACCCGGTGACCGCGTCGGCCAGTCGCTGGATCGGCGCGCGCGAGCCCTGCGCCTCGGCGACGAGCCGGACAATCCGGGCGAGGACCGTGTCGGCCCCGACGCGGGTCGCGCGGAAGGTGAGCGTGCCGCTGCCGTTGAGCGTCCCGCCGATCACCAGGTCGTCGACGCGCTTCGCGACCGGGACGCTCTCGCCCGTGAGCATGCTCTCGTCGACGGTCGAGGCGCCCGCCTCGACCACGCCGTCCACGGCGATCGTCTCGCCGGGGCGGACGCGAACGATGTCCCCGGCCCGGAGCTCCGCGATGTCGACGTCGACCTCGCGGTCGCCGCGGACGACGCGCGCGGTCCTCGGCCGAAGGCCGATCAGCCGGCGGATCGCATCGGACGTGTGCGACCGCGCCCGTGCCTCGAGGAACCGCCCGAGCAGGATCAGCGTGACGATGACCGCCGCCGTGTCGAAGTAGAGCGGGATCGCGCCGTCGGGCGCCTGGAGGCCCGCGGCGCGGAAGAAGTCCGGCGCGAGGATCGCCGCGAGCGAGTAGCCGTAGGCCGCCGTCGTGCCGATCGCGATGAGCGTGTCCATGTCGGCGCTGCGGTGGCGAAGGGCCTTGAGGGCGCCGCGGTAGAAGGGCCAGCCGGCCCACAGCTGGACCGGCGTCGCGAGCGCCAGCTGGACCAGCGGGTCGGCCAGGACGGCGGGCAGCCAGGGCGCCACGGTCATCCGAGCCAGGCCGAGCAGCAGCGGGACCGTCAGCGCCGCGGCCACGACGAGGCGGAGCCGCAGGCGGGCCAGGTGG
>DATLYV010000031.1:0-2970 GCA_035574535.1 Binatia bacterium
CGCCGCGGAGCCGGCGCCCGACGGCGTCGGCGACGATGCGGCAGGGACCGGCGATGGCGCCACGGCCGGCGATGGGGCGGGCGCCGGCAGCGATGGCGCGACGGCCCGCGACGGCGGCCGCACCCCGACGCGCATGCCGACCTCCCGGCCCCGAACGCGCACCGGCTGAGCGACCCGGGATCGTGCGCGTCGTGCTGCAACGGGTCGCCCGCGCCTCCGTGGCGATCGACGGGCGGTCTGTCGCCTCGATCGGGCCGGGGATGCTGGTGCTGCTCGGCGTCGGGCACGGCGACGACGAGGCCGTGGCTTCGGCGCTGGCGCGCCGGACCACCGAGCTGCGCTACTTCCGCGACGAGGACGGCCGGACGAACCGCTCGATTCTCGACGTCGGCGGGGCCGTGCTCGTGGTCAGCCAGTTCACCCTCTACGCGGACACCTCGCGCGGCCGCCGCCCCGGCTTCACGAACGCGGCAGCCCCGGACGTCGCGGAGCGCCTCTACCGGCGCTTCGCCGAGGAGCTCCGGGCCGCCGGAGTCGCCGACGTCCAGACCGGCGCGTTCGGCCAGGAGATGGCGGTCGAGCTGGTGAACGACGGGCCGTTCACCCTCTGGCTGGACACCGATCGACCCTGATCGACCGCGGGATCGACCGCCCCGACCGCGGCCTGGCTGGGCTTGTCCCAGACCGAGACGACCATCCGGCTCTCATGGTCGAACGGCCTGCGGTCCCAGCCGCCCCAGCGGTCCGAGAACCGCAGCCCCGCGAGCTCGGCCAGGACCCTGACCGCGTCCTCGACCGGCGTGCCGTCGACCATCGGCTCCGGGACGTCGTCGTCGTGGCTCGCGACGTCCTCGTCGAAGTTGCCGTCTCGTCGATCCAGGTCATTCAGGCGCCTGGGCGGGTCCGCCAGATCACGACGAACGACCACGCGAGCAGCACGAAGGCGATGGCCACGAGCAGCAGCCCAGGAACGAAGAGGAAGTTGCCCGGCGCCAGGATCGAGCCGACGATCGCCAGCCCGACCCCCGCCAGCCCGATCCACGGCGCCGCGATCAAGGCCATGAGGGCCCGGGACCGGCCCCGCCCGAACACGCCCCGGCGGTCCAAGAGCAGCGTGAAGGACACGCCGAACAGCACGAGGGCGAGGAGGGGGCTGACGAGGGCTGCCGCGAGGGCGAGGACGCCGACGCCGACCGCGAGGAACCGGCGGACGAGGTCCGCCCGGCGAGTCGGGCCTAGCGGGCGGCCTTCGTCGCCGTGCGCCGGCAGCGGGTGCACACGAGCGCGCGCGTCGTCGCGCCGTTCTTGGCGACGATCACGAAGGGCTGGAGGTTCGGCTGGTAGCGGCGATGCGCGCGCACCCGGTTCGAGCCGGACGACTGCGGGTTGAAGCCGCCCATCGACACCTTGCCGCAGATCGCGCAGGAACGAGCCATCGAGAACCCTCAGGGATGATCGAGACGGAGGCGTCCGAGCCGGTCCGGCGCGAACGGGGCGGTACTATACCACGCACCCCGGGCGGTCCCGGGACGTCGCGTCGGGACGCATGGAGGGACGGTGCCGGAAGAGGCGATCGGCGGTCGCGCGCTCGTCACGAGGCGGGCGGTCATCGACATCGTGCGACAGGTGACCCTGGGCTCCTACGGGGTTGCCGGCTTCGCCGGCAGCTGGATCGACCGCCTGCTCGGCTGGATCGAGCGGCGGCCCGGCGGACTGCGCGTCTCCGTCGCGGGTGGGACGCTGGCGATCCGTCTCCACCTCCGCGTCGCGCAGGGCCTGCCGATCGCCGAGGTCGCGCGCCAAGTCGACCACGCGATCCGCCACGCCATCCGCACCGCGCTCGGCCGGGAGGTCGACCGGCTGACGATCCGCGTCGCGCGCCTCGAGCTGCACCCGGGCCCCGAACCGCCCACGCCCCCGAAGCACCCGCCCGTCGCGCCGTCCGACCTGGCCGACAGCGGGACGGACATCTTCTGATGGCCCGACGGGCCTGCGACGGCGTCGGGCTCCTCGGCGCCTTCCGCGCCGCCGCGGCCGGCCTCGAGGCCGCGGTTGACGAGGTCAACGCGCTCAACGTCTTTCCGGTCCCGGACGGCGACACCGGCTCGAACATGATGGCCACCGTCCGAGCCGCCCTCGCCGAAGCCGAGGCGCTCGGCCCGACCGTGTCCGCGGAGCGGGTCGCGTCCGCGGCGGCCTTCGGGGCGCTGATGGGCGCCCGCGGCAACTCCGGCGTCATCACCAGCCAGATCCTGCGCGGCTTCGCGGAGGGCCTCGCCGGCAAGACCCGGTTCAACGCCCTCGATCTCGCGAACGCCCTCGACCTGGGGACGAAGGCGGCCTACGGCGCAGTCGCGAAGCCGGTCGAGGGCACGATCCTCACGGTCATCCGGGAGGCCTCGGCGGCGGCGGTCGCGAGCGCCGAGCGGGAGCGGACCTTCGAGGCGGTCACGGCCGCGACGATGGCGGCGGCCCACGCGGCCGTGGCGAAGACGCCGTCGCTGCTGCCGATCCTCCGCGAGGCCGGGGTCGTCGACTCCGGTGGCCAGGGCCTGTTCCGGCTCATGGAGGGGGCCCACGCCTTCCTGACGGGCGCGGTCGAGGCGTCGCCCGCCCAGCCCGGCCTGCAGCCCGCGGCCGGTGCGTCGCCGATGGCCGACGTGCTCGCCGAGCCCCATCGCGGGGCCCCGGCGGGCGCCGGCATGCGCGAGGAGGGCTTCGGCTTCGAGACGATGTTCATGGCGGTCGCCAAGCCGGACAGCCCGCTCGACGTGGACGCGATCCGGGCGTACTACGAGTCGATCGGGGAGTCCGTGCTGGTCGCGGGCGACGCGCGGGCGATCAAGGTCCACGTCCACAACGAGCGCCCCGACATGGTCCTGGCCTACGCGCTCGGGCTCGGGACGCTGTCGAAGATCACGATCGAGAACCTCGACCAGCAGACCGAGGACGTGCGGGAGCGCCGCGCCG
>DATLYV010000032.1:0-3590 GCA_035574535.1 Binatia bacterium
AGCGTCCAGTCGAGGTCGACCAGGCCGCGCCCCTGCATCGACCGCAATCGCCGCAGCAGTGCCGGGCGTCCCTCGTCCGCCGGGAGCGAGCGGACCGGGCGCGGGCCCTCCGCGAGCGCGCCGAGGATGGCGCGGTCGACGTCGTCGACCGCCGCGTCGTCGACCGCCGCGTCGTCGGCCTCCGGGCGCCGCTCCGCGACCAGCTCGAGCCGCTCGAGCAGCCCTGGCGGGAGCATCGCCCGCAGCGTCAGCGCCGGCGGTGCGAGGTAGCGGTCGGAGATCCAGGCGGCCAGCCGCATGCCGAGTGCGGGCAGCAGCGGCCCGTCGGCCCGGACCCGGTCGACGATCGGCTTCGGCGCGATGCCCTCGACCGACTCCCCCGCCCCGAGCACGATCGCCAGCGCCTGCCGCCGCCCGAACTCGACTAGCACGGCCTCGCCCGCCTCCAGGGGCTCGAGCCGCGGCGGGACCAGGTACGTGTAGGCGCGCTGGCCCGCGGCGCCCGCCGCGTCCACCGCCACCGAGACGAGCCGCGGGGCGGTCACCGCGTCAGACTCGCGTGCGGCGGTCCGGATGGGCGGCTTTCTCGGCGCGGATGATCTCGTCGATGCGCTTCGCCGTCCGGTCGACCTGCCCGGTCTCGTTCCGGACGACGTAGTCGTAGTCCTCCTGCCGAGCCAGCTCGAGCGCCGCGTTCCGCTGCCGCACGTCGAGCTGGTCCGCCGTCTCCGTGGCCCGGGCCTGGAGCCGGGCGAAGAGGTCCTCGAGCGATGGCGGCACCAGGAACACCAGGAGCGCCTCTGGCACCTTCTGCTTCACGACGGCCGCGCCCTGGACGTCGATCTTGAGGATCGCGTCGCGGCCGGACGTCAGGGCGTGCCGGACCTGCTCGCGCGGCGTGCCGTACCAGTAGCCGTGGACGAGGTTCGCCTCGAGAAACCCGCCGGCCTCCCGGCGCCGCTGGAACTCCTCCTCGTCGAGGAAGTGGTAGTGGACGCCGTCGATCTCGTAGTCGCGCCGCGGCCGCGTCGTGGCGGTCACGACGAAGTACCGCTCGGGCGACGTGGGGACTTGGCACAGCGCCTGGATGACCGTGTCCTTCCCGACCCCCGACGGCCCGGACACGATGACCAGCATCGCGCCCGGCGCGCCGGAGACGGTCGAATCGGACGACGCGGCCTGCTCGTCGGTCGCGCCGTGCGGGGCGTGGCAGTCCCGGCTCACGCCCGGAGCCTCGTGCGTCACCCCGGGACCGCCAGCCGACCCGAGGTCATCGCGCGTCACCCCCGGATCGTGCGGCATCGCGACCCCGGCGCGCCGGCCGCGGCTGCACGGAGGTCGGCGAGGACGCGCTCCAGCTCCGGCGGGAGCGGCGCCTCGGCGCGCAGCAGCCGCCCCGTCGACGGCGACGTCAGCTCCAGCCGCCAGGCGTGCAGGAACAGCCGCTCGAGGCCGTCCGGGCCACGCCGCGAGGTGCCCGTGCCGTAGATCGGATCGCCCGCGACCGGGTGCCCGATCGCCTCGAGGTGGACCCGGATCTGGTGGGTCCGCCCAGTCACGAGGTCGAGCTCGAGGAACGTCCAGCCCTTGAAGCGCTCGCGGACCCGGTAGCCCGTCGTCGCCGGCCGCCCGTCCGGCACGACGGCCATCCTCGTTCGCCGCCCCGGGTCGCGCCCGATCGGCGCCTCGATGCGGCCGGCCGCGGCCGCCACGGCGCCGTGCACCAGCGCCAGGTACGTCTTCTTGATCCGACGCGCCTTCAGCTGGGCCTGCAGCGACGCCTGCGCCGCGTCGTTGCGGGCGACCATCAGGAGGCCGCTCGTGTCGCGGTCGAGGCGGTGGACGATCCCGGGCCGCCGGACCCCGGCGATCCCGCCCGGCGCGAGGTCCATCCCGCGCCCGAGCAGGGCGTTCACAAGCGTCCCGCTGGCGTGCCCCGGCGCCGGGTGGACCACCAGCCCGGCGGGCTTGTCGACGATCAGCAGGTCGTCGTCCTCGTAGACGACCCGGACAGGAATCTCGGGCTGGGCGACCGGCTCGGCCGGCGCCGGCGGCGGGACCGCCAGCTCGAGCCACGTCCCGCCGCCGAGGATCGTGTTGGCCTTCACGGGCGCCCCGTCGACCGTCAGGCGGCCCTCGGCGATGAGCCGCTGGACGTGGCTTCGCGACAGCCCGGAGAGGTCCGCGGCCCAGCGGTCGGCGCGGGCTGGCGGCGATCCGGCCGGGATCAACATCCGGCGAACCGTGCCGCCGCCGTCCGGTCGGGCCGCGTCGCGCCCATCGTCAGCCATCCCGGACCATGGTCAGCCATCCCGCCGCGCCCGGAGCGCCACCTGCGGCCAGATGCCGGCCGCGACGAGCAGGACCAGCGAGAAGCTGATCGCGGCGTCGGCGACGTTGAACGTGTACCAGCGCAGCCCGCCGATCCCGATGTCGACGAAGTCGACCACGTACTCGAGCCTGAGCCGGTCGATGAGGTTGCCAATCGCCCCGCCGAGCAGGAGCCCGAGGGTGATCGAGAGGTAGCGCCCGCCCGGCGTGCGGGCGTGGTAGACGACGATCAGGGCGATCACGACCATCGACACGAGGCCGAACACGAGCGCCTGGCCGCGCAGCAGTCCGAACAGCCCGCCGGTGTTCTGCGAGTGCACGAGGCGGACGAGGTCGCCGATGACGGCCACGGACTGCCCCGGCGCGAGGAGCGACGTCAGCCACAGCTTGGTCGCCTGGTCGGCGACGGCGATCACCGCGGCGAGGCCGAGGAAGACCGGCCACGAGGTTGGGCCGGGCGACGCCTCGGTGGCCGGGGTCGCCGGCGGCCCCGCGTCCGGCATCTCGTCGGGCAGCCCCTCGGGCACCCCGTCGCGTGCCACGGGAGACGCGCGCCGCCCGTCGACGGCGCCGATCGGCTCGCTCCGCAGCCGGGTCACGCGGCCGCGCGCCCGCCCGCCACGGGGCGGATCGCCACGGTCGCGGAGCCCTCGGTGAGGTCGACCGCGCCGCTGAGGACGCCGTCGCCCGCCGGCGGCGCCTCCTTCGAGATCCGGTCCGCGAGCGTCTCGCGGGCGACGTTCGCGAGGTACGGCTCGACCGAGGCGGGCACGCCGTGGAGCCACAGCTCGATCCGCGCGTCCAGGTCGAGGCCGGCGTCCTTGCGGAGGTCCTGGATCGCCCGCTGGAGTTCGCGCGCGTCGCCCTCGGCGCGCAGCTCGGGCGTGAGCTGCGTGTCGATGACCACGACCAGCCCCTCGTCGTGGGCCACGGCCGTGCCCGGCCGCGGCGTGGCGAGGATCTCGACCTCGTCCGCGGCGAGGGTGGCGCCGCCGAGCGTCACCGAGCCGTCATCGTGGATCTCGAAGGCGCCCTCGCGGGCGGCCGCCAGCACGGCCGGGATCGCCGGGCCAAGGCGCTTGCCGATCTTCGGCAGCAGCGGCCGGACCCGCCGCTCCACCAGCGCCGAGTCGTCGCCGATGACCTCGACCGACTTGACGTTCAGCTCGTCCGCGATGACGGCCAGCAGGTCCTCCCCGACCGCGGTGCCGCGGTCCGGGAATGCCAGCCAGGCCCGCGCCAGCGGCTGGCGGACACGG
>DATLYV010000033.1:0-7105 GCA_035574535.1 Binatia bacterium
CGTCGTGCATCCGGCCCTCGTCCGGGCCGGCGTCGCCGGCCCCGTCGCGCGCCGTCACGCCGGCTCGCCCGCGCCCGAGGCAACGAGCTCGGCCCCCGCGGTGCCGGCCCGGACCGCCCACGGCGTGGCGATCGCCCTGAGCGTGGGGTCGAGGTCGTCGAGGGTCGTCGTGGTCACGAAGGCCTGCGGCAGCTCGGCGATCCGCCGGACAAGATGGGCCCGCCGCGCCGGGTCGAGCTCCGAGAAGACGTCGTCGAGCAGGAGGAGCGGCGGCCGCCCGTCCGCGGCCGTTACCAGGTCGAGTTCCGCGAGCTTCAGGGCCAGGATCGCAGTCCGCTGCTGGCCGCGCGACGCGAACGCCGCGAGGTCGCGGCCGCCCATGACGAACGCGACGTCGTCGCGGTGCGGGCCCACCAGCGTGGTGCCGTTCCAGACCTCCTTCTCGGCGGTCTCGGCAAGGCGTCGGGCCAGGGCGTCGCGCGACGTTTCGTCCGGGCCTGCCGGCGCGTTCGTCACGTACTCGAGGCCGAGCGTCCCGGTACCGGCCTCCTCGGGCGCGATCTCGGCGTGGGCGGCGGACAGCGGCTCGGCCAATCGACGCAGGAGCTCGTGGCGGGACGCCACGACAGCGCCGCCGGCGTCGAGGAACGGCGCGTCCCAGTACCGCAGCTCGTCTCGCGAGGCGGTCTCGTCCCGGATGGCGCGGAGCAGGCCGTTGCGCTGCTGGAGCGCGCGCCCGTACGTCGCCAGCTCGGCGCCGTACGACGGGAAGAGGCTCGTCGCGAGCTGGTCGATCACGGCGCGTCGGAGCGACGGCGACCCGACCACGAGCAACATGTCCTCGGGCGCGAACAGCACCACGCGCAGCCGCTCCGCGAGCGCGCCGGCTCGCCGCGCGACGCCGTTGACGCGGATCCGCTTCCGGGCACCGCCGGCCGCGGCGATCGAGCCGGGGCGGACCAGGACGACCTCGATCGCGTCCTCGCCCGACCGCCCCTCGATCCGCGCGATATCCGCGCCCCAACGGATCAGCTCCGCGTCCGTGCCGGTTCGATGCGACGACCCGCGCGCCAGCACGACCAGCGCCTCGAGGAGGCTGGTCTTGCCGGCCGCGTTCGGCCCCCACACCAGCTGCGGACCCGCCCCGAACCGCACCACGAGCTCCGCGTAGGCCCGGAACTCGCTGAGCTGTAGTCCCTCGATCATTCGGCAGCCGGGCGGGATTCAGGCACCGGTGCGCCCCCAACCGGACCGGGCAGCCGGAGTCCGACGAGGGCGACTCCGAGCACGGTGAGCGGGCGCACGTCCGTGCGTGAGCGAGCCGGCGGAGGGAGGCGACGCCCGCCGGGCCAGGATCAACGGCCCGTATCAGGAGGTGGTGCGAACAGGCATCACCACGTGGACGTACCTGTCGTCGCCCACGGGCTTGAAGACACCGGGTGCGAGTGGCCCCTGGAGCTCAAGCGCGAACTGCTCGGCCGAGACCTTCTCGAGCACATCGGCGAGGTACTTCGCGTTGAACGCGATCGACGTCCCGTCGCCCTCGACGGCCGCGTCGACCTGGCCCACGTGGTCGCCGACCTCCGCGTTCGCGCTGACGGTGATCCCCGACTCGCCGTTCGCCGAGATCTGCAGCTTCACGATGTTGGCCGACTCGTGGGCGATGAGGGCCGCGGGCCGGACGGCGCGCAGGAGCTCCTCGCGGTCGAACTTCGCCATCGTGGTGTGAGCCTTCGGCAGGACCGACTGGTAGTTCGGGAACTGGCCGTCGATCAGCCGGCTGATCAGGTCGATCTCGTTGTCGCCGGGGATGTGGAAGAGGATCTGGTTGCGGCTCGGCGCGAGGATCACCTCGACCGGGTCAGCCGTGTCGCCGAGGATGCGCTGGAGCTCGTTGAGGGCCCGCGCCGGCACGACCACGCTCGTCTCGCTGACGGCATCGAGGACCGGGACCGTCTTGACCGCGATCCGGTAGTTGTCGGCCGCGGCGAGGGTCAGCGAGTCGCCCTCGAATCGGCAGAGTACGCCGGTCAGGATGGGGCGGGCCTCGTCCGTCGCGGCCGCGAAGGCGGTCTCCTCGAGGGCCCGCTTCAGGACGTTCTGGGCGATCCGGGTCGTCGGGCGCTCGCCGGTTGGCTGGATCGAGGGGAACTCGTCCGCGTCGATGCCCTTCACGTGCGACTGGAAGGGGCCGGCGGCGACGTGCAGCGTCTCGCCCGGGCCGGTCTCGAGCTCGATCTTCTCGCCGCCGGGCAGCGAACTCACGAGGTCCGCGAGGAGCCTGGCCGGGACCGTCGTGGCGCCGTCCTGCTCGATCTTGCCGGGCACCCAGTAGACGAGCCCAATCTCCAGGTTCGTCGTGGTCAGTCGAAGGCCGCCGTCCTCGGTCTTGAGGAGGACGTTCGCGAGCACGGGCAGCGTGCTCCTGTTGGAGACCGCCCGGCTCACGATCCCGAGTCCGCGGGCGAGGTTCTCCTGCATCACCGAGAGCTTCACGTCAGGGCACTCCAGAGGGCGGGTCGGTTCGAGCGATCAGGTCGGCGGAGCGTTGCGCCGCGCAGGGCTCCCGGGTCCCGCGAAGCCGCGTCGATTTGGGTGTGCGTATCTTCGCCTAATTCTCTTGCTCCGTCATCACCGTAGTCGTGCTGTGGACCGGGTGGAGAGTCGTGCTCAGGCCCGTTCGAACCGCCGGTGGACGGGGCCGCGCGAGCGGGTGGACGCGACGCTCCGACCCGTGGACCCGCCGGCGCGTCGACGGTGGATCTTTTCGGCGTGCTTCCGCCCTCCCGGTGCCGCCCCGTCCGGATTGTCCACGCCGCCCTGCCAGGTTGTCCGACATCGCGTGCACATGCCGCCGCGCCTCGCGGCCCTTACGCATGCACCGGTTGCCCACCGTCGACCGGCGGCGGTGTGGAGAACTTGGGTGACCGGCGTTCGACCCCCAGGCCATGCGCACGGCCCGCCCGGCGGGCGGGTCAGTCGGCGTAGATCAACTCGCGGACCGCCGCGATCTCGCGGCGCAGCTCGTCGTTGCCGGCCGCCTCGCGGGTGATCTTGTCGCAGGCGTGGAGGACGGTCGAGTGGTCGCGCCCGCCGAGCTCGGCGCCGATGCGCAGCAGCGAGACGTCGGTCTCCTCGCGCATCAGAAACATCGCGATCTGGCGCGGCACGACGATCGACTTGTCGCGCTTCTGGCCCCGCAGCGCGTCGAGCCCGACCCCGTAGTACTCGGACACGGCCTTGGCGATCCGCTCGGGCGTGATCTGGCGCTTCTTCGGGTTGTAGAGGACGTTCGACAGGACGGCCTGGGCCAGCTCGATCGTGATCGGCGTCGCGCCCATCGAGGCGAAGGCGACGATCCGGTTCAGGGCGCCCTCGAGCTCCCGGATGTTCGAGACGACCTTGCGGGCGATGAACTCGATGACGTCCGACGAGATCGGGACCCCGCCCTCCTCGGCCTTCGAGCGGAGGATCGCGATGCGGGTCTCGAGGTCCGGGGCCGTCAGGTCGGCGATCAGGCCCCACTCGAAGCGGCTGCGCAGGCGCTCCTCGAGCGTCAGGATCGCCTTCGGCGGCCGGTCCGAGCTCAGGACGATCTGCTTGCCGTCCTCGTGGATCGCGTTGAACGTGTGAAAGAACTCCTCCTGGGTCCGCTCCTTGTCGGCGATGAACTGGATGTCGTCGATGAGGAGGAGGTCGATCCGGCGGTAGCGGGCGCGGAACTCGTCGATCTTGCCCTGCTGGATGGAGGTGATGAACTCGTTGGTGAACTTCTCGGACGTGGCGTAGACGACCCGCTTCCGCGGGAACTTCGCCATCACCTGGTTGCCGATCGCGTGCATCAGGTGGGTCTTGCCGAGGCCCACGCCGCCGTACAGGAACAGCGGGTTGTAGGCGTGCCCGGGGCGTTCCGCGACCGACAGGCTCGCCGCGTGGGCAAGGCGGTTGGCCGACCCGACGATGAAGTTCGCGAAGGTGTAGCGGGGGTTGATGCTGGTCGCCCCACCCTCGCCGCCGACACGGCCGGGCTCGATGCGGACCTGCGGGGAGGGTGCGGCGGGTCGCGCCTGGACCGGGGCCTCCGCCCTCGCGAGCAGGCCCGGCCCGACGGCGACCGTCGAGGTCTCGCGGACGGCCGCCCCGCCCGCCCCGTCGCCGGCATCGGCAGCTTCGGGGCCGGGACCGTCACCGCCAGCGGCGCGCGCCTCGGTCGACTCGGTCGGCGTGACGACGAAGTCGACCTGGACGCCGTAGCCGACGATCCGGCCGAGCGTCTGGGAGATCAGGGACCGGTAGCGGCTCTCCAGCCAGTCCTTCGCGAAGCCGTTCGGGACGGCGATCCGGAACCGCGTGTCGTCGACGTCGACGAGTGCGGTGTCGCGCAGCCAGGTCTCGAAGTTGGCCGGTGAGAGGGTCACTTGGAGCTCGCCGAGGGCTGCGCGCCAGACCTGCTTCGCGTCCATACGGTCGATGTCGACTCTCTGTTGCCGAGGATGGATGGGCTGATTGCCGCGGGATGGTGCGGGGCAAACGACCCTCGGCTCGGGACGGGCTCGCAGCCGTCGCCGGTGCGTTCGGGGGGCCGAAGGTAGCACCGCGGCCGGGGCCTCGCAAGGCAAATCCGCGATACTCCCCGGGAGTATCAGGCTTCCGGCCCCGAGGGCTTGCGAGCATAGCCCAGCGGGCGGTTCGCTGCCGGTCCGGGAGGCCGCCCGGGGTCCGTGCGTGGCTCGGCCCGAAGCCCCTCCGGGCCTCGATTCGAGGCACCGGCGTTTGACGCTGCCGGAACGAGGGACCTATGATCCGCCGGACGGAGAACGCGCCAGCCCGTGTGCGGGCCACGGCGCGTTCGCGTGCCTTCAGAGGGTCGACGACGGACGGGACCCCGAGGCCGGATGGAGAGGATCCCAGGCAGGCTCGATGAAGCAGACCTACCAGCCCAAGAAGCGTCACCGCGCCAAGGAGCACGGCTTCCGCGCCCGCATGAAGACGGCCGGCGGTCGCCGCGTCCTGGCCGCGCGCCGGGCTCGCGGTCGCAAGCGCCTGTCGGCCTGACGGTCGGGCGCGGCCAGCGGCCGCGGCTCGTGATGCTCACCCGCCCGCAGGACTTCGCGGCGCTCCAGGAGCGCGGGACGATCCGTTCGCACCCGCTCCTCGCGGCACGTGTCCTCCGGACCGATCTCGGAACCACGCGCTTCGGCCTGGCGACGGGGCGGGCCCTCGGCTCCGCCGTCGTCAGGAACCGGGTGCGCCGCCGCCTGCGGGAGGCGATCCGGTCGCTGTTGCCGTCGACGCGACCAGGTTGGGACGTCCTGGTGATCGCCCGCCCGGCGATCGCCGGCGCCGAGCAGCTCGCGATCAGCGAGGCGCTCGCGCGGCTGCTGCGGCGAGCCGGCGTGCTGGGCGAGGGGGAAGGGTGACGAACGTCGGGATCCTGGAACGGGTCGGCATCGCGATGATCCATGCCTACCGGTTCCTGTTCTCGTGGCTGCCGTCGAGCTGCCGCTACGAGCCCACCTGCTCGCGCTACACCGAGCAGGCAATCGCGAAGTACGGCCTCGCCCGCGGCTCCTGGATGGGCGCCAAGCGCATCGCCCGCTGCCATCCCGGCCACCCCGGGGGCTACGACCCCGTCCGATGACGCGTCGTCACGCCGCACTCCTGCTCGCCCTGATCGCGGCGGTCCTCGTCTTCGTCGCGGCCTGTGACCCGATCCAGCCCTCGCTCCCGCCCGGCGCCTCGCCGATCGCCGGCGTCACCCCGGATCCCAACGCCACTCCGGGGCCCACGGCCGAGCCGACCGCGAGCCCGCTCCCGACGCCGCTGATCGTGAAGCCGGCCGAGATCAAGGCCGACCCGGTCAGCCTCCTCGCCGCGCTGTTCAACCCGGTCTTCCAAGCGTTCCTGATCCTGATGGTCGGGATCCACCAGTTCACCGGCCTGGACATGGGCGTCTCGATCATCCTGACGACGGTCGTCGTGCGGACCCTGATGGTCCCGTTGATGCGACGGCAGATGGTCTCGATGCGCCGGATGCAGGCCGTCGCGCCGGAGATCCGCGAGATCCAGCGGCGCTACAAGAACGACCGGGTCAAGCAGCAGCAGGCGACAATGGCGCTCTACAAGGAGCGCGGGATCAGCCAGGCGGGCTGCCTCGTGGCGCTCCTGCCGCTCCTCCTGATCCTGCCGATGTACCAGGTCGTGAGCGAGGGCCTGCGCGCGGCCGACCTGACCGAGTCGCTCAAGGTCTTCGGCGTCCAGCTCGTGCCGCTGACGTGCCCGCCGCCGGTCCTGACGACGCTGCCGGACGGGACGATGGGCTACCCGCCGTGCATCGACTCCACGATCCCGTGGCTGGGCGGCATCCTCGCCAGCGGCCACCAGGGCATCATCCCGTTCGGGTTCACGATCCCGCTCATCAACATGACCGGCATCTCGGTGTTCGCGCTCGTGTACACCGTGCTGCAGCTGGTCGCCTCGCGGATGGCCCTGCCGCCACACGACCCGAACAACCCGCCGGACCAGAACGCCCGGACCCAGCGGGCCCTCGCGATCTGGCTGCCCCTGATCACGATCCTCTACGGCAACATCATCCCGGTCGGGGTGTTCCTGTACCTGATCGTCTCGACCCTCTACCAGATCGTCCAGCAGTTCCTCACGACCGGCTGGGGCGGGCTGTTCCCGCTCTTCGGCTGGACCCCGGCGTTCGCCGTGGACCACAAACCGCGCTTCCCGGTCGCCGTGCCCACGGCGCCGACATCCACCTCGCGCCCGGCGGGAGCGCCGGCGCGACCAACCCCTGAACGAACGGCCATCGACCGGTCGGCGTCGGCGAACGCGACGATTCGCCAGCGCGGTCGACAGGGCCGGCGTGGGAGACGTCGATGAGCACCAGCGCCTACCGCGAGTTCACCGGCAAGTCCGTCGAGGAAGCTCTCCGCAACGCCCGTGAGGACTTCGGCGTCGGGCTCGACGACCTCGACTTCGAGATCCTGACCCCGGGCAGCCGCGGCGTGCTCGGGATGGGCGCGGAGCCTGCGCGCATCCTGGCCGCGCCGCGCGCCGCGCTCGGTGGCGCCGCGCCCAAGCGCGAGGCCGCCGCCCA
>DATLYV010000034.1:0-27946 GCA_035574535.1 Binatia bacterium
TGCTGGGTCGCGCGTGACTCGGAGATCGGGGACCGGGTCGCGGAGGAGCTGGCGGCGTGGGTCGGAGATCCCGCGGCGGTGGCCGTGCTGGAGCCCCGGACCGCGCTCGCGTACGAGCGGAGCGAGCTCGTTGCGGACGAGACGGCGGCCAGGGTCGCGGCGCTCTCCGCGTGGCGGACCGGCACGGCACGCATCCTCGTCGCGAGCGTCCAGGCGCTGCTCCAGCACACGATCGCGCCGGACGACCTGCCCGAGGCGCCACTGGAGCTCCAGGTCGGGGCGCGGGTCAGCCAGGCGACGCTTCTGCGCGAGCTGTTCGAGCTCGGCTACACGCCAGTGCTCGAGGTCGCCGGCCGTGGCGAGTTCGCGCGGCGTGGCGGCCTCGTCGACGTGTTCCCGCCGTCGGCGGAGCTGCCGGTGCGGATCGAGTCGTTCGGCGACGAGATCGAATCGCTCCGCGCCTTCGACCCGACCGACCAGCGCACGATCGGCAAGGTCGACCGCGTCGCGCTGCTGCCGGCGTCCGAGTTCCTGCTCCCGCCCGATGCCGCCGGCGCGATCCACGAGCGCCTGGGACCGGCGGCGAAGCGGCTGCCGGAGCGGCTCGCGCACGACCTCGAGCGGCTCGTTGGGGCCCCGGACCCCGAGCGACCGCCCTCGTGGGGCGCCGGCGTCGGCGAAACCCGCGCGGCCGCGGTCGGTGACGCGGCGGAGGTCTGGGCGCCGGTGCTCGCGCCCTCGACCGCGCTCGACCACCTCCCGCCCGAGACCCTCTTCGTCATCGACGAGCCGGGCGACGTCGCGGACGCGGCCGACTTCCTGTGGCGTCAGGCGGACGAGCGGCGCAGCGACCTGCTCGCGGCGAAGGAGCTGCCGAAGGACTGGCCTGCGACCCTGCTCCCGCCGCGCGACTGGAAGAGGCGGCTGCACGGCGCGCGGACCCTCGAGCTCACCTGGGAATCCGAGGCCGGTGACGCGCTGGCCGGTGGCGGGAAGTCCAGCGGCGACCTTTTTGGCTGGCACGAGCCGGTGCTCCCGCCGGGACGTGGCGCGCGCATCGCCGACGCCGTCGATCGGTGGCTCGGCGAGGCAGGCGAGAGAAGTGCCGAATCTCGCCCCCGCATCGTGATCGCCTCGGACCAGGCGCCGCGCCTCGCGGAGCTGCTCGAGGAGGGGGGCCACGCGGCGGGCGTGACGAACGCGATCTCCGAGTCGCCGCCGCCCGGGAGCGTCCAGCTGGTCGATCGAAGCCTGAACGGCGGGTTCCTTGGTGGGCCGGACGGGCTCGTCTTCGTCACCGATCGCGAGCTGTTTGGGAACGTCCGCGTCCGGCGGCCCAAGGCGATGCGCCGGGTCGTGCCGCGGGACATCCTCGAGCGCCTGACGCCTGGCGACCTCGTCGTCCACATCGACCACGGCATCGCCCGCTACGAGCGGATGGTCCGCCGGAGCTCCGGGCTGGGCGACGAGCGCGACTTCCTGGAGCTCGCCTTCCTGGGCCAGGACCGGATCTTCGTCCCGGTCGAGCAGATCGGCCGGGTCTCGCGCTACTCCGGCGGCGAGCACCCGTCGCTCTCCAAGCTCGGCGGCACGGAGTGGCTGCGCACGAAGCAGCGGGTCCGCAAGGCCGTCGGCGAGCTCGCCGAGGAGCTGCTGGCCCTCTACGCCGCCCGCGCCGAGGCGCCCGGCCACGCCTACCAGCCGGACACGCCCTGGCAGGCCGAGATGGAGGCCGCGTTCCCGTACGAGGAGACGGTCGACCAGCTTCGCGCCACGGTCGAGGTCAAGCACGACATGGAGGCCGTCCGGCCGATGGACCGCCTCGTCGTCGGCGACGTCGGCTACGGCAAGACCGAGGTCGCGATCCGGGCCGCGTTCAAGGCGACGCAGGACGGTAAGCAGGTCGCGGTGCTCGTGCCGACGACCGTCCTTGCCGCCCAGCACCACGTGACGTTCGCCCAGCGCTTCGGGCCGTTTCCGGTCCGCGTCGCCCTCCTGAGCCGGTTCGTCCCGCGGGCCGAGCAGGAGAAGGTCGTCCAGGGCCTGGCGGACGGGTCGGTCGACCTCGTCATCGGGACCCACCGGCTGCTCTCGAAAGACGTCCGTTTCCGCGATCTCGGACTGGTGGTCGTCGACGAGGAGCAGCGGTTCGGGGTCGCGGCGAAGGAGCGGCTGAAGCAGCTCAAGCGCGAGGTCGACGTCCTGACCCTCTCCGCGACGCCGATCCCGCGGACGCTCAACCTCGCGCTCGCCGGCGTGCGCGACATGTCGGTGATCGAGACGCCGCCGGAGGACCGCCTCCCGATCCAGACGCGAGTGGCGGAGGCGTCCGCCGGCCTCGTCCGCGACGCGATCCTCCGCGAGCTCGACCGCGGCGGGCAGGTGTTCTACGTCCACAACCGGGTCGAGACGATCGAGGCCCAGGCCGAGCAGCTCCGGAAGATGCTGCCGGACGCGCGGATCGTCGTGGGGCACGGCCAGATGGCCGAGGGCCACCTCGAGAGCGTCATGCTCGCGTTCGCCCGGGGCGAGGCGGACGTGCTCGTGTGCACGACGATCATCGAGTCCGGCCTCGACATCCCGAACGCGAACACGATCATCATCGACCGCGCCGACACGCTCGGCCTGGCGCAGCTCTACCAGCTCCGCGGCCGGGTCGGTCGATCGTCGCGCCGCGCCTACGCGTACCTCCTGTACCGGCGGCGCGAGCGGATGAGCGAGGACGCTCGGAAGCGGCTCCAGGCGATCTTCAACGCCTCGGAGCTCGGCGCCGGGTTCCAGATCGCGCTGTCCGACCTCGAGATCCGGGGCGCCGGCAACATCCTCGGCGGGGAGCAGTCGGGCCACATGGCCGCGGTCGGCTTCGACCTGTACTCGCGGCTGCTCGCGGAGGCCGTGGAGGAGCGCAAGGCGGCCCGCGAGAATCGCGCGCCCGTCCTCGCGCCGCAGCAGGCCGTGATCGACCTGCCGCTCGAGGCGCACCTCCCGGACGCGTACGTGCCCGACGAGGCCCAGAAGCTGGAGCTGTACCGGCGCCTCGCGCGCGCCCGCACGCCGGGCGACGTCGCCGCGTTCCGGCAGGAGGTCGTGGACCGCTTCGGCCCGATGCCCGAGCCCGTCCAGCGCCTCGCCGAGGTCGCCGAGCTGCGGATCGCCGCCGAGGCGGCGGGCGTCGCCTCGATGTCGCGCGAGGAGGGACAGCTGGTCGTCCGCTTCGGCGCGGGGTTGTCCCGAGCGACCGCGATGCGGCTGCTCACCCCCGGGTCGCTCCCGGGCGTGCGGCACGCCGACGTGACGTTCGCCTCGAACCAGGTCCGGATCCGGCTACCGAGGGACCCGCGCAAGGCCTGGGCGCTGACGCAGGCGGTCGTCGCGCGGCTCTCGACGGAGACGGCGCACGTCGACCCCGCGGTGCTCGCCTCGATGCGGCCGGCGGAGGTGCCGGCACGGCGCGAGGGCCGCTACGGCCCCGCCGAGCGCCCCAGTCTCGACGGACCGATCTAGGACGCCGGGGAGGCTGGTCGGCCGCCCCGGGCGCGGCGTATCGTCGCGGGGTGATCACGGTCGCGGGATGGTTGCTCGGCATCGGCCTGGTGCGGCTGGCCGGCCAGCGTGAGCGGTGGCTGCGGGCCGCGCTGCTCGCTCAGATCGCGGACCTCGTGTCGTTCACCACGCTGTGGGAGTACGGCCTTGGCGAGCAGAACCCCCTGGCGCATCTCGTCCTCGACCTCTCCCGCCAGGCATTCGGAGCGGAGGGCTTCGCGGGCTACGTCGCCACGGTCGTCCTGGTGGCGCTGAAGCTCGGCCTCCTGGGCTACCTCGCATTCGCCGAGCGCCACTTCGGCAGGTATCGCCGCCCGGTCCTTGCAATCGCGGTCGTTGCGGGAACGGTCGGGGCCGCATCGAACGTGTTCGCCTTCGGCAACGCCGGCCTGTCGCTGCTCATCGTGGCGCCGTACGCCCTCATTGCGATCCGTTGGCCGAACCGCTTCCGCCAAGCGATCGACGGAGGGATACGGGTTGGCGCGACGGTGCTGTTGGCGCTTGGTGGGCTCGTCGCGGACGTCAACGTGCGCTGGTACGGGATGGGCTACGGGTGCGCCGTCGACGAATGCTCGCCGCAGCTCGTCCCGTTCATGCTGGCACTCACCGTGGCGCTCTACGGCTGCGCCATCCTCGCGCTGGTGGCGACGCTCGCGTTCTTCGCGAGGTTCCTGCCATGGCCTCGCCGGGTGGCGTATGCGCGTTGACCTCGACGTCGATCCCGAGGAGGTCCGGATCCTCCGCGGCGCGCTGCTCGCCGCCCGTGCCACGGAACTCGCCGAGGCGCAGCGGCGCGGGTTCCGGCACTCGTACGGGAAGGCATCGGACTCGGCCCGCGAGTCGATGGGCGCCGAGGTCGCGCACCACCGCCGCCGCATCGAGCTGCTCGACCGCCTGCTCGAGGCCCTCTCGACGGACGAGCCGGGCACGTTGGACGGGGCTCCGAGCCGCCGAACCCGGGCGTGGTCCGGTACCGGGCGGTGACGCGCGACGCTCTCCGCTCGATCGAGCACGGCAGCGGCGGCCCACCGGCCGACTCGCCGTCCCTCCAGGAGCTCGGCACCGCACTCCGAAACTACGTGACGGCCTTTCGGCTGCTCGACCACGCGTAGCATTCCGCCATGCCCGTCCCGGTCGAGCAGCTGCTGCCGTTCCTCGCCGGGTCGATCCTGATCACCGTCGTCCCCGGCGCCGACATGGCGCTGATCATGCGCCAGGTCTTCCTCGGCGGGACCGCGCTGGCCCAGCGAACGATCCTCGGCAACCTCACCGGGCTCGTCGTGCACGCGACGGCGCTGGCGGTCGGGCTGTCGGCGCTGCTCGTGGCCTCGGCCGAGGCGTACACGGCCGTGAAGCTCGCCGGCGCGGCGTACCTCGTCTACCTCGGGGTGCAGTCGCTGCTCGGCGCGTCGCGGTCGCGCCGCGAGCCGGGCGTCGAGGTCGAGGCGGGTGCGGCGCCGGACGTGCAGGTCGGGATCGGGCGGCACCGGCGGGTGCCGTCGATGCGGACGGCCTACGTCCAGGGCGTGATCTCGACGGTGCTCAACCCCAAGCCCGCGCTGCTGTTCCTGACGTTCCTGCCGCAGTTCGTGGATGCGTCGCGGGCCGTCCTGCCGCAGATCATGTTCCTCGCGCTCGTGCACATCGTGATCGGGCTCACCTGGCTGACGATCTACGCGCACCTCATCCATCGCGCGCACCGCACGCTGACCCGCTCCGACGTGAAGCGCTGGCTGGAGGGGACGACCGGCGCGGTGCTGATCGCCCTCGGGCTGCGCGTGGCGGTCGAGCCGCGCTGACCACCTGCGTGGCGGGGTGCTCGCCGCGCGGGCTGCCGGTCGGGCGCGGGCTGCCGGTCGGGCGCGGGCTGCGGGTCGGGCGCAGCTGCCGGGCAGGCCCACTTCGGCGGGGTCGCGCCGTGACGACCTAGACTCGCGGCCATGGAACCCCGGATCTCCCTGGTCACCCTCGGCGTGGCCGACCTCGAGCGGTCGCGCGCGTTCTACGAAGCCCTCGGCTGGCGGTCGGATTCGAAGCCCGAGGATGGGGTCGTGTTCTTCCAGTCCGGCGGGATGGTGTTCGCCCTCTGGAGCCGCGAGGAGCTCGCGAAGGACAGCATGGTCGAGGACGCCGGCGGCTGGGGAGGCGTCACGCTCGCGTACAACGTTCGCTCGCCCGAGGAAGTCGACGCGTTCCTCGACACGGCGCGCGCCGCGGGCGCGACGATCGGCCGAGAGGGCGGCGAGACGTTCTGGGGCGGCTACTCGGGCGTCTTCATCGACCCCGACGGGCATCCCTGGGAGGTCGCCCACAACCCCTTCTGGACCATCACGGATGACGGCGACGTCCTGCGTCCCGGGACGACCGAGGCTGGCACCCACTCGTGACGGGGAACGCCGGTTCCCCGACGGATGACGGCACGGGCCTCTGGTCGCCGCATCGCCGGGAGCTGACCCTCGGGCTGGTCCTGACGATCACGCTCGTCGCGGCCGAAGCGCTCGCCGTGTCCGCGGCGATGCCGATCGTGGCCCAGGACCTCGGCGGCGCCGAGCAGTACGGGCTCGTCTTCTCGGCCTTCATGGTCGGGTCGCTCCTCGGGATCGTGATCGCGGGCGAGCTGATCGACCGCCGGGGGATCCTGTTCCCGTTCCTCGTGGGGCTGGGGCTGTTCGCGGGCGGCCTCCTCCTCGCGGGCCTTGCGCCGAGCATGGAGGTCCTGATCGGGGCGCGGTTCATGCAGGGCATCGGCGGCGGGGCGATCCCGCCGGTCGCCTACGTCGCGATCGGGCGAAGCCTGCCGGAGCGGCTCCGGCCGTCGATGTTCGCGATGCTCTCGACCGCCTGGATCCTGCCGGGCGTGTTCGGGCCGGCGGTCGGCGGGGCGGTCGCCGAGTTCCTGCACTGGCGCCTCGTGTTCCTCGGGCTCCTGCCCCTCGTCGCGCTCTCGGGCTGGATGTCGTTCGACGCCCTCCGAAAGATCGTGCCGGGCGCGCCGCGGGCCCCCGGTCGATCGTCGGGCTCGCGGCTGCGCGATGCGCTGATCGTGGCCGTCGGGGTCGTGCTGGTCACGGGCGGCCTCTCCGCCACCGACCCGCTGCTGGTCGCGGCGTTCGGAATCCCGGGCGTCCTGCTGACCGTCCACGCATTCCACCGGCTCGTGCCGCCGGGGACGCTCCGCGCCGCACGCGGCTACCCGACCGCGGTGCTGCTTCGCGGCTTCCTGACGTTCGTCTTCTTCGTCTACGACCCGTACATCCCGCTGCTCATGACCGACCATCGCGGCTGGACCCCGACCCTTGCCGGCATCGCGCTCACCGCCGCGACCGTGTCGTGGACCTTCGGCTCGTGGACGCAGGCGCGGCTGTCCGGGCGGATACGGGCCGAGCGGTTCGCGCTTTTCGGCTTCGCCGTGGTCGGGCTCGGGACGGCGCTGGTCATGAGCGTCCTGCTGCCGCAGGTCCCGGCGTGGGTTGTCGTCCCGACGTTCGCCCTCGCCGGCTACGGCATGGGTCTCGGGTATGCCCAGTTCGCGCTGATCGTGCTGCGCGACGTGCCGCCCGGGGAGCAGGGCACCGTGACGTCCGGGCTGACGCTGTCCGACACGCTGGGCTCGACGCTCGGGGTGAGCGTCGGCGCGGCGCTCGTGGCCACCTCGGAGCGGCTGACCGTGGGGCCGGCGACCGGGATCGGGGCCGCAATGGCCCTCGCGGTGCTGGTCGCCGCAGCTGGCTTCCTGCTCGCCCCGCGTCTCGTCGCGAGGGTGGCCCGGCGGGCCGTGCCCGCGGGCGCGCCCGAGGCCGTGCGGTAGACTCCGGACCCAGCCCGATCGATCGCCAGCCGCGCCGCGACCCCCCAGGAGGAGGCCCCGAGACGCATGTCCGCCGAGGAGCTTCGGTCGAAGATCCGCGAGGTTCCCGACTTCCCCAAGCCGGGCATCCTGTTCTACGACATCACGACGCTGCTCAAGGACCCGGACGCGTACCGCGAGGCGATCCGGCTGATGCTCGAGCCCTATCGCGGCGAGCACCTCGACATCGTCGTCGGCATGGAATCGCGGGGCTTCATCTTCAGTGCGCCGATGGCCTACGAGCTCGGCGCGGGCCTCGTGCCGGTCCGCAAGCTCGGGAAGCTGCCGGCGGAGACGCTGTCGGTCGAGTACGCGCTCGAGTACGGGTCGAACACCCTCGAGATCCACCGCGACGCGATCCAGCCAGGCCAGAAGGTGCTGATCGTCGACGACCTTCTCGCGACGGGCGGGACCGTCCAGGGCACGATCGAGCTGGTCGAGCGGCTGAAGGGCGAGATCGTCGGGCTGGCCTTCCTGGTCGAGCTCGAGTTCCTCCAGGGTCGCGATCGCCTCGAGGGTCGCAAGGTGACCAGCGTCATCCGGTATTGAGAGAGCCCGCCGCCCGCGGCCCGCGCCGATGACCGAGCAGCCAGCGAACCAGCGGTCCGCGAACGAGCCGCCAGCATCCGGGGCGCGGCCATCCGAGCCGGCACCGGCCGAGGGCGCTTCCGCGCAGGGCGCGTCCGGCCGGGGCTCGTTCGACCCCGAGCGTCGGCTGTTCTTCCGCCGCCTCGCCGGCGAGGTGCTGACCGGGGCCAGCCATGTCGTCGGGGCCGTCACGGAACTCCGCGACCGGAGCGCGGCCGAGGCCTCCGCGCTGTTCGGCGACGGGTCCGGGATCCTCGGCGGCACCGGGCCGGGCGGGTCTGGCTCCGTCGCCGGCACCCCGGCCGCGGACGCCCGGCCGGCCGCCCTCCAGTCCGCGGCTGGCGCGCCGGTCGCATCCGACACGCCTCCCGCCGGCTTCCGCACGCCCTTCCGCTTCGAATCCGACGACGTCCTCCTCCTGATCGACCAGCGCCAGCTGCCGGACCGGCTCGTGGAGCTGCGCGTCCGGACCGCCGCCGAGGCCGCCGCCGCGATCCGCGACATGGTCGTCCGCGGCGCGCCCGCGATCGGCCAGGTCGCGGCGATCGGGCTCGCGCTGACCGCCAGGCGCGCCGCGAAGGCCCAGCCCCACGCCCGCCGGGCGATCATCGACGGCGCGGCGAACACGCTCCGGCACGCCCGGCCCACGGCCGTCAACCTCGGCTGGGCGGTCGACCGGCTGATGGCCCGCTACGAGGAGATCGGCAAGCTCTCGCCCGAGGGCGCCCTGATCGCCGACGCGCTCCACGCCGAGGCGATGGCGATCATCGAGGAGGCCACCGACGACCACGGCCGGCTCGCCGAGGCCGGACAGGCGGTCCTGCCGGCGGTCGAGGGCCGGCCGCTCGAGATCCTGACCCACTGCAACACCGGCCCGCTGGCCTGCGGCCAGTTCGGGACGGCGCTCGGGATCGTGCAGGTCGCGCACGCCGCGGAGCGCCCGATCCACGTCTGGGTCGACGAGACGCGGCCGTACCTGCAGGGCGCGCGGCTGACCGCATGGGAGCTGCGGCAGGGCGGCGTCGAGCACACGCTGATCCCGGACATGGCCGCGGGGCCGCTCATGGCCCAGGGCCGGGTCGACGTGATCCTCGTCGGCGCCGATCGGATCGCGGCCAACGGCGACACCGCGAACAAGCTCGGGACGTACACGCTCGCCGTGCTGGCGCGACGCCACGGGATCCCCTTCGTCGTCTGCGCCCCGCTGTCCTCGGTCGACCTGGCGACGCCCGGCGGCAGGGACATCCCGATCGAGGACCGCCCGGCGGCGGAGGTCGCAGCGATTCGCGGGCTGCGCATCGCCCCCGAGGGGACCGACGTGAAGAACCCGTCCTTCGACGTCACCCCGGCCGACCTGATCACGGCCATCGTCACCGAGGAGGGCGTCCTCCGCGCGCCGTTCGACGAGTCGTTGCGGGACGCCATGGAGCGGCGCGAGACGCGGCGGCGCGAGGCGGCGGGGCCGTACGCCCTCGAGCCGGCACGGCCGGTCGGGGCGGCGTTCTGATGGCCTCCGCCGTCCTCGATCGCGATCGCGACCGGGGCGCGGGCAGGCTCATCGCGGAGGCGACGACCGACCACGGGATCATCCGGGCCTTCCTGGAGCGCGACCGGCTCTACTCCGCCTACGCGCTCGCGGACCTCGAGGACCGCAAGCCCGGGCGGGCCCGCTGGGGCATCGCGCGGTCGGGCAGCGAGGTCGTCTCGCTCGTCCTCGAGTACGGCGGGCCGTCGCCCCAGCCGCTGTTCATCGCCGGCCGCGACGACGGCATCGAGGCGATCCTCCGCGACGTCATCAAGCCGCCGATCGCCTACCTCGCCTACCTGCCGGCGAACACGCGGGCGGTCGAGAGCCGCTACCGGGTCGAGGCCGGGCCGCAGATGGTCCGGATGTGGGTCGACCGGGAGCGCTTCCGTCCGGCCTTCGACCCCGGCGTCGAGCCCCTGGGCCCCGGGGACGTCGGCGAGCTGAACCGGCTCTACGGGCTCGGGTTCGGCAGCTGGCTGCCGCCACAGGCCGTGGCCGAGGGCGTCTACTACGGGATCCGCGTGAACGGTCGCCTCGTCGCGGCCGCCGGGACGCACGTCATCGGGCGGTCGGCGCGGATCGCGGTCGTCGGCAACGTCCTGACGCAGCCGGAGTTCCGCGGCCGTGGCTACGCCCAGGCGACGACCGGGGCCGTCACGGCCCATCTCCTCGAGTTCTGCGACCATGTCGTGCTCAACGTCCGATCCGACAACCCACCGGCGCTGAATGCCTACCGGCGGCTCGGGTACGCCGAGCACGTCCGGTTCGAGGAGCGCCTCGGCCACCGGATCGGGTCGTTCTGGGGCGACCTGTTCGGGGCGCTCCGGCGCCTCGCGCGGAACCGCGAATCGCGGCCGCGATGACCATGACGACGACCGATCGATCGACCAGGCCGAGCATCACGGAGGCACGATGACCGTCACGGGATCCGCCGGCACGGGGGCCGCGGCCGGAGCCGCCACCGAAGCCGCCTCGCACGACGTCGCCGACCTCGGGCTCGCCACGGAGGGCGTGCGACGCATCGAATGGGCCGAGCGCGAGATGCCGGTGCTCCGGTCGATCCGCGAGCGATTCGCGCGGGAGCAGCCGCTCCGCGGGCTCCGCATCGGCGCCTGCCTCCACGTGACCACCGAGACGGCCAACCTCATGCGGACCCTCCAGGCCGGCGGGGCGTCCATCGCGCTCGCCGCGAGCAACCCTCTGTCGACCCAGGACGACGTGGCCGCGGCCCTCGTGTCCGAATACGGCATCCCGGTCCACGCGCGCCGCGGCGAGGACCGCGACACCTACTA
The DNA here is from genome assembly GCA_035574535.1 of Binatia bacterium. GTDB lineage: Bacteria > Chloroflexota > Limnocylindria > Limnocylindrales > CSP1-4 > UBA5189. The sequence goes on from DATLYV010000034.1 coordinate 10,799, forward strand.
CCGGCACCTCAACTCCGTCGCCGACACCCACCCCACGCTGACCATGGACGACGGCTGCGATCTCGTCTCGCTCCTCCACCAGGATCGGGCCGAGCAGGTCAAGGCGGTCCTCGCCGGCACCGAGGAGACGACCACCGGCGTGATCCGCCTCCGGGCGATGGCCGCGGACGGCGCCCTCGGCTACCCGGTCATCGCGGTCAACGAGGCGCTGACGAAGCACCTCTTCGACAACCGCTACGGGACCGGCCAGTCGACCGTCGACGGGATCCTGCGCGCCACGAACCTCCTGATCGCCGGGCGCAACGTCGTCGTCGCGGGCTACGGCTGGGTCGGGCGAGGGATCGCGGCCCGCCTCGCCGGCCACGGCGGGCACGTCGCGGTCGTCGAGGTCGACCCGATCCGGGCCCTCGAGGCGCTCATGGACGGCTACCAGGTCATGACCGCGGCCCAGGCCGCCGCGTGGGGCGACCTGTTCATCACCGCGACCGGGAACATCAACGTCTTCCGCCGCGAGCACTTCGAGGCGATGAAGGACGGCGCGGTGATGGCCAACTCGGGCCACTTCGACGCCGAGCTCGACCTCGCGGCCCTGCGCGAGATGGCCGAGGGTCACGTCCGCGAGGTCCGGGAGAACGTCCAGGAGTTCGACATCGGCGGCAAGCGGCTGCACCTCATCGCCGAAGGCCGGCTCGTCAACCTCGGCGCGGCCGAGGGCCACCCGGCCGCGGTCATGGACATGAGCTTCGCCAACCAGGCCCTCGCCGCGGAGTACGTCGTCCAGCACCGCGCCGAGCTCGAGAACCGCGTCTACGGCGTCCCGCCCGCCATCGATGCGGAGGTCGCGCGGCTGAAGCTGCGGGCCTTCGGCATCGAGATCGAGTCGATGACGCCGGAGCAGGCCGAGTATGTCGCCTCCTGGAAGCACGGGACCTGACACCCGGGGACCTGCAACCCGACCTGCCATCCCGGACCTGGCGCCCGGGACCTGACACCCGGAGCGGAGCGCACCGGACGAGGAGCTGTCGTGACCGAGATCGCGTCCCAGACCGAGAACGACTCCAAGGACTCGACCCAGCCCGCGGTGACCGTCGCGCCGTACGGCTCGTGGGCCTCGCCCTTCAGGATCGAGCGGCTGACCGAGCAGGTCGTCTTTCTCACCGAGCCGCACGGGGCAGACGGGGTCCGCTGGTGGCTCGAGGGCCGCCCGGAGGAGGGCGGTCGACAGGTCCTCGTGCGCCGCGAGCCCGACGGCACGCTGACGCGCCTCACGCCGGAGGGCTTCAACGCCCGCAGCCGCGTCCACGAATACGGTGGCGGCGCGACGCTCATCTCGGGCGATCTCGCCGTGGTCTGCGACTTCGTGTCGGGGCGGCTCCACCGGGTCATCCGGCCGGGCGAGGTCGTGCCTCTGACGCCCGAACGGCAGTGGCGCTACGCGGACGCAATCCACGACGCCGCCCGGAACCGGCTCATCGCCGTGTTCGAGGACCACGAGCCCGAGACGGTCGAGCGCCACGGCGAGTGGGACAACCGCCTGGTGACGGTCGACCTCGAGTCTGGGAACGTGGAGACCCTCGTGTCCGGGGCGGACTTCTACAGCGCGCCGCGTCTCTCGCCGGACGGCTCGACGCTCGCCTGGCTCGAGTGGCGCCACCCGAACATGCCATGGGACGGTACGCAGCTCTACGTCGCCCCGGTGTCTCCGGATGGCTCGCTGGGCGAGCGGCGGCTCGTCGCCGGGAGCCAGAGCGACTGGATCAGCCAGCCGCGCTGGTCGCCCGACGGCGTCCTGCACTTCGCGGCCGAGCCGACCGGCTGGATGAACCTCTACCGCTGGGTCGACGGACGGATCGAGCAGCTGACCGACCTCGAGGCGGAAGTCGTCCCACCGGACTGGCAGTTCGGGTCCCGGACGTACGCGTTCCTGCCCGGGGGCGAGATTCTCATCGCCGCCCGCGCGGGCGGCCGCGACCTGCTGCTCCGCCGCGCCCCGGACGGCGCCATCACGCCGATCGACCTGCCGGGACTCACCGAGATCACCGCGATCTCCTTCGACGCCGGGAAGATCCTCGCGCGCGTGGCCGGCCCGGTCCAGCCCGCGGCGATCGCGGAGATCGGCCTCGACGGCGGGGTCGAGCTCCTGCGGGTGGCGACGCCCTTCGAGCCGGACCCGGCCGACGTCTCGATCGCCCGCCACATCGAGTTCCCGACGAGCGGCGGCCGGACGGCCCACGGCAACTTCTACCCACCGACCAACACGTCGTTCCGCGGCCCCGAGGGCGAGCTGCCGCCGCTCATCGTCACCAGCCACGGCGGCCCGACCGCCGGGGCCTACTCGGGCTTCGCGACGGGCTTCCAGCTCTTCACGAGCCGCGGCTACGCGGTGCTCGACGTCGACTACGGCGGCTCGACCGGGTACGGCCGGGAATACCGGAAGCGGCTCAACGGGCAGTGGGGCGTCGTCGACGTCGACGACTGCGTCGCCGGCGCGCGCTACCTCGCCGAGCAGGGCCTGGTCGACGGGCACCGCCAGGCGATCCGCGGCGGCTCCGCCTCCGGCTTCACGACCCTCGCCGCGCTCGCCTTCACGAAGCAGTTCGACGCGGGCTGCACGTATTTCGGCATCGGCGACCTGCGCGCGTTCGTGCACGACACGCACAAGTTCGAGTCGCACTACCTCGAGACGCTCGTCGGGCCGTGGCCCGACGCCGAGCAGCTGTACCTCGACCGCTCGCCGTCGCTGCACGCCGAGCAGATCACGGCGCCCGTGCTGGTCCAGCAGGGTGCCGAGGACAAGATCGTGCCCGTGTCCGAGGCGGAGCGGATCGTCGACGCGCTCTTCGAGCGGCGCATCCCGCATGCCTACCTGCTCTACCCGGGCGAGGACCACGGCTTCCGCTCGCGCGACGCGATCATCCGCTCGTTCGGGGCGGAGCTGTCGTTCTACGCGCAGGTCTTCGGCTTCGAGCCGGCGGACGACATCGAGCGCCTGGAGATCCAGTTCCTCGACGAGTTCCGGGCGCAGCTCGAGGTCAACCGCCGCTCCTGACGCCCGGCGCCCGCCCCCGCCGCACCCTCGCCCCCGCCGCGCCCGCGGGAATGAGGAACGGGGCGCCGCCCATCGGCGCCCCGTTCCAGGGAGGGACTGCTCCGTTGCGATCCTCGAGGCCGGAGGCCCCGCGATCGCCCGACGTCAGGCGCGCGCGCTCCGGATCGCGGCCGTAGCCGCGGCCTCGACCCATGCGTGCTCCCGCGCCAGGGCGCGGCGCTCGCCGGGATCGGAGACGCTTGCCGGGCGGCCGACCCAAGCAACAACCGGGGCGCAGAGCGCCTCGACGCCGCGGGTGGTGGCCGCCACGACGGCCCGCCTCGAGCCCGTCAGGCCCCTGGTCATGGTCGTCACCTGGTGTTCCACCCTTCTCGCTTCCGTTCGAGCCATCTTGGTCTCGAAACTCTCGATATCGAGATAGTAGATGGCAAGTAGTTTGATGTCAAGAGGATTGAGACAAAGAGACTTGACATCGAACGGTGGCGGACGGAGAATGGGCCCGACATGAGCGCCAAGCCCCCGGCGCGCGATCAGATCGACGAGATGCTCGATGTCTGGTCGCGCGAGATCCCGGACCTCGACCGGCTGACCGAGGGGATTCTCGAGCGCATCCAGATCGTGGCGTGGGCCTTCAACCAGTCGCTCGAGGAGAACCTCGCGCAGTCGGGCATCGACCGCCGGGCGTTCAACCTCCTGGGGAAGCTGCGCAAGCACGGCCCGCCGTATCGAGCGTCCGCCGGCAAGCTCGCGACGGACCTCCGCCTGTCGAGCGGCGCGATGACCAACCGCCTCGATCGCATGGAGGCCGCCGGACTCATCCGCCGCGTCCCCGACCCGAACGATCGCCGCGGCACGATGGTCGAGCCGACCGAGCTCGGCCTGCAGAAGTGGGACGAGGTCGCCGGGCTCTCCTCGCGGACCGAGTCGAATCTGATGTCGGTGCTGACGGAGTCCGAGAAGGAGCGCCTCTACGACCTGCTGCGCAAGCTGATGCAGGCGTTCCCCGACTGGAAGCAGAAGAAGCACGCGCACCCGATCGCCGAGGACGAGTAGGCAAGGCCACCTTCCTCGGCGCCGCCTGGGCACGACGTGGCGCCGGTCAGGCTTCCGTGAGCAGGTTCCTCAGCGTCGCCAGGCCCTCGGCCACGTCGGCGAAGGACGTCGTCAGCGGCGAGAGGCCGATGCGGATCGAGTCGGGGGCGCGGTAGTCGGTGATGACGTGGCGGGCCTTGAGGGTCTCGGTCAGCTCCTTCGCGCGCGGGTGGCGGATGGCGACGTGCGAGCCGCGGCGGGCGGCGTCGCGCGGTGAGCCCAGCGAGCAGCCGAGCGGCGCGAGCCAGGCGTCGAGGAGCTGGACCGCGTACTCGGTGAGGGCGACGCTCTTGGCGCGGATCGCGTCGATGCCGGCCTCGGCCACCAGCTCGATACCGGCCTGCGCGGCGGTCAGCCCGATGATCCCGGGCGTCCCGACCTGCCAGCCGTCGATGCCCGGGCGCGGCCGGAAGGTCGGGCCCATCTCGAACTGGTCGGTCTGCGCCATCCAGCCCTGGATCGGGGGACGGAGCTGGTGCTGGAGCTCGCGGCGGACGTAGAGGAAGGCCGGGGCGCCGGGGCCGCCGTCCAGGTACTTGTACGTGCAGCCGACCGCCAGGTCGACGCCGTTCGCCTCGAGGTCGACCGGGATCGCGCCGACGGCATGCGACAGGTCCCAGAGCACCAGTGCCCCGGCGGCGCGGGCCCGGTCCGTGATCGCGCGAATGTCGGCGACGGCTGCGGAGCGGTAGTTGACGGCCGAGAGCAGCACCAGGGCCGTGTCGTCGTCGAGGGCTTCGGTGATGGCGTCCGGCGCCAGGCCCTCGACCGGGTCGCCGTCGTGCCAGCGGATGTCGAGGTCTCGCTCGCGCGCCAGCCCCTCGACGATGTAGCGGTCCGTCGGGAACTCCGAGCGCTCGATGACGATGGCCCGGCGGCCCGGCCGGGCGTCGAGGGCGGCGGTCGCGAGGCGGTACAGGTTCACGGTGGTCGAGTCCGTCACGAGGACCTCGCCATCGCGCGCGCCGAGGACGCCCGTGGCGAGCAGATCGCCAACGCGGGTCGGAAGCGCCAGCCAGCCCTCGTCCCAGCCGCGGATCAGGCTCGTCGCCCACTGGTCCGTCACGTCCCGGACGCGCTCGACGGCGGCCTTCGTGGGCCGGCCGAGGGAGTTGCCGTCGAGGTAGACGAGGCCGGGCTCGGCCGGCGCGAAGCGGTCGCGGAACATCGCGAGGGGATCCATCGCGTCGAGCTCGCGGGCGCGCGCCTCGAGGTCGTTCACAAGCTGAGCCTACCCGCGACCTCGCTGCCGGGTGCGACCGCCCACGAGCCCGCCCGCGCCCGCCGCACGGCAGCCACGACCGTTGGCCGGCCCGCGACGAGCCGGCCCGCGACGAGCCGCGGCCGCGGCGGTGTCGAGGTGGGCCTGAGGAGCTGGGATCGTCTCGGCGCGAGCCCGGGGCTGGCGAACAGGGCCCGACGCGGGGGGACTATCGCGCCAGCGGAGGTGGCACGGAGCCGGTGGTACAGTCGCCGCGATCGAAGATCGGCGCCCGAATCGCGACCAGGAGCGGCGCCAGCAGACGAGGAATCCTTGACCAGCATCGTCGACGCGCCCGAGTACCTCTTCACCTCCGAATCCGTCACGGAGGGCCACCCCGACAAGCTCTGCGACCAGGTCAGCGACGCCATCCTCGACGCGATCATCCGCGACGACCCGGAGGCGCGCGTCGCCTGCGAGACTGCGACCACCACCGGCCTCGTCGTCGTCCTCGGCGAGATCACCACATCGACCTACGTCGATTTCCAGCAGGTCGTCCGCGAGACCGTCCGCGACATCGGCTACACGCGCTCGGATTACGGCTTCGACTACGAGACCTGCGGCACCCTCATCTCGATCAAGGAGCAGTCGAAGGACATCGCGCAGGGCGTCGATGCCGCCCTCGAGGTCCGCGGCGAGAAGGTCGACGCCCAGGAGTACGGCGCGGGCGACCAGGGGATGATGTTCGGGTTCGCCTGCCGCGAGACCCCGGAGCTGATGCCGCTCCCGATTGCCCTCGCGCACCGCATGGCCCGCCGCCTGGCCGAGGCCCGCAAGTCGGGGCAGCTGCCGTACCTGCGGCCGGACGGCAAGTCCCAGGTGACGGTCGAGTACGACCACGGCGTGCCGAAGCGGGTCCGGACCGTCGTCGTGTCGGCGCAGCACGATCCCGACGTCCGCGTCGACCGCCTCCAGGACGATCTCACCGAGGCCGTGATCCTGCCGTCGATCCCGCGCGAGCTGCGCGACGCCGACCCGGTGATGTACGTCAACCCGACCGGCCGGTTCGTGACCGGCGGGCCGATGGGCGACGCCGGCCTGACGGGCCGGAAGATCATCGTCGACTCGTACGGCGGGATGGCCCGGCACGGCGGCGGCTGCTTCAGCGGCAAGGACCCGACCAAGGTCGACCGCTCGGGGGCGTACGCAGCGCGATGGGTCGCGAAGAACGTCGTCGCGGCGGGGCTCGCGGACCGCTTCGAGATCGAGATCGCGTACGCGATCGGCATCGCGCGGCCGCTGTCGCTGTCGATCGAGACGTTCGGGACGGGTCGGGTGCCGGACGAGAAGATCCTCGAGCTGATCAAGCGCCACTTCGACCTTCGGCCGGCCTCGATCATCGCCGCGCTGGACCTCCAGCGCCCGATCTACCGGCAGACGGCGGCGTACGGCCACTTCGGCCGGCTCGACCTCGACCTGCCATGGGAGAGCACGGAGAAGGCGGAGCTCCTCGCCGCCGATGCGGGCATGCGGATGCCGGAGGCCGTCCCCGCGGCCTGACGCCCGGGCAGCGGGCCGGCGCTGGCCCGAGTCGAGCGAGCCTCGCGTCAGCTCGCCCGTGCCCAAGCGCGCGACCCCGCCTCGGGACGGGCGCGCCTCGATCAGCCCAGCGCGGCGAGTGCCCCGTCCACGATCTCCTGGTCCTGCTCGACCGAGCCACCGCTCACCCCGACGCCGCCGACGAGGACGCCCTCGAGCTCGACGGGCATGCCACCGGCGAAGGTGATCGTACGGCCGCCGCCGATCGAGGCATAGCCGTAGAAGTCGGCGCCTGGCTGCACGAGCGGCCCGAGATCGCGCGTCGGCATGCGGTTCACGAGCGCGGTCCAGGCCTTGTCCTGGGCGAGCCGGATCGTGACGAGGTCCGCGCCATCCATCCGCTCGAACGCGACGAGCTGGCCGCCCTGGTCGACGACGGCGACCGAGATGGCAACTGAACGCTCGCGCGCGGCCGCCTTCGCCGCCTTCATGAGCGTGGTCGCGGTCTTGAGGGTCATCCCCGCGGCCTGCGACGCGGTCGGGCCGCGGGAGGGATCGGCGAGCTCGGGGCTGAAGCGGCGCTCGCCGCTGCGGCGGGTGGTCGGTTCCGTCATGCCGGGGAGATTAAACGGCGCCGGATGCGGTCGGCGACGAGGATCAGCGCGAGGCTCACCGTCATGAGCAGCACCACGGCCGCGACGAGGATGGGGATCGTGGAGGTGAAGCGCAGCTGGCCGTACAGGTACACCGGGAACGTCGGGTCGCGGCCGGCGAGGAACAGCGCCAGCGCGAACTCGTCGAACGAGACGGTGAAGGCCGTGATGAACGCGGAGGCGATCGCCGGCGCCGCGATCGGCAGCAGCACGAGCCGCAGCGTGGCCGGATAGGTCGCGCCGAGGTCCATCGACGCCTCCTCGAGCTGGCGGTCGAAGCCGAGCAGCCGCGCCAGGACGATCAGCGTCGTGTAGGGGAGCGCGATGACCGCGTGCCCGATCGCGATCGTCGGCAGCCCGAGCGTGATGTCGGTCGCGCGAAACAGGATCAGCAGCGCGACGCCGAGGATGAAGTACGGGATCAGGAGCGGCAGGATCGCGAGGCTCGTGAGCATGCCCTTCCAGCGGAAGTCGAAGCGGGCCAGGAGAAGGGCGATCATCGTCCCGAGGGCCGTTGCGACCGCGCCCGCCCCCAGCGCGACGACCGCGCTCCGGCCGATGGCGCCGATGAGGTTCGGGCTGGCGAACAGGCGCTCGTACCACTGGAGCGTGAAGCCCTTGAGCGGGAACGACAGCGTCGTGTTCGAGTTGAACGAGAAGACCGCCAGGAGGACGATCGGCAGGTAGAGGAGGGCCAGGATCAGCCAGTAGTAACCCCGGAGCCGGCGCGACGCGGCGCCGAGGGGGCGGGGGCGGCGTCGGGAGGGTGAGAGCGCAGTCACGGCGAGACTGTCACTTCGCCAGGAGCCCTCGCGGCGAGACCATCACTGCGCCAAGAGCCGCCGCGGTTGGACGACGCGGAGCCCGACGAAGACCAGGGCCAGCGTGACCCCGAGCATGATCACGGACAGCGCGGAGCCCAGCGGCCAGTTCGCGGCCTGGATGAAGAACGCCTGGACGATGTTGCCGTACATCGACCCCTGCGCCCCGCCGACCAGCAGCGGCGTGACGTACTCGCCGACGGTCGGGATGAAGACCATGAAGAACGCGGCGACGACGCCCGGGAGGCTGAGCGGGATCGTCACGCGCCGGAGCTGCTGCCACGGTGTCGCGTAGAGGTCCGCGGCGGCCTCGTGGAGTCGCGCGTCGATGCGGCCCATCGCGGCGAGCATCGGCAGCATCGCGAACGGGATCCAGACGTAGATCAGGGTCACGACGACCGCGAAGCGGTTGTAGAGCAGGTCCAGCGGCTCGTCGATCAGTCCGAGGGCGTCCAGCACGGAGTTGACGACCCCCGAGTTGTCGAGCATCAGCCGCCAGGCCATCACCCGGAGCAAGTAGCTCGTCCAGAACGGGACCAGCAGGAGGATCAGATAGAGGCCGGCGCGCCGCCCCGCCCGGAAGGCGAGGAAGTAGGCGAGCGGGTACGCGGCGAGGGTCGCCGCGGCCGCGACGCCGAACGCGATGAGCGTGGAGAGAAACAGCAGGTTCCAGTAGCTGCCGGTCGCGGCGACCTTCTCGTAGTGCTCGAGCGTCGGCGAGAACGGCGCGAGGAACTGCCCGGACAGGTCCGGCCGGAAGCTCAACGCGACCATGAACAGCAGCGGCAGGATCAGGAAGGCGAGGAGCGCCGCCGCGGCCGGGAGCGAGAGGAACCAGAACGTGCGACGGCGCGGGTCGATCGATCGACCCGCGCCGCCCGTCCGTAGCGTGTCGCCGGCAGTCGTCATGGGCGCGGCGAGCTCACTGTGCGGCCTTGACCTCCGTCCACATCGCCGTCCACGCGTCGCGCTGCTCGGCCGTCAGGTTCGGTGTGAAGTTCGTGTTCTGGAGGATCGTCGGGTCGTCAAGCCCGAACGTGTCCCGGAGCAGCGCCTGCGCCTCGGCCCCGCCGTACGCGTCGGCCTGCGCCGGGTCGCTGAGGCCGTTCATGACGTCCTGGTTGGCCGACCCGTAGTAGTACAGGTTCACGAGGTTCTGCCCGGTGAGCAGCCCCAGCTTCTCGTCGAGGAAGCGGAGGGCGAGGTCGTAGTTCGGCGTGTCCCTGCGGATGCCGTAGAGCCCGACCCAGGAGTTGCGGCCCTCCTTCGGGTTGGCGTAGGCAACCGGCGTGCCGGCGCTCTTCGTGACCGCGAACGAGCCCTGCCACGCGTAGCCCGCCCAGATGTCGCCGGCGTTCATGCCGGTCTCGAGGTCGGACGGCGCGACCCAGTAGGTGTGGTTGAGCGGCGCCTGGGCCGTCCACTCGGCCTTGATCGCCTCCAGCTGCTCGGCGGTGATCGCCGTCTCGTCGTAGCCGTGGATGTACGACGAGACCGTGACGGCGGCCGGGCCGTCGTCCCACATCGAGAGGTGGCCGTCGTACGCGGGGTCGAGGAGGACTGCCCAGCTGTCGACGTTCGGGATCTTGTCGGTCCGGTAGAGGATCGAGCTGAAGCCCCAGTCCCACGGGACGAAGTACTGCTTGCCGTCGATCTGCCCGATCGCCTTGAACGCGTCCGGGACCTTGTCCCAGTTCTTGAGCTTCGAGGTGTCGATCTCGGCCGCGAGGCCCTCGTCGACGTAGAACTGGAGCCAGCCCGTGTAGGGATGGAAGACGTCGGCCTGGCTGCCGGCCTTCATGTGCCCGTACTGCTCGGCGTCGGAGGCGCCGAACTCGAAGGACAAGGAGACGTTCGTGTACTTCGTCGCGAAGTCCGGGTAGAAATCCTCGACCTCGTAGCCCGGCCACTCGAGGATTGTCAGCGAGCCGGTGACCTGCTCGGGCGGGATCTCGGTCGCCTCGGCGGTCGGCGCGGCCGTGGCCGGCCCGGGGCCCCCGGTCGTCGGGCCGGCGGTCGGGGCGGCGCTCGGGCCGGAGCCCGCGCAGGCCGCGACCAGGGCCGTCGCGCAGACGAGGACCGCTGCCCGCGGCAGGGTCATGGGGCGCGGTTGCATCACTCCTCCTCGCCGGCCGCGGAGCGCAGTCATCGCCGCGACGCACCTCGCTGCAGTGGCACTTCAGCCGGCTGGCGGCATCCTAGGAAGCGCGGGGCGGCACGTCAACTGAATCTCGGCTGATTCGGGCGGCTTCGCCGGCCCGGAAGGCCCCCGCCTTGGCTCGAGAATACTGAAGCTATACTTCAGCCGGAGATGGTTTCGACATGACGACGCCGCGGGCGGAGCTAGCCACCAGCGTCGAAGCACCCATCGAGGTGGACCTCGGGGCACGCATCCGCGCCCTCCGACTGGCGCGCGGCGCGACCCTCCGGCAGCTCGCGGCCCAGGCCGGCGTCACGGAGAGCTTCCTGTCGCAGGTCGAGCGCGGGGTCGCGTCACCCTCGATCGCGTCGGTCCAGCGGATCGCGCGCGCCCTCGGCAAGTCGATCGCCGAGCTCTTCGCCGAGGACGACCGGGCCGGCGATGTTGTTCGTGCCGCCGAGCGGCGCAAGGTCGTCTACCAGGGTCTGGGCGCGGTCGACGAGTTCCTGACCCGCGCCACGGACGGCAAGCTCCAGGTGATCCTGTCGACGATCGAGCCGGGCGGCGGCACCGGCGACGAGGCGTACTCGCACGACTCCGACGAGGAGGTTGTGGTCGTCCTCGAGGGCCGGCTCGATATCTGGGTCGGGTCGGAGCACTACCGCCTGGAGACCGGCGACGCGATCACGCACTCGTCGCGGCTCCCGCACCGCAACACCAACCCCGGTCCCGGCGTGGCCCGGGTCCTGTTCTGCATCACCCCGCCGTCCTTCTAGGTCGTCGAGGCCACGCCAGGCGCGCTCGTGCAGCCGGCTGCAAGCCCGGCCCCGGCCGGCGCCGATAGGATTCCCCGAGATGTACGCCGTGGTGATGGCGGGTGGCGGGGGCACGCGCCTGTGGCCCCTGTCGCGCCCCGAGACGCCGAAGCCCTTCCTCCCGCTGCTCGGCGAGCGGTCGCTGCTGCAGCGCACCGTCGACCGGATCGTCGGCCACCCGGAGCTCCCGCTGCGGCACGAGGATGTCGCCGTCGTTACCGAGCGCCGCTACGGCCCGATGGTCCGCGAGCAGCTGCCCGGGGTCCACGTCATCTCGGAGCCGATGGGCCGCAACACCGCCGCGGCCATCGCCCTCGCGACCCTCCGCTTCCCCCGCGATCCGGCCGAGGTCATGCTGGTCCTCCCGGCCGACGCCTGGATCGACCCGGAGCGCGACCACGTCTACCGCTCGGTCCTCGCCGCGGTCGCGAAGCTCGCCGAGAACGGCGCGTTCGGCATCGAGGCGCCGCTCGTCACGCTCGGTGTCAAGGCGGAGCGGCCCGCCACCGAGTACGGCTACCTCATCCCGGACGTGTTCAACGGCGGCGAGATCGACGGCGTCCCGACGTACCCGCTGACCGGCTTCGAGGAGAAGCCGAACCTCGACCGCGCCGGCTACCTCTACTCGCAGAAGGGCGTCGCCTGGAACGCGGGCATCTTCCTGTGGCAGCGCGACGCAATCCGCGACGCGATCGACCGCTATACCGGGCTGATCACGATGATCGGCTCGGTCGCGTCGAGCGAGCCGGGGCTGAAGGCGGCGTACGACAGGCTGATGCCGGTCTCGATCGACCACGCCGTCATGGAGGGCGCGGCGCGCGACCGGCGGGTCCTGATGGGCTCGATGTCGGTCGGCTGGAGCGATCTCGGCAACTGGACGCAGCTCATCGCCGCCCTCGGCGGCTCGGGCAGCGGCCGGGTCGTCCCGCCGAACGAGCCGGCACGGGCGGGCGTGGCGGACCTCGTCATCGAGCGCAGGGACGGCCGGCTGGCGGTCGCTCGCGGGCCCCGCGATATCCTCGCCCCGGGTCCCGTTGCCCTCCTGGAGGGCGCGGCGAGCGACCCCGAGCCCGTCGAGCAGCTCATCGCCCGCGTGGCGGAGTGGGAGGAACGCCAGTGACCGACGCCCCGGCGAAGTCACCGATCGTCTTCGGGACCGACGGCTGGCGCGCGCGCATCGCCGAGGACTTCACGTTCGAGAACGTCCGCCGCTGCGCCGACGGCGTCGCCCGCTACGTGGTCGGGCGGGGCGAGCAGGCGAAGGGCGTGGTCATCGCCTACGACCGCCGGTTCGCGTCGGAGTTCTTCGCCCAGGCCGCCGCCGAGGTGCTCCTCGCCCACGACGTCCCGGTCGCGTTCGCGGCCCAGGCCGTCCCGACCCAGATGAGCTCCTACGAGGTCGTGGCGCGCGGCGCCGCGGCGGGCGTGGTCATCACCGCCAGCCACAACCCCTGGACGGACAACGGCTTCAAGGTCAAGTCGCCCCAGGGCTCGGCGGGCGGGCCGGACATGCTCGCGGTCATCGAGCAGGCGATCGCCGAGGGCGCGCCCATCGAGCGCCGGCCGTTCGCCGACGCCGAGGCGGCGGGGCTCGTCGAGCGCTACGACCCGTACGAGGGCTACGAGCGGTTCGTGCGCCGAACGGTCGACCTGGACGCCCTGCGGGCTGCGGACATCGACGTCCTCGTCGAGCCGATGTGGGGCGCGGGCGCCGGCTGGCTCTCCCGCCTCCTGGGCGGAGGGCGGCTGCGCGTCCGCGAGATCCACCTCGAGCGCAACCCGTACTTCGGCGGCGTCAACCCCGAGCCGATCCGCCCGAACATCGACGAGGCGCTGCGCCGGATCGTCGACGAGGGCCACGAGCTGGGCCTGCTCCTCGACGGCGACGCCGATCGCGCCGGCGCGGCCGACGAGCAGGGCACCTTCATCCACCAGCTCGAGGTGACCGGCCTGCTGATGTACTACCTCGCGGAGCACCGCGGGCTGCGCCAGCCGGTCGTCGTGTCGGTCAACAACACCTCGATGGCGGCCCGCATCGGGCAGCACTATGGCATCGCGGTCCATGAGAGCCCGGTCGGCTACAAGTACATCGGCCCGATGATGATCGAGACGGGCGCGATGATGGGCGCCGAGGAATCCGGCGGCTACGGCTTCGGGATGCACCTGCCGGAGCGCGACGGGATCTACGCGGACCTGCTCCTCCTCGACCTGTTCCTCAGGGAGAAGGAGCGCGGTGTCTGGCCGGTGTCGAAGGCGGTCGCGCAGTTCCACGAGCTCGCGGGGCCGTCGTTCTACCGCCGCATCGACGTCCACGTCGACCGCGCGGTCTACGCCGACACGAAGCGCCGCCTGCTCGAGGGGCTCGTCGCCTCGCCGCCGCGCGATCTCGCGGGGGCGCCGGTCGTGCTGACGCAATCGCTCTCGACCAACGACGGCTTCAAGTTCTTCGTGGAGGACGGCTCGTGGCTGCTCATCCGGACCTCCGGCACGGAGCCGCTCGTCCGCGTGTACACGGAGGCCTCGTCGCCCGAGGCGCGCGACGCCCTCGTCGAGGCGGGCGAGAAGCTCGTTCTCGGGTGAGTGGACTCGCCCGCGCCGGCCGGCCTGTCGTGGCGCACGCGGCCGCCTGATGGTCGACGAGTCCTGGACCACGCCCGTCCCGGCGCCCCCGGAGGCGTCGCTGCCGCGTCGCGTTGACAAGCCGTGGGGCCACGAACTGATCTGGGCCCACACGGACCGGTACGTCGGGAAGCTGCTCGTCATCGAGACCGGGAAGCGGCTGTCCCTCCAGCACCACGACGTCAAGGACGAGTGGATCCACGTCCTGTCTGGGCGGCTGCGGCTGACGCTCGAGGACGGCGCGGGCCGGCTCGACACGCGGGAGCTGGGACCCGGCGAGGGCGCCCACGTGCCGCCGCGGCGCGTGCACCGCTACGAGGCCATCGAGACGGCGACACTCATCGAGGTCTCCACGCCGGAGCTCGACGACGTCGTCCGCCTCCAGGACGACTACGGTCGCGAGGGCACGAACGCGCCGTAGCCTCGAGATCGCCGGCGGCCTGGGCCGCGGCCGTCGATGCCAGCCGCCGACGCCGGCCACTCTCGAATTCGTCTTGAGCCGCGTTCGGCGAACCGGTCAATCGGCCGTCTGGGCGGATCCGGCGCACGCCTGCGCTCACGGTTCCGGCGCTGGTCGTCGAACGGCCACTTGAATCTCGCGGCGGTCCACGGATCGCGAGGTATTCCGCCGCAGTCCCGCGCTTGCGCGTCGCCGCGAGACGCGGGCCGTAGACTGCGGCCGATGAGCGACGGCACCTTCCTCGCCGAGACGACCGACCTGCTGCGGCGCACGCCGGAAGTGCTCCGGGCGCTGCTGCCGGGCCTCCCGGAGTCGTGGGGCTCGACGCCGGACATGGAGGGCGGCTGGCGGCCGCGGCACGTCGTCGGGCACCTGATCTCGGCGGAGCTGGACGACTGGATCCCGCGGGCGCGTCGGATTCTCGAGGCCGGCACGACGAAGCCGTTCGACCCGTTCGATCGCTTCGCCCACCAGGGTCGCGACGACGACCAGACGCTCGACCAGCTGGTCGAGCGCTTCGCGGATCTGCGAACCGCGAACCTTGCCGCCCTCGCCGAGCTCGTCACGGATGACGATCTCGACCGGAGGGGCTACCACCCGGCGCTGGGGGAGGTGACGCTGCGCCAGCTCCTTGCGACCTGGGCCGTCCACGACCTCGACCACATCGCCCAGATCTACGCCGGCATGGCCGGCTCGCGCGACGCCGAGGTCGGCGCCTGGAAGCAGTACCTCGGCATCCTCCTCCGCCGCGAGGACCCTTCCGCCGTCCCCGGCTGAGCCGTCGCCGCGGCGAGCCGACGCGAATCGTCAGTCGGATATCGTCAGCCGTCCGCGACCGGTGTAGGCTTGGGCTGCGACCGCCTCGCCCGGTCGGTGCCAGGACTGGACGGCGGCCGCCACACGTCCCGAACCCGGGATGTAGGAGGATCTGGCCAGATGCACTCCTCCCTGATCGGCAAGGTCGAGAAGGCGAACCGTTACGCCCGCGAGCTGGATCGAATCTCCATCGATCGCCTCGCCCTCACGTTCCGCGGTGACAACGACACTCACCACGTGAGCCTCGATGCCGGTCAGTGGCACTGCACCTGCCACTATTTCGAATCGTGGGGGAGTTGCGTCCACCTTCTCACGCTCCAGAAGGTCTTCGGCGTGATGCTGCCCGACGACGCCCAGGTCTCGATCTTCACGCCGCAGCAGGTGCCGACGACCGCCTGATTTCCGCGGGCCGGGCGGGGTCGCCCGGACCCGACCGCTCGATTCCCGCCGCGCCGAGTCGCGCGGTGGTGCTACGCTGCGCCGGTCGTCACGAGACGACACGCTGCGCGGCCGCGAAGCCGGTGTGAATCCGGCACAGTCCCGCTACGGTGACCATCCCGATCGACCCGCTCGATCGGCCCGATGGAAGTCCGGTCGCCGACCCGCAGTGGCTGCTCGACCTTCGAGAGAAAGGGTAGGCACCGCGATGCGATCCCCCAGCTAGGCGATCTCCGCCGTTCGACGGCGCGCGCCTGCGCGCCGTCCCCGTCCCGCGCCGCCACCGGCGCACATCCACCGATCCCGGAGATCCCAATGGCCGACCCTCGTTCGCTGCGCGCCGTGCTCGGCGCGACCCTCCTCGTCCTCGCCGCGTGCACGCCCGCGGCCCAGACCGCCGCGCCGTCGGCCGCCACGCCGGCCCCGACGACGGCACCTAGCACCGCCCCTGCCTCCGTCCCGCCGTCACCGACCCCCGCCGCGTTCCCCGTGACCCTCACCGACGACGAGGGCACCGACGTCACCATCCCCGCGCCGCCCACGAAGATCGTGTCGCTCACGCCAGCGACGACCGAGACCCTGTTCGCCCTCGGGGCGGGGAATCGGGTCGTCGCGAAGGTCGAGGACATCGCCAACTACCCGCCGGAGGCCGCCGACATCGAGGTCGTCGCGACCTTCGCCGGCGTCGACGTCGAGCGGATCGTCGAGCTCGAGGCCGACCTCGTCGTCTCGGCGGGTTCCGGCCTGACCCAGGGCGACGCGGTGGAGCAGCTTCGCCGCGCCGGGATCCCGGTGATCGTCAGCTACCCGACGACGGTCGACGAGGGCCTCGCCGGGATCCAGCTGATCGCCCGGGCGATCGGCGCGTCGGACGACGGCGACGCACTGGTCGAGACGATCAAGCAGCGCCTGGAGGAGCTCGCGGCGATCGCCGCGAGCGCCGCGACGCGGCCGCGGACGTTCTACGAGATCGACGTCACGGGCGGCATCTTCACGCCCCCGGCCGACTCGATCTACGGCGAGATGCTGCGGCTCGCCGGGGCCGAGCCGATCTCCGGCGACGCGAACTACTCGATCTCGCTCGAGGAGCTGGTCGCGGCCGATCCCGAGGTGATCCTGCTCGGCGACGCGGCCTACGGCCAGAGCCCCGAGGCGGTCAAGGCGCGCGCCGGCTGGGGCGGCATGACGGCCGTGAAGAACGGGGCGATCTACCCGGTCGACGACATCGTCGTCACCCGGCCGGGACCCCGGATCGCCGAGGGTCTGTACGCGCTGATCGTCGCGATCCACCCGGAGCTCGCGGACCAGCTGCCGTCGCCCGCGCCCGCGCCTGCGTCCGCGGCGTCCGCGGCGGGCGTGGCGAGCGTGGCGGTCTCCGGCGTCGCGGCGTTGCCGAAGGCGGCGTGAGGGAGCGGCGGCACGTGGGCGACATTCGACACCGCCTCGAGGGCGCGGCGGCATGACGGCCGCGGTCGCCTCGGCTTCGCGCCTCCGGGCGCGGCCGG
>DATLYV010000035.1:0-5655 GCA_035574535.1 Binatia bacterium
CCCCTGCCGGCGCGGCTCCGCGAGCCCATCCAGCGCGCTCCCGGCTCCCTCGCCGCGCAGCTCCGCTGGGTCCGCGAGCACTGGTCGGGGCTGCTCGAGAAGGACGAGGCACTCGCCCGCCGCATCGACCTCGCCCTCGACGTCCTGGCCGAGGAGGCGCGCGCCCTCGAGCTGAAGGCCGCGGGCGCGCAGTTCGGCGGCCCGATCGTCGTCGAGACCCCCGACTACCACGGCCTCGACTCGGACGCCGTGGCCTTCTCCAGCGACACCGACTGGATGCCCAGCGTCGTGCTCATGGCCAAGTCGACCTACGTCTGGCTCGAGCAGCTCGCGCGCCAGCACCGGCGGGCCGTCCAGACCCTCGCCGACGTGCCCGACGAGGAGCTGGACCGCCTCCGCGACCTCGGCGTGACCGGCCTGTGGCTGATCGGGCTGTGGCAGCGCAGCCGCGCGTCGGCGGACATCAAGCGCCGCCGCGGCGACGGGGACGCGGTCGCGAGCGCCTACGCCATCGACGAGTACCGGATCGCGGATGAGCTGGGCGGCGAAAGCGCCTTCGAGGACCTGAAGCGGCGCGCCTGGGACCGCGGCATCCGCCTCGCCGCCGACATGGTCCCGAACCACATGGGCATCGACTCGCGCTGGGTCGTCGAGCACCCGGAGCGGTTCATCTCGCTGCCAGAGCCGCCTTACCCGTCGTACTCGTTCCGCGGGCCGGACCTGTCCCACGACGAGCGGGTCGGGATCCGGATCGAGGACCACTACTGGGACGGCTCGGACGCCGCGGTCGTCTTCCAGCGCCGCGATCGCGCGACCGGCGAGACGCGCTACCTCTACCACGGCAACGACGGCACCTCCTACCCGTGGAACGACACGGCCCAACTGGACTACCTGAACCCTGAGGCTCGCGAGGCCGTCATCCGGCAGATCCTGGACGTGGCCCGCCGGGCGCCGATCCTGCGCTTCGACGCCGCAATGGTCCTCGCGCGGCGGCACATCCGCCGCCTCTGGTATCCGGAGCCGGGCGCGGGGGGCGCGATCCCGTCGCGCGCCGAGCACGCCCTCTCGAACGCGGAGTTCAATCGCCGGATGCCGGGTGAGTTCTGGCGCGACGTCGTCGACCGGGTCGCGGCCGAGGCGCCGGGGACGCTGCTGCTCGCGGAGGCGTTCTGGCTGCTCGAGGGCTACTTCGTCCGGACCCTCGGGATGCACCGCGTCTACAACTCGGCCTTCATGCACATGCTCCGCGACGAGGACAACGCCGGCTACCGCAAGGTCATGCGCGACACGCTCGAGTTCGACCCGGCGATCCTCGCGCGCTTCGTGAACTTCCTCACGAACCCTGACGAGCGGCCGGCGGCCGAGCAGTTCGGGACGGGCGACAAGGCGTTCTCGGCGACGACCCTCCTCGCGACGCTGCCAGGGCTGCCGATGCTCGGGCACGGCCAGGTCGAGGGCTTCCGCGAGCGGTACGGCATGGAGTTCCGCCGGGCGCGCTGGGACGAGCCGGTCGACGAGATGCACGCGGGCCACTTCGCGTCCGCGATCGTGCCGCTCCTGCGGCGCCGGGAGGCGTTCTCCGGCACGGAGCGGTTCCACCTCTACGACGCGCACACCGATGACGGGTCCGTCGATGAGAACGTCTACGCCTTCTCGAACGGCTCCGGGCCGGATCGGAGTCTGGTCCTCGTGAACCACCGCCACGGCGACACGACCGTGCGCATCGACTGGTCCGTCGCGGCGGCCAGGCCGGGCGGCGGCGGCCCGCTGACCAGGGTTCGACTCGCCGACGCGCTCGAGCTGCCGCCCGACGACGATACGCCGGTGCGGCTGACGGACCCGCGCGTCGGCTACGAGCTGACCCGCACCGCCGGCGAGCTCCGGCACGAGGGCCTGCGTGTGACGCTCGGCCCATACGAGGCCCGCGTGCTGTGGGTCTCGACCGGGAACGTCGAGTCGGAGCCGGCACCAGAGAAGGCGCGCGAGAAGGCCTCGCCGGCGAGGGTGCCGCCGAAGGCCACGGCGGCCCGCCCCCTGCGGACGCGACGCCGCGCGTCGGTCGGTGCCCCGAAACGGCACCCGAGACGAACGCCGAGCCGCCCCGCCCGGTGAACGTCGTCGAGGCGCGCCTCGTCGGGCGAGTGACGGAGCTCGCGGCGGCCGTCCAGGTCGCCACCGGCGAGGGACCAGAGCTCGCGATCCTCCTCGAGGGCGCGCCGGGCATCGGCAAGACCGTCGTCCTCGACGCGGCGATCGCGGCCGCGCGATCCGTACCACGCGCTCGAGCTGGCCCGCGGAGCGATACCTCCGGGCAGTTGGCGGCGAGGAGACGCTCCGCCGAATCGTGCTGCGGGCCGCCGCTACGATCTCGACGATGGACGCCGAGGCGGTCGCCGCCGCTCCGCACTTCGATGCCGCGCCGCGCGACTGGGTCCGGCCGGTCACGCTCGAGGGCTCGATCGTCCGGCTCGAGCCGATGTCGCTCGAGCACCTCGAAGGCCTCGTTGAGGTCGGCCTCGATCCGGCGATCTGGCGCTGGACGATCGCGCGCCCGAAGGATGTCGACGACCTCGGCGCCTGGATGGAGACCGCGCTGGCAAACCAGGCCGTGGGCACCGAGCTGCCATTCGTGACCGTCGACCGGGCGACGAGCCGGCCCATCGGCTCGACGCGGTTCCTGTCGATCGTGCCAGAGCACCGCCGCCTGGAGATCGGCTGGACGTGGGTCGCGCCGGCGTGGCAGCGCCGCGGGGCGAACCAGGAGGCGAAGTACCTGCAGCTGCGCCACGCCTTCGAGGAGCTCGGCGCGAATCGCGTCGAGTTCAAGACCGACTCGCGCAACGAGAAGGCCAACCCGGCCCTGCTGTCGATCGGCGCCCGGTTCGAGGGCACGTTCCGGAACCACATGATCATGCCGGACGGCCCGCTCCGGCACTCGAACTACTACGCGATCGCGGTCGAGGACTGGCCGCGTGTCCGGTCGATGCTCGAGGCCCGCATCGAATCGATCGTCGCGGCCCTGGAGCAGGGCTGACCGGCGGGGCTGACCTGCGCCGTCCGGTCTGCCATCATCGACCGGCAGGTCAGCCGGGCGGCCCCGCCGCGCCCGATCGAAGCCGAGGGAGACGACGTGATCGATCTGCTGGTCAAGGTCCTCATCAACGCCGTCGGCGTGTACGTCGCCGTGCTGCTGATCCCGCAGATCAGCTTCCCCGCGGCGGACAACCTGCTGCAGCTCGAGGGCAACTGGTGGCACGTCCTCGTCGTGGCGCTGATCCTGGCCCTGATCAACGCCTACCTGAAGCCGATCCTCAAGATCCTGTCGCTGCCGATCACGCTCATCTCGCTGGGGTTGTTCGCGCTGGTCCTCAACGCGCTGCTGCTCCTCCTCGTCGCGTTCATCGCGGGGGCGATCGACGTCGACTTCACGATCGGCGGCTTCCCGCCGAGCTTCACGGCCGATTCGTTCGTCGGGGCGATCCTCGGCTCGATCGTGATCAGCATTGTGTCGATCGTCCTGTCGATGCTCGATCGGGGCCGACGCATCGTCATGTAGCGCCGGCGGTCGTGGGGGGCGGCCGGGTCGACGCCGGCCGTTGGGTCGACCGGACGCGCCGGCGGGACCCCGGATGAGCGGCGAGGCAGACCGGCTGCCGGAGATCGCGGCCGCGCTGCGCGCCGCGGGAGCGCGGTACGGCACGCCCATCCAGGTCACCGACCAGGCGACCCTGGAGGCGAGCGCCGCCGCGGTCCGCGGCGCCTTCCCGGACCCGTGGCTGCGGGCGTTCTCGGTCAAGGCCAACGACGTCGCGGCGATCGTCGCGCGGGTGGCGGCCCTCGGGTTCGACGCCAACGTCGTGTCGCGTGGCGAGTGGACCGTCGCCCGGCGCGCCGGCATCCCGAACGCGCGGATCACGTTCGAAGGCATCGGCAAGTCCGACGCGGACCTGCGGGCCGCGTGCGATGCCGCGGCCCGCGGCGAGCCGCTGCGGTGGCTGGCGATCGAATCCATCGACGAGGCCGATGCGCTCGTGGAGATCGCCGGCCGCCGGCTGGGCCGCGACGGCGCCCGCCTCGACGTGCTGTTCCGCCTCAACCCGGAGGTCGTGCCGGAGACGCAGCGCGAGCTGGCGGTCGGGGCGGGCGCGACCAAGTTCGGGATGACGGCCGACGAGCTGTCCGCGGCGGTCGAGGTCGTGAGCCGCTCCTCGATACTCGCCCCGCGCGGCATCCAGGTCCACGTCGGGTCGCAGCTCCGGGCGGTCGACGCCTGGCGCGACGCCGTCCGGCGGGCCCTGGCGCTGCTCGCGCTCCTCGGCGGCACGCGGTCGGGCTTCGACACGCTCGACGTCGGGGGCGGGTTCCCGGTCCTGCCGCTCGGCGACGACGCCCCCGACCCGGAGCGGTTCGCGCGGGAGCTGCCGGCGCTCATCGCGTCGATCCCGGAGGGCCGGAGGCCGCAGCGCCTGGCGATCGAGCCGGGGCGGGCGCTCGTGGCGCGCGCCGGCTTCCTCGTCGCGCGGGTGCTGCACGTGCGCGAGCGTGGCGGCCGACAGGTCGTGCTGGACACGGGCATGACCGAGCTGCTCCGGCCGGCCCTCTACCACGCGTGGCACGAGATCACGGCGCTGACGTCGCTGGGGGAGGCGGTCGAGCCGCGGACGCGCAGCCGTCGCGGCACGACTCGGATCGCCGAGCCCGGCCTCGAGCCCGCGCGCGTCCACGGCCCGATCTGCGAATCGACCGACCACCTCGGCGAGCACCTGCTCCCGCCGCTGCGCCGCGGCGACCTGGTCGCGATCCGCGACGCGGGCGCGTATTCGGCCTCGCTCGCCTCGACCTACAACGGCCGGCCGCGCCCGCCGCAGGTCATCCTCGAGCCGGGTGGTCGCCTCACGCTCGCCCGCCGGCGGGGCTCGCTCCCGACCCTCGGGTAGCGCGATGGCCACGGTTGCCGCGCCCGGGTAGGTGCTCCCCTACACTCTCGGGCGATGGGTGCCGTCGACACAATGGAAGCGTTCTTCGAGAAGCTGAACGAGGGCGACCGCGAGGGAGCTGTCGGGCTGATGGACGAGCGCGTCGAGATGCGGATCCACGTCGGCGACAACGCCCGGACGCTCCGCGGCGTCGAGCAGGTCGGCGGCTGGTTCCTCCGCGCCGAGCCGGGCCTGAAGATGATCCCGGGCGAGGTCCGCGACCTCGGCATCACCTACCAGGCGGACGTGCTGTCGGTCAGGCCGGGCGCCCCCAGCCAGCACCTCGACGCGTCGTTCCGCGTCGAGGCAGGGAAGATCACCTCGATCAACCTCGCGCCTCGCTAGCTGTGATTCCCAGAGACGTTGTTGACAGATGAGAGCTTCGCTCCATGGTTCGGGGTGATCAGCACCCAAGCCGGGAGGAAGCTCTCATGGCCCATCGTACGGCCCGTCTCAATGTCTTTGGTCGGCAGCTGCTGGTGAACCGGGTGCTCGTCGAGGGTTGGTCGATGGCCAAGGCGGCTGAGGCCCAGAGCGTCAGCCGCACGACGATCCACAAGTGGGTCCGGCGGTATCGCGACGAGGGCGAGGCCGGGCTCGAGGACCGCAGCTCGCGACCGGCCCGGTCGCCGCGCCAGACGCCGCCCGAGCTCGTGGGGGCGATCCTGGCGGCGCGGGT
>DATLYV010000036.1:0-28431 GCA_035574535.1 Binatia bacterium
GCGTGAGCGCGGCAGCCGGCTCCGCGACCCGCGCCGGCATTGCCCCAGCGTCGAGCTCCGCGAGCAACCGGCGAGCCGCCGCCTCCTCCGGGTCGATCGCCAGCGCGCGCTCCAGCGCCGCCCGCGCGTCCGCCGCGCGTCCGCGCCGCATCGCCACCCGCGCCACGCCCACGAGCGCGATCGCGTTGCGCGAATCCGCGTCGGCGACCTGCGAGAAGAGCCGCTCGGCCAGGTCCAGCTCGCCGCGCTCGAGGGCCGCGTCGGCGGCCAGCAGCAGCTCGATCATCGGCTCGTCAGCCCTCGTCGTCGACCATCGAGCTGGCCAGCAGCAGCAGCGTCGCGCGGTCGTTCAGCTTCGGGTCGGAGATGACCCGCTCGAGTAGCTCGTCGAGGATCCGGCCGAGGCGTGGGCCCGGCGGAATCCCCAGCTCGGCCTTCAGGTCGTCGCCGTTCACGGCCAGCCGCGACAGGTCCAGGACCGCCTGGGCCTCCAGCTCCGCCGTGACCCGCGCCCGCAGCTCGGGCAGGCCGTCTGCGTCGACCGGCTTGCCGCTCCCGATGCTGTCGGCCTCGCGGAGCGCGAACAGCTCGTCGATCGCGTCCTCGCCGACGCGCTGGATGAACCGGCGCACGCCCGCGTCGCCCCAGCTCGCCTCGTACTGGAACATGTGCTGGCGCACGAGATGGGTCACGCGCTCGGTGACGGTCTTCGGCGTCCGAAGCCGCTCCATCAGGCGCCTCGCCATGTCCGCCCCGACGACCTCGTGCCCGCGGAACGGCCCGTCGTCGATCGTCGCGGGCTTGCCGATGTCGTGCAGCAGCGCGGCCCACCGGACCACCGGGTTGTCGGCCGGCGCGGCATCGACCGTCCGGACGGTGTGGCCCCAGAGGTCCTCGCCGGGGATCTTGTTCTGCGGCACACCGCGCTGCTGCGCGAGCTCCGGCAGGAGCACGTCAAGGAGCCCCGTCGCGTCGAGCAGCCGCAGCCCGACCGACGGCCGCTCCGACTGCAGCAGCTTCCCCAGCTCCGCGGACACCCGCTCGCCCGAGACGTGGGCGGCCAGGGGCGCGTGATCGCGGATCGCGGCCAGCGTCGACGGCTCGATGTCGAAGCCGAGGACGGCGGCCAGCCGGACGGCGCGGAGCATGCGCAGGGCGTCCTCTCGGAAGCGCGCCGCGGGCTCGCCGACGGCGCGGAGGAGCCGCCGCTCCAGGTCCGCCCGGCCGTCGAACGGGTCGACGATCGTGGGCTTGGGCATCGCGGGTCCCGGCGGCGCGGGCTCGGGCATCGCCCGCTCAAGGCCCCCCTTGGCCGCGCCGCCGCCGGTCGACGAGACGGCCAACCCGCCGCGAGCACCCGGCGCGTCCGCGCCCCAGGCGATCGCGTTGACCGTGAAGTCGCGGCGCGCCAGGTCGAGCCGGATGTCGTCGCCGAACTCGACCCGATGCGGCCGCCGGAAGTCCGCGTACTCGTGGTCGGATCGGAAGGTCGTTACCTCGTGGACCGTGTTGCCCTCCCGGATCGCGACCGTCCCGAACTGGTTCTCGTAGACCGCGCCGGGGAAGATCGCGAGGAGCCGATCCGGGCGCGCGTCGGTCGCGAGGTCCCAGTCGACCGCCGGTCGACCGAGGAGCGCGTCGCGAACCGAGCCGCCGACGACGTATGCCGCGTGGCCGTGCGACCACAGCCGCGCCATGACGGCTCGAACGGAGGCCGGCGGGTCGATCGGCTGCACGCGCCCATGATGGGCGGACGGGCCGCCGGATGCGCCCGGCGCGGCGCGGGTTGCGCCCGGCGAGCGGCTAGTTGCGCCCGAGGAACAGGTAGTTCCGCCAGGCCTCGTTGCGCTCGTCGACGAGGTACGGCGTGAACATCGAGTAGAGGTCGCTGCGCGGCTCGAACGGCGGCCGGAGCAACCGCAGGCGCGCCTCCTCGGGCGTCTTGCCGCCCTTGCGGTGATTGCACGACTTGCAGGCCGCGACGAGGTTGTCCCAGGTATGGCCGCCGCCACGGTGGCGCGGGACGACATGGTCGAGCGTCAGGTCGTGGGCGACGCGGCCGCAGTACTGGCAGGTGTGGCGGTCGCGGGCGAAGACCTCGCGGCGGGTCAGCTTGACGCGCGGCCGCGGCCGGTTGACGCGGTGCTGGAGGCGGATGACGGACGGCGCGTGGAACTCGCGCGTGACCGTGCGGATGACCTGGTGGTCGTACTCGAGGACCTCCGCCTTCGCGCCGAACACGAGCCGGAACGCCCGAGGGAGATTCGTGACGTTCAGCGGCTCGTAATCCTGGTTCAGGACGAGCACGACGCCGTTCATCGTGGCGCGGATGCTAAGCGAAAAGCCGGTTCACCCGTGGCCGCGTCCCAGCCGCCGGCCTGGCCGACCTTCGAGGCGAGCGGCTTCCCGAGCGCCGCGGTGATGAATCGCGCCGCCTCGAGGACCCCCTCCAGCGAGACGCCGTGCTCGAACCCGGAGGCGTCGAGCAGGTACACGAGGTCCTCCGTCGCGAGGTTGCCGGCCGCGCCCGGCGCGTAGGGGCAGCCGCCGGTCCCGCCGGTCGAGCTGTCGAAGCAGCGGACGCCCGCGTCGATGCCCGCGACGACGTTCGCGAGCGCCGTGCCGCGCGTGTCGTGGAAGTGGTACGCGATCTGGCCCAGCTCGATCCCCGCGGCCGTCGCCGCGTCGGTGAGCGCCGTGACCTGCGCCGGCACGCCGACGCCGATCGTGTCGCCGAAGCAGACCTCGTCGACGCCGAGCTCCAGCAGCCGGGTCGCGACCCGAACGGCCTGGTGCGGATCGACCGCGCCGGTGTACGGGCAGCCGAAGGCGGTCGAGACGTACGCCCGACGCCACCAGCCGAGGTCGGCCGCGCGCCGGAGGACGGGCTCGAAGGCCGCGAGCGACTCGCCGATCGTCATGCCGATGTTCTTCTGCGTGAAGGCGTCGGTCGCGGCGGTAAAGACGGCGAGGGCGGTGGCGCCGGCGGCCTCGGCGCGGGCCATGCCGCGCTCGTTCGGGACGAGGACCGGGTACCGGACGCCGGCGACCGCCGGCAGGCGGCGGAGCAGCTCGTCGGCATCGGCGAGCTGGGGGATTGCGCGCGGCGAAACGAAGCTGGTCGCCTCGATCTCGCGGAGCCCGGCCGCAGTCAGCCGCTGGATGAAGCCGACCTTCGTCTCGAGCGGGATCGCGACGGATTCGTTCTGCAGCCCATCGCGCGGCCCGACCTCGTAGATCCGAACTCGATCGGCCATCAGGAACGCGCGGTCGCGACGGGAGTGCTGGCTGGACCGGCCCTCAGACCAGCGGCGGATCCATGGCCCGCTCGACGCGGGCGATCTGGACCTCGATGCGCTCGAGCTCGAAGGCGGCCTCGACCCGCTCGCGGCTGTCGAGGGGCGCGGCGTCGCGCCGGCGCCGGGCGGCGTCGTGCAGGGCCAGCAGCTCCGCGCGGGTCGCGGGGAGCGGCGGCGCGTCGGTGCCGTGAGCGTTCCCGGTCGCAGCGTTCGGGCTGTCGCCGGTGGCAGTGCGCTTGGCCATCGTGGAGAGCGTACCGCTCCGGCGGTCGAGATGCCGTCGCGCCAGGGGCGCCTGACCGCGCCCGGAGCGTCCGGAGCGTCCGCCTCGTCCGGGCCGCCCCGTCACGGCTCGACGATCGCGAGGACGTCGCCGCGGGCGACCTGGTCGCCCGGTCGGGCGCGGATCTCGGCGACCCGGCCGGCGATCGGCGTCGCGACGGCGTGCTCCATCTTCATCGCCTCGAGGGTCGCGATCGGGTCGGTGGCGTCGATCGACTGGCCGGCCGACGCATGGACGGCGAGGATCGAGCCGGGCATCGGGGCGACGATCTCGATCGGGCCGCCGCCGGCGTGCGAGGCGGCCGCCCGGGCCGCGCGCTCGACGTCCGGCGCCGGGGCGAGTCGGAAGGGGAGGCTTCGACCGCCGACGTCGACGTGGGCGACGTCGTCCGCGAGTGCCAGCTCGAAGGTTTCGCGTGCCGGTCCGGGCGGAACCGCGACCGCCCGCTCCTCGCCCTCCGCCTCGATGCGCACGCGCGCCGGGCCGTTCAGGCGCCAGCCCCCGAGCCAGCCACGAGACGCGAGGGCCGCCGCGGCCGCCTCCCACGCCGCGTCCGGGACGGCGACACGCTCCTCCCAGTCATCGGGCGGCCAGATGCGCTCCAGGCCGTCGATGCGCATCTCGCCCCCGCGCACGGCCGGCTCGCGGACCAGCCAGCGCAGGAAGCGCAGGTTCGTCGTGAGGCCCAGCACGATCGTCTCGTCGAGCGCCTGCTCCAGCCGCTCGAGCGCGGTCGCGCGGTCGGGGCCGTGGGCGATGACCTTCGCGAGCATCGGGTCGAAGCGGGGGCTCACAACGGTGCCCTCGTCGATGCCGGCGTCGACGCGGATGCCGGGCCCGCCCGGCCATCGCAGGCGCTCGACGCGGCCGGTCGCCGGCAGGAAGTCGTGCTCGGCGTCCTCGGCGTAGAGGCGGACCTCGATGGCGTGGCCGCCGTTCCGCAGGGTTCTGTCGATCTCGGCCTGGTCCAGTCCGAGCGGCCGCCCCTCCGCCACGCGCAGCTGCTGCTCGACGAGGTCGATGCCGGTGACGAGCTCGGTCACGGGGTGCTCGACCTGGAGGCGCGTGTTCATCTCGAGGAAGAAGACCTCGTTCCGGTCGGTGAGGAGGAACTCGCAGGTCCCGGCGCCGCGGTAGCCGACCGCGGCCGCGAGCTTCAGGGCGGCCTCGGTCAGGGCGGCGCGAATCGCCGGCGTGACCGCCGGGGACGGCGTCTCCTCGAGCACCTTCTGGTGGCGCCGCTGGGTCGAGCAGTCGCGCTCCCCGAGGTGGACGCCCGAGCCGTGGGCGTCGAACAGCACCTGGACCTCGACGTGCCGCGGGCCCTCGACCAGCTTCTCGAGGAGCAGCCCGTCGTCGCCGAACGCGGCCCCGGCCTCGCGACGGGCGCCCGCGAGCGCGTCGCGGAGGTGCGCAGGGTCCCGGACGATGCGCATGCCCTTTCCGCCGCCGCCCCCGGCCGGCTTGACCAGCACCGGGTAGCCGATCCGCTTCGCGGCGAGCGCGAAGGCGCCGTCGGGCTCGTTCCGGCCGTCGTAGCCCGGGACGACCGGCACGCCGAGCTCGATCGCGAGCGCGCGAGCGGCGGCCTTGTCGCCCATGGCGCGAATGGCGTCCGGCGGCGGCCCGACCCAGGCCATGCCGGCCTGCTCGACCGCTTCGGCGAAGTCGGCGTTCTCGGCGAGGAAACCGAAGCCCGGGTGGACGGCGTCGGCGCGGGCGGCCTGGGCGGCCTCGACCACGGCGCGGATGTCGAGCAGGTCGAGTGCCGCGGGACCGTCGGTCTCGGGCTCGACGGCGTCGATCCCGAGGCGGTCGCAGGTGCGGCGGATGCGGCGCGCGATCTCGCCACGGTTGGCGATGAAGAGGCGGCGGATGGGGTAGATGCCGGCTTCGGGGCTGCCGTGCGCGTCGCCGGCGCGGACGAGCCCTTCTCTGTTTGATGCCCCTGGGAGCATCACCCCCGACGACGGAGCGGCGCCGGCGGCCCCAGCTGCGGCGAATCCAGAAGCCTCGAATGCGTCCAACGCGTCAGACGCGACACGCCATCGACCACCGATGCGCCTCGCCGGCAGCTTCCCGAGCGCGATCCAACGCTGCACGGACCGCGTCGTCGTGCCGAGGCGCCTGGCAGCCTCGCTTGGGCTCATCTCGTTGCGCATCTGTCGCGATTGTCGCATACGACCGGTGGAGAAGCGCCTGGGTCGCGATCACACCCTGACGCCGTTCCAGCCGATGGGACGCGATCGCCGGTGGCGAGGGAGCGATTCGCGCTGCCCTTCGATCGGGCTGCGACGGCGCTGTCGACGCGCCTCAGCCGAGCCTGCGGGTGAGCCAGTCGGTGCGGGCGCCGACGACCGGGTGGTGCCGGGACCACGCCGCCCAGGCACCGTCGACCCAGCGGCGGGTCAGGTCGACCGCGAGCGTCCCGTCGCCCGCGTCGAGCGCCCGGGCGATGTCGATCGCCGTGACGTCGCCCATCGAGTCCGGCGGGGTGAGCCACGGCCAGCCGGAGAACGAATTCGCGGCGACGCGCCGCAGCCGGACTGCCTGGTCGACCGGCCAGCGCCGCTCGAGCACGAAGCACAGCGTGATCAGGTGGGTCCACACGGACGATGTCGACTGCGGGCCCGGCGTTCCCGGGTGGGTCACGGCGAACGCATCGACGACGAGGCCGCTCGCCGGCGACGGCGGCAGCCCACCGCCGAGCAGGCTCGTGTACACCTCCCAGCATCCCGGCGCCGAGGTCATGTAGCGATGGATCGGCCCGTCGATCGCCGGGACGAGCCCGCCGCACCCGACACACGCGACGGCCGTCTCGACCCGACCGGCCGCCCCACGCGCCTCCATCCAACCGCTTGCCTCAGTCGCGCTCCGGCGCCCAGCCGGGCCGGCGCTTCTCGGTGAAGGCCGCGAAGCCCTCGCGCGCCTCCTCGCTGACCCGCTGGCGTGCGATCACGCGCGCGGTGTGCCACTTCGACGAGCCGTGGCCGAGCCCGCGCACCTCGCGCACGATCGACTTGGCCGCGCGGACCGCGGTCGGGCCGGAGGACAGGATGTCGGCGACCGCCGCGTCCACGGCGGCATCGAGCGCCGCCTCGCCCTCGACGACCTCGTGGACCAGCCCGATCCGCTGCGCCCGCAGCGCGTCGAAGCGGCGGCCGCCCGGGAACAGGGCACGGGCGTGCGATTCGCCGATCTTGGCGATAACGAACGGCGAGATCACGGCGGGCAGGATCCCGAGCCGTGTCTCGGTGAACCCGAACCTGGCGCCCGATTCGGCGATCACGAGGTCGCTCACCGCGCAGAGGCCCATCCCGCCGCCCAACGCGGCCCCCTGGACGCGCGCGATCACGGGCACGGGACAGGTGTCGATCGCCTCGAACATGTCGGCCATCGCCATCGCGTCCTGCTCGTTGCCCTCGACGTCGAGCTGCATCGCGGCGCGCATCCAGTCGATGTCCGCGCCGGCCGAGAACGTCGGGCCGTCGCCGGCGAGCACGACGGCGCGCAGGCCCGCCGGGGACTCGCGCTCCAGCGCGGCGAACGTCGACCGCAGCTCCGCGATCACCGACGCGTCGAAGGCGTTGTGCTTCCCGGGTCGGGCCAGGGTCACGCGGGCGACCGCGCCGTTCGGGCCGGTCCGCTCGAGCCGCAGGGCTTCGGTCACGCGCGGATCGTACGCGTCGCGCGAGGCGCTCGGTCGGTCGATACGCTTCGCCCATGCGGATCCTCGTCATCGGCGCCGGCGGTGTGGGCAGCGCGTTCGTGCCGACCGCGCTGCGGCGCGACTTCTTCGAGCAGCTCGTCGTCGCCGACTACGATCTCCGCCGCGCCGAGGCCGTGACGGAGCGCGCGGCCGACCCGCGCGTCTCGGCGGCCCGGGTGGACGCCTCGAGCCGCGAGGCCGTCGCCGCTCTGATCCGCGAGACGGGCGCGACGCACGTCCTCAACGCGGTCGACCCGCGCTTCGTCATGCCGATCTTCGACGCCTGCCTCGCCGGCGGCGCGAACTACCTCGACATGGCGATGTCGCTGTCGAAGCCGCACCCCGAGCGGCCGTACGAGCTCCCCGGCCTGAAGCTCGGGGACGAGCAGTTCGCGAAGGCGGCCGAGTGGGAGGCCGCGGGCAGGCTGGCGCTCGTCGGGATGGGCGTCGAGCCGGGGCTGTCCGACGTCTTCGCCCGCTACGCCGCGGACCACCTGTTCTCCTCGATCGACGAGGCGGGCGTCCGCGACGGGGCGAACCTCATCGTCGAGGGCTACGACTTCGCGCCCTCGTTCTCGATCTGGACGACGATCGAGGAGTGCCTCAACCCGCCGGTGATCTTCGAGAAGGGCCGCGGCTGGTACACGACGCCGCCGTTCTCCGAGCCCGAGGTCTTCGACTTCCCGGAGGGCATCGGGCCGGTCGAGTGCGTGAACGTCGAGCACGAGGAGGTGCTGCTGATCCCGCGCTGGGTCGACGCGAAGCGGGTCACGTTCAAGTACGGCCTCGGCAAGGAGTTCATCGAGGTCCTCGAGACGCTGCACAAGCTCGGCCTCGACCGGACGGCGAAGGTCCGCGTCGGCGGGGTCGAGGTCGCGCCGCGCGACGTCGTCGCGGCCGTGCTGCCGGATCCGGCAACGCTGGGCGAGCAGATGCACGGCAAGACGTGCGCGGGCCTCTGGGTGAAGGGGACCGGCAAGAACGGCAATCCGCGGCAGGTCTACCTCTACCACGTGGTCGACAACGCCTGGTCGATGGCCGAGTACGGCGCGCAGGCGGTCGTCTGGCAGACGGCGATCAACCCGGTCGTCGCGCTGGAGCTCCTCGCGCGCGGCACGTGGCAGGGGGCCGGGGTGCTGGGGCCGGAGGCGTTCGATGCGGTGCCGTTCCTCGACCTGCTCACCGAGTACGGCTCGCCCTGGGGGCTCCGCGAGGGCGGCTGAGGGTCCGCTTCCGAGCCCGTCGGGCCCGGCAAGCGCAGGCTTCAAATGCTATTCGACGACCTGGCGCGATTTCGTCGGTTTGCGCCGTCGATCGAGCCGGGGATCGACACGTGAGGCGTCGCGGATCTCCCGCCGCACGCTCACGTCGGGATCTTCCGCCGCCACCGAGCAGGCCAGCCGGGCCGCAGAACGGATCCACGGGCGACCAAACCCGACGCTTTGGCCTCGAGGTGTCGAATGACATTCGAACGGTGCGGCCAAGCCGCCCCCGAAGGCCGGGCGGGCCGGCCAGGCGGTTTGCAGAGCGTCAGCTCGCCTCGTCCACGAACCGTGCCCACGGGCCGAGGAGCACCTCGCGGTCGCCGGGGTCCAGCTCATCCCACAAGACCAGCGCGACGACGGTGCGCTCGAGCGCGCATGGCGTGCAGGTCGAGCCCGTCGCGTCCTCCGACTGTCAGGTCGTCGCCCGCCCGGCGGAGGCCACGGCCCCCGGGGCCGCCACGGCGTCCGCGACCGCGGGCTCGTCGACCGGACCCAGCAGCCGGAGCTCGTCCCCGAGGGAGATGCGCCCCGGGACGTCGACATCGCCGAGCACCCCGAAGTCGATCTTCTTGCCCGGATCGTCCGCCCGGAAGCCGCGGTAGCGCAGGATCGTTCGGAGCGTGTCGAGGTCACGCTCGCCCGTGTCGGGGTCCTGGGTCGTGATGGCGCAGCGCGCGTCGGGCCTGGTGATCCGCAGCACCGCCGACCCGATCGCCACCCGGCCCCCGATCCAGGCGTCTTCCTCGTGCGGGGCCGCGCCCTCGAGCTCGATCAGCATCCGGAACCGCCGCCCGTCGACGCTCTCGACACCGAGGTGCCTGGCGAGCTCCCGAAGCGACCCGTCCGAGACGAGGCTCACCCCGTTCCGGACCTCCGTCTCGCCGGGCCGGATGCGCGTGCCGCCGGGATGATCGCAGCGCACCAGCCGAACGGGACGCCCGCCCAGGAACTCGCCGATCGCCGGCGCCCACGGCCCGCCCACGACGTGCCCGACCGCCTCCCGCCCGTACAGGTACGTCCGGATCGGCTCGTTGACCGTGACGTCGCCCTCGACCACCCGGCCGTCGGGGAAGCGGAGCCGCAGCCACGTCCCGTCGGGGTCGATCTCGGACGCGATCTGGACGAGCCGCCCTGCGCGCAGCCGGTCGACGATGTGGTTGTGCTCATCGACGAGGTAGAAGCGGCGATCCTCGCGGACCCCGCAGGCGTCGACGTCGATCGACTCCGGATGGCGGAGGCCGAGCGCCCGGACGGGCGCGATCGACAGGCGGGCGACGCGCGGCACCCCAGGATGCTACGGGACGGCGATCTCGGCGGCGAGGAGCCGGCCGCGCGACAGCTCGGCGCTCAGGCCGTCCTGATGAGGCGGATCTCGTCGCCGGCCCGGACCGGCCCCTCGCGGATCGTGCGCGCATACCAGCGCGCATCCTCCGGGAACCGCTTCGCCGAGATGCGCCCGTACCGGCCATCGACGAACCAGCGCGCCTGCTGGTCGCACGGCGAGGCGTAGTCGGTCAGCTCGAGGTGCGGGCCCTTGCCCGCCGGGCCGATCTCGAGCCGGTCGCCCGCCCGGAGCGCCCGCCAGTCGAGCCCCGCCACCGTGAGGTTCTCGCCGTAGGCGCCGGGGAAGGCCTCGTGGCCGTCCGCGCGGATGCGCTCGACCGCCTCGAACGCCAGCAGGCAGAGTAGACGTGGACGAGGTACGGCAGGTCGATCGTCTCGCGGCCGGCCGTCTCGGGATGCGTGGCGAGGAGCTGGCGCACGTCCGCGAGGATCGCCGTGCGCCGCGTTTCGGGTGCCGCCGCGACGTAGCTGATCGAGGCCACGCGGTCGACGATCGCCTCCGGCGTCGCTCGATGGACGTTGCGGAGCGTCGCCTCGCGAAGCGGCTCGAACAGCGCCGTCCGGTCGAAGGCCTCGCGCCAGGCGTACGTCCGGAAGCGCGGGTGTCCGTCGTCCGCGCGGTCGATGACCTCGTCCAGCCGCGCAACCCAGTCGACAGAGGCGTCCCGCGCCTGCCAGACGAGGCCCAGCCCGCCGCCGGGCCGGAGGACGCGGCGGATTTCGCTCGCGGCGCGCAGCCCGTCGAACCAGTGGAACGCCTGGGCGGCGACCACCGCATCGGCCGAATGGTTCGCCAGCGGCAGGTCCTCCGCGGTGCCGTCGAGGGCCTCGACCTGCGGCAGCGCCTCCTGCAGCTTCGCGCGCATCTCCGCGATCGGCTCGACGGCGATGACCTCGGCGCCCGTCGCCAGCAGCTGCCGCGCGAGCTTGCCGGTGCCGGCTCCGAGGTCCACGACCCGCGACCCCGGACCGAACCCGAGCTCGCGCGCGAGCAGCTCGACCGACTCCCCGGTGTGCTCGGGGCGCCCGCGCTCGTACGCATCGGCGCTCGCGGCGAATCCCTTCGCCGCCTGCTCGTGGATGGCCACGGCGGCAACCTTAGCCCGCCGGAGCGGATGGTCTACGGCCGCACCACCTCGATCGGCCCGCGCGCGGCGATCGCGCCGTCCTCCGTGAGGCCACCGGCGAACTCCACGCGACGGTCGTCGTCCGTGATCGCGCGTGGAGCCGGTGGACGTTCGGCAGGAGGCTCACATCCGGAAGACTCCGAAGCGAGTTTCGGGGATCGGCGCGTGGAGCGCCGCCTCCAGGCCGATCGACAGGACGCGTCGCGTGTCGAGCGGGTCGATGACGCCGTCGTCCCAGAGCCGCGCCGTGGCGAAGTACGGCGAGCCCTCGCGCTCGTAGGCCTGGAGGATCGGCGCCTCGAAGGCCTCGCGCTCCTGCTCCGACGGCCATCGACCGCCCGGCAGCGAGGCCTCCCGGACGGTCGAGAGGACCCGCGCGGCCTGCTGCCCGCCCATCACGGAGATCCGCGAATTCGGCCAGGTCCACAGGAACCGCGGCTGGTACGCGCGCCCCGCCATCGCGTAGTTGCCGGCCCCGAAGCTCCCGCCGATCAGCACGGTGAACTTGGGGACGCCGGCCGTCGCAACCGCCGTCACCAGCTTCGCGCCGTCCCTGGCGATCCCGCCGGCCTCGTATTCCCGCCCGACCATGAAACCGGTGATGTTCTGGAGGAACACGAGCGGGATCCGGCGCTGGCAGGCGAGCTCGATGAAGTGCGCGCCCTTGACCGCCGACTGGCTGAACAGGATCCCGTCGTTGGCGAGGATGCCGACGGGCCAGCCATCGATGTGGGCGAACCCCGTCACGAGCGTCTCGCCGTACAGCGGCTTGAACTCGTGGAACCGCGACCCGTCGACGAGGCGGGCGATGATCTCCCGCACCGGCACGGAGCGGCGCGTGTCGGCCGAGATCGTCGCGTACAGCGACGACGGGTCGACCGCCGGCTCCTCGGGTTCGCGGCGGTCCCACGGGGGCGGCGGCGGCCTTCGCTCGAGGTGCCTGACGATCGACCGGCCGATCGCGATCGCGTGCTCGTCGTCGAGCGCCTCGTGGTCCGCGACGCCCGACACGCGGGCGTGAACCTCCGCGCCGCCAAGCGTCTCCGCGTCGACCTCCTCACCGGTCGCCGCCTTCACGAGCGGCGGCCCCCCGAGGAAGATCGTGCCGGTGCCCTTGACGATGACCGTCTCGTCGCTCATCGCCGGCACGTACGCCCCGCCTGCGGTCGACGAGCCCATCACGAGCGCGATCTGGGGGATGCCAAGCGACGACATCCTGGCCTGGTTGTAGAAGATCCGGCCGAAGTGGTCGCGGTCCGGGAAGACCTCCGACTGGAGGGGCAGGAACGCGCCCCCGCTGTCCACGACGTAAATGCACGGGAGGCGGTTCTCGAGCGCGATCTCCTGGGCGCGAAGGTGCTTCTTGACGGTCATCGGGTAGTAGGTGCCGCCCTTGACGGTCGCGTCGTTGGCGACGATGACGCACATCGTGTCCTCGACCCTGCCGATCCCGGTCACGATCCCGGCGCTCGGTGCCTCGTCCTCGTAAAGCCCGGTCGCGGCCAGCGCGGACAGCTCGAGGAAAGCCGACCCGGGGTCGAGGAGGTGGTCGATCCGCTCGCGCACCGGCAGCTTGCCGCGCTCGCGATGCCGGGCGATGGAGCGTTCGTCGCCGCCCGCGCCGCGCTCGCTGACGGCTGCAGTTCGCTGGCGCAGCTCGGCGACCAGCGCCGTCATCCGCTCGACGTTGGCCTTCGCGTCGTCGCTCGCGAGATCGAGGCGTGATCGCAGGACGGTCACGGGCGTGAGGATAGTGGCGGGATCGGTGGCCGACCGGTCACCACCTCGCGTCTCGGTGCCTCTTCGTTGTCGAGCAGCGGTCGCGCGGTGCGCCGAGAGCAGGGAGGGTGGGTCGTGGTCCGGAACCAGTCGTTCGTCGCGGTCGTCTCGCGGGCCATGATCCTCGCGCGCGTCGCACGGCCCGTCTCGCTCCGCATGCGCCTCCGGGCGCGCCTCATCCGGCTTGCGATGCTGTTATCCGTGGCGGCCCTCGCGGCCGCCTCGCTGGCGGCGTGCAACGCGGCCGGGACCGCGGTGGTGCCGATCACGGGTCCGCTCGTGACGGTGCAGCTCCGCGGCGGACTGTGCGCGGACGGGCCCTGCGACTCGATGATCGTCCTGGAGCACGACGGGCGCGTCCACGACGGGGCCACGCCCCCGCAGAACCTCGGGCTCGTGCCGGCGGCGCAGATGGACCCGCTGTCCGCCGCGATCAACGCCGCGGACTTCGTGACCCTCAAGTCGAAGCCGTTCACGGGCGAGTGCCCGGTCAACGTCGACGGCCAGGAGCAGATCTTCACCTTCGCGACCGCCGCGACCACCGAGACGATCGCCTCCTGCACGGTCGAGATCGACTGGGGTCACCCGCTGTTCATCGCGCTCGCGAACGCCCTCGGGCAGTGGATCCAGATCCCGCTGATGTAGCGAGCGTCCGCCGCGTCATTCAGCTCATTGGCGCGATCGCAGCCGCCTGAACGCCTCGGCCGACAGCAGCAGTCCGAGCACGAGCATCGTCCCGCCCGCCGCCAGGAACCGCCAGACGCCTTCGGCCGGCTCGCATCGGCCTGCCGTGCGATCGATGGTCAGGCAGGAAAGGGTCGAGGTGGCGAGCAGGACCGTCCACAGCAACCCGATCCCCGTGAGAAAGCCGGTGCCGGCGATGGCGCGCGGCCCTTTCCACACGATGAGCACGACCGATGCCACGAGGATCGGCACCGCGAGCAGCCCGAGTGCCCACGAGATCGACGTGAGGCCCGTGAGGCCGCCCAGCATCAAGCCCGTCAGCCAGGCGGTCGATGCGTCGGTTCGCACGTTGCCCCGGCGTCCGGACATCTTGACCTGCGGTCCTCGTGCTCCTCGCGACTAGCACGTTCTATTCCGAAAATCTGCTAGCGTCAAGTGGCAAGTTCTCGGGCGCTGGGCTATGCTCGACGGGTCGTGACGAGCACATCGGCCGCCCCCCGGCTGGTCCATTCCGACGGCGAGGACGCCGCGCCATCGCCCTCGGCCGAGGCGATCCGGATCCGACTCGCAGACGCCTGGGGCGAGATGGGCGCCGCGTGGGGCGTCGCGCCCGCGATCGCGCGCGTGCAGGCGTACCTGCTCACGCGCCAGGACCCGCTCACGGAGCGCGAGGTCCGCGAGGCGCTGGGCCTCTCGCACCGTGCCGCGAGCCTGGCGCTCGCGGAGGCGGAGGCGTGGGGCCTGATCGAGCGGGTCGCGGAGCCGCGGCGCGTGGGCCGGCGCGGGCCGGCCGGGGCCGCCTACCAGGCGGTCGGCGACCACTGGCGCTGGTTCGGCCGGGTCGTCGCGGAACGGAAGTCGCGCGAGGGCGACCCGATCATCGCGCTCCTCGAGCGCGCCGGCGCGGAGGCCGAGGCGGCGCTCCGCGAGCACCCCGACGACCGTGAGCTCGCGGCCCTGCACGAGTGGCTGACGTCGTTCCTGGTGTTCGTCCGGCTGTTCGACCGTGCGGTCGGGCTGGTGCCGCGCCTCGAACCGCGAGAGCTCGAGCGGGGCCTGCGCCTCCTCGGCGAGATCGACGACGACACGATCCTGCGGCTCGTCGGGCTCCTCGAGGGCCTCGAGGACAGGGACGTGCTCGACCTCGTCGACGCCCTGTCCCGCCTGTCGCCCTCGACCGCGCGCAAGGCGACGAAGCTCATGTCGGGGGTCGTTCGAACGGTCGTCCGCTGAGCCGGTCATCGAGACCGTCATCGGCCCGCCTCCGAATCGTCGACAGCCCGGCTCCAGGCGCGTCCGTTGGCCCGTCCCGGGGGTTGGAACGCCCGGCGAGCGGTGCGACGAACGGCGGGCCCGGCCGCGCCGAGGATTGGCCGTTCCAGCGTCATTTCGCTCGCTGGGCGATCCACCTGACGAAGAAGGCCCAGCCGCCCGTGGGCTCCTTCGTCAGACCGCACGGCCAGCGATCCAGGAAGGGGCACCGCCGCGATCCAAGAAGGGGCACCGCCGCGATCCAAGAAGGGGCACCGCCGCGATCCAGGTAGGGGCACCGCCGCGATCCAGGAAGGGGCACCGCCGCGATCCAGGTAGGGGCACCGCCGCGATCCCAGAAGAGGCCCACGGCGATCCAAAAGGGCACCGCGGCGCGACCGATGCGCTCCTGGAGTGGTCCAAAGGGCGCGTGCGATAATCGACCATGGGCGCGTGCGGCCCGAGGACCCGAGCGGGCATGACCCCGGGGCAGGCGATCGGCAGGCGTCACGCACCGAAGACTGAGGACCACCAGAGACATGAGCCCAGAGACGTCCACCTGGACGACCAAGAAGGGCCTGGCCCAGATGCTCAAGGGCGGCGTCATCATGGACGTCGTCACGCCCGAGCACGCCAAGATCGCGGAGGACGCCGGCGCCGTGGCCGTGATGGCCCTCGAGCGCGTGCCCGCGGACATCCGCGCAGCGGGCGGGGTCGCCCGCATGTCCGACCCGGCGATGATCCAGGGGATCATGGACGCCGTCACGATCCCGGTGATGGCGAAGGCCCGGATCGGCCATTTCGTCGAGGCCCAGATCCTCGAGGCGCTCGGCGTCGACTACATCGACGAGTCGGAGGTCCTCACCCCCGCCGACGAGACGAACCACATCGACAAGCACGCCTTCAAGGTCCCGTTCGTGTGCGGCTGCCGGAACCTCGGCGAGGCGCTCCGACGCATCAACGAGGGCGCCGCGATGATCCGGACCAAGGGCGAGGCGGGCACCGGCAACATCGTCGAGGCGGTCCGCCAGCTGCGCGCGGTCCTCGGCGAGATCCGCCGCCTCCAGTCGATGCGCGAGGACGAGTTGTTCGTCGCGGCCAAGGAGCTGCAGGCGCCGTACGAGCTCGTCAGGGACGTCGCGGAGCACGGCAAGCTGCCAGTCGTGAACTTCGTCGCCGGTGGCATCTCGACCCCGGCGGATGCCGCGCTGGTCATGCAGCTCGGCGCGGAGGGCGTGTTCGTCGGCTCGGGGATCTTCAAGAGCGAGGATCCGGCGCGCATGGCGAACGCGATCGTCCAGGCGACGACCCACTACGACGACCCGAAGATCCTCGCGGAGGTCTCGAAGGGCCTCGGCGCCCCGATGCGCGGCCTCGCGCTCGAAGCCATTCCGGAAGAGGAAAGGCTCGCGGTACGCGGCTGGTGACCCACGACCTCCGAGCGAGGTCGCGGCCATGAAGATCGGGGTCCTCGCGCTTCAGGGTGACTTCGCGGAGCACGCCGCGATGCTCGATACGATCGGGGTCGAGCCGGTCGAGGTGCGCCTGCCGGCGCACCTCGAGGACCTCAGCGGGCTGTGCCTGCCGGGCGGAGAGTCGACGACGATGCGCCGCCTCATCGGCCGCTGGGGGCTGCGCCAGCCGCTGCTCGACTTCGCCGCCACCGGCGCGCCGATCTACGGCACGTGCGCCGGGATGATCATCCTGTCGAAGGAGATCGCCGACGGCGACGAGCCGGTCCTGCCCCTCCTCGACGTGACCGTCCGGCGGAACGCCTTCGGGCGCCAGCTCGACTCGTTCGAGGGCGAGCTATCCGTTCCGCTCGTCGGCGACCAGCCGGTGCGCGGTGTGTTCATCCGGGCGCCGGTCATCGAGCGGGTCGGGCCGGGGGTCGACGTGCTCGCGCGCCTGGACGACGGCCGGATCGTTGCGGTCCGCGAGCGCAACGTCATCGCGACGGCGTTCCACCCGGAGCTCGCGGGGGAGCCGCGCTTCCACCGGCTGGTCGCCACGATGGCCGCCGAGCATGACGATCCCGGGGAGGGCGCCGGGCGCCGCCGCCACCCGACGAGGCGAGCGGGGCTGCCGCGATGATCCAGTCGGGCCGGCCCGGGAAGCCGACGGGCAAGGTCCGCGCCGCACGCCTGACCGACCTCGCCGCGCTCGGCGAGCTGTCGCAGATGGCCCAGACCGAAGGCACCGGCGCGCGCACCCTGGGGCTGCCGGTGAACGGGCCGCCGATCGGGGTGTTCAGCCTGTTCCGGCTGCCGCTCGTGGCGTTCCGGCCGCACGACCTGCTGTTCGTCTACGAG
Source organism: Binatia bacterium (assembly GCA_035574535.1). Classification (GTDB taxonomy): domain Bacteria; phylum Chloroflexota; class Limnocylindria; order Limnocylindrales; family CSP1-4; genus UBA5189. The sequence continues at coordinate 17,054 of DATLYV010000036.1, forward strand.
ACCGAGCGGCAGATCGCCGGCCTCGTCCGCGTGGAGCGCGAGAACTGGCGGGACGACTGGACGATCGTGGAGCTCGACGCGATCGAGGTCGGCAACCACAATGGCCGCGGTGCCGGCGGGCCGGGCGAGATCCGCTTCCGGCTCGTGCAGCAGGTGCTGCGCGAGGGTCAGAAGCGCGGCGCGGCCCGGTTCCACGTCGCCTGCGCCGACGAGGACGACAACGTCGAGCTGTTCATGCAGCAGGGCTTCGCCCGCTACGGCGAGGAGCGGGTCCTGTACCGCCCGCCGGAGGCGCCGCTGCCGCCGCTGATGTCCGATGCGGCCGCCGCGAAGGCCCGCATCCGCCCGGCCCGCCCGATCGACGCCCCGGCGCTCATGCAGCTCTACGCGGCGGTGACGCCGCCGCCGGTCCAGCGACTCGAGGCGTTTCGGATCCCCGACTGGGAGCGCCAGGGCTCCAACTGGCGCGTGCCGCGGAGCTCGCTCGCGCCGATCCTGCGGTTCGCCGATCTCGACGCCTTCGTCCAGGAGAGCCCCGACGGGATGCGCCTCGACGGCTTCGTCCAGACCGGCGTGGCGCGCGAGGACCAGCCGCACTACCTGCGCCTGCTCGGCCGGCCCGAGGTCGACCTGCGGCCGCTCGTCGACTACGGGCTCGGCGTCATCGGCGCGCAGATCGAGCGCGGCTCGTCGCGGCCGAATCACGGCGTCCTCGTGCCCGTGCGAACCTACGAGGCACCGGCGGACCGCCGCCTCGAGGAGGCGGGCTTCGCCGAGATCGCGACGGTGACGCTGCTGCTGAAGGAAACCCTCGTCCGGGTCGCCGAGCCGGGCCTCGTCCCCGCCGGCGTCCGCCACCTGGAGGTCACTCGTGGCTCCTGACCGGCCCGTGGCGCCTGACCAGCCCGTGGCTCCTGAGCGGCCCGTCGCTGCTGGCCACCTCGAGCGGCGCGAGGCGCCGGACGACCTCGAGAAGCTGCTCGCCGCCCTGCCCGACGAGATCGTCGAGGCCATCCGCCGCCTGCCGAACCCCGAGGACCTGATCGAGGTCGTCATGGACCTCGGGCGGCGCCCGGAGGCCCGCTACCCGGACTCGGAGGTCGAGCTGCTCGACCGCGAGATCACCGAGACCGACATCCAGGCGGTGGTCGACCGGATCGGGAGCTTCGGCGACGACAACCGGGCGGGTATCGAGCGGACGCTCCACCGGATCTCGGCGATCCGCAACCGCAGCGGCAAGATCGTCGGGCTGACGTGCCGGATCGGGCGGGCGGTGTTCGGGACGATCGAGATCATCTCGGACTTCGTCGAGACCGGGAAGTCGCTGCTGATCATGGGCCGGCCCGGCATCGGTAAGACCACGATGCTGCGCGAGGCGGCCCGCGTGCTGGCGGACGACCTCGACAAGCGGGTCGTCGTGGTCGACACCTCGAACGAGATCGCCGGCGACGGCGACATCCCGCACCCGGCGATCGGCAAGGCCCGGCGGATGCAGGTGCGGACGCCGTCGCTGCAGCACGAGGTGATGATCGAGGCGGTCGAGAACCACATGCCCCAGGTCATTGTCATCGACGAGATCGGGACGGAGCTGGAGGCCCAGGCGGCGCGGACGATCGCGGAGCGCGGCGTGCAGCTGATCGGGACGGCCCACGGCAACACGCTCGACAACCTGATGCTCAACCCGACGCTGTCGGACCTGATCGGCGGGATCCAGAGCGTGACGCTCGGCGACGAGGAGGCCCGGCGGCGGCGCTCGCAGAAGAGCGTGCTGGAGCGCAAGGCGCCGCCGACGTTCGACGTGGTCATCGAGATCCAGGACCGCGAGCGCGTGCTGGTCCACGCGGACGTGGCCGAGACGGTCGACGCGCTGCTGCGCGGCGACCCGGTCGCACCCGAGCTGCGCTGGCGCGACGAGGAGGGCGTGCACCGCTCGCAGTCGCGGCCGCGGCCCTCGCCGCGGGAGCAGCTCGCGCCGGACCGGTTCTCCGGGCTGATCGGGGCCGGTGGCTCCGGCTGGCGCACCGAGCCCGGGTGGCGCGGCGAATCCGGTTACCGCGGTACGCAGTTCTTCCCCGGAGGTGACCGCGGCCCGCGGTCGGGGTTTCGCCCCGGCGCGTCCGGCTCGTGGCGTCCGGGCCGGGGTTCGCCGGGCTCGCTGAGCGGTGGCGGAGGTGGCCGGGGCGGCGGTGGCGCGGTCGCGGCCCAGGCCGAAGCGCCCTTCGTCGCGGGCGACATCGCGGATCGGGGGCCGTTGGAGCGGGGGACGGCCGTGGCGCCGGAGCCGCGGGCGCGCGACGCGCGGGAGCTGTCACGGCAGCGCGAGTGGCGCGAATCCGCCGCGAAGGCGATCGACGCCCTCAAGGCCGAGGAGGGCACGGGCCCGGTCAACGCGGAGGACCTGGCGGCAGACGACGAGGGGCTCATGGACCGCGTCCGCGCGGCCAGCGTCGACGCGTCCGGGCCGGCGTTGCGGGTCGCAGATCCCGAGGCGCTTCCGACGCTGCGGGTCCTGCCGCAGGGCATCTCGCGGAAGCGCCTCGAGCAGGCGATCCGGGAGCTCCAGCTGCCGGTGATCGTCGCGCGCGACGTCGACGAGGCGGACGTCGTGATGACGCTCCGCAGCGAGTACAAGCAGAAGACGCCGATGGTCCGCGAGGCCGAAGAGCGGAACATGCCGATCTACGTCCTCAAGACAAACACGATCCCGCAGATGCAGTCCTCGCTGACGTCGATCTTCGCGCTGGAGGTCGACCCGCGCGACGCGGCGCTGCGCGAGACCGAGGAGGCGATCGGCATCGTCGCCGACCGGGGCGAGCCGGTCGAGCTGTCACCGCAGAACGCCTACATCCGGCGGCTCCAGCACCAGATGGCCGAGCGGGCGAACCTCGTTTCGCGCTCGCGCGGCCGCGAGCCGTACCGCCGAGTCCGCCTCTACCCGGATCCCGCGAAGAGTCCCTGGAGGTAGGGGCGGGGCGGGGGCGCGAGCCGGCCAGACCGACGCCTGGGACCCTGGCCTGACGCGTCAGCGCCCAGTCCGAACGGCGCCGTCACACGCCGCTCCTTCCCCGTGATGCCTCTGGGGTGATCACGCGCCTGGTGATGCACCCACAGGCATCACCGGCGGACGACGGACGACGTCGATCAAAGTTCGCCCGGCGGCGGCGCGACCGATCGCGTGCGGCGCTCCGGCTGCCGGCGCGCCTTCGCCGGGAATTGATCGGTCGGACCTCGGCCTTGGGACCACGGCTGGACCGGAGCGCGCGGCTGGACTTCGGTTCGGATGCGATCTTGTGCGCAATGAATGAATCGTCGAACCAGGAAGCATGGTCAAGCGGGCTGACAGCGCCGGCAAACGCCCTCGATACTTCGGCAAGCGGTTCGATTTGCATCGTGCTGCACAAGTCGACCGCCCGGATGGCAGGCGAATCCGAGCGCGAGGAGGCGAAGGCATGCCGGAGGTCAACGGCGGGGACACCGCGTGGATGCTGGTCGCGACGGCCCTGGTGATGGTGATGCTGCCGGGGCTGGCGCTGTTCTACGGCGGGCTTGTCCGCCGCAAGAACGTCCTCTCGACGATCATGCACAGCTTCTTCGGGCTGGCCCTCACCAGCGTCGTCTGGGTCCTCGTCGGGTTCTCGCTGGCCTTCGGGAAGGACGTCGGCGGGCTCGGCCTTGTCGGTGGGCTCGACTTCCTCGGCTTCTCGAACGTCGGGCTCGAACCGTCGGAGTCCTACGCCCCGACCGTCCCGTTCGTGCTCTTCGCCGGCTTCCAGCTGATGTTTGCCGCCATCACGCCCGCGCTGATCAGCGGCGCCTTCGCCGAGCGGAAGCGCTTCCGGAGCTTCGTCATCTTCACCGTGCTCTGGTCGCTGCTGGTGTACTCGCCGATCGCGCACTGGGTCTGGGCGCTCGACGGCTGGCTGTTCAAGCTCGGCGCGCTCGACTTCGCGGGTGGGACCGTCGTCCACGCCTCGTCGGGCGTCGCGGCGCTCGTGGCGGCCCTCGCGATCGGGCATCGACGGTCGAACGGCGACCGCATGGAGCCACACGACATCCCGATGACCGTCCTCGGCGCGGGGCTGCTGTGGTTCGGCTGGTTCGGGTTCAACGCCGGCTCCGCGCTGACCGCCGGCGGGCTCGCGGCCAACGCCGTCGTCGTGACGAACACGGCTGCCGCCGCGGCCACGATCTCGTGGGTCCTCGTGAGCTGGTTCCACAAGGGCAAGGTCAGCGTCGTCGGCGCGGCGTGCGGCGCGGTCGCGGGGCTCGTGGCGATCACACCGGCGTCGGGCTTCGTGACGGCGGGCGGCGCGGTCGTCATCGGCCTCGCCGTCGGCGGGCTGTGCTACAGCGCGACGCTCCTGCGCGAGCGTCTCCGGATCGACGACGCGCTCGACGTCTTCGCCGTCCACGGCGTGGGCGGCGTGTTCGGGGCGATCGCGACGGGCGTCTTCGCGACGACGGCGATCAACGCCTTCCCCGGCCTCGTCGACGGCAACGCGGGACAGGTCGTCACGCAGGCGATCGCCGTCGGGGCGGTCGTCGCCTACGCCGCGGTCGCGACGCTCGCGATCATCAAGGCGGTCGACTTCGTGCTCGGTCTGCGCGTGCCGGAGCACGAGGAGGAGGTCGGGCTCGACCTGGCCGTCCACGGTGAGGTCGCGTACCAGGCGTAGGAGGGCCGTCGGCCTGGCGGGTAGAGCGCTCCGGTCGAGTCCGCGGCCCGCTCCTATCGAACGCCGGCAACCACGAGCATCGCGACCAGGTTCAGGGCGATCCCGAGGGCCACCACCGCGGCGAAATAGACGAGGTGGCGGATCTCGCCGGGCTCGCTCGGGATGTCCGGGTTGTCGAGGAGCCCGACGTCACGCTCGGCTTCGAGACGGGCCTCCGTGGCGCGGTCCTCGGCGGAGCTGCCGCCGCTCGCGCCGCGAGTCGAGCCCGTGCCCCCGCCGGTTCGCGTCCGGTCGTCCGGCATCAGTCGTTCGCCTTCTTCAGCATCGCCTGGATCTCGTCGACCTTCTGCAGGAGCTCGTCCTGCGAGTCGCGTGACTCGTGGCTGTGCCGGTGGATCAGGAACGTCGTCAGCACGACCATCGCGAACAGCTGCAGGAACTCGGACTGCCAGTTCTCGAACGTCGCCTGCATCCAGGACCACGCGTAGCCCTCGGGGCCGAAGAGTTGCGCCGGCTGTCCGTGCTCCGCCTGCTCGGCCGCGAACTGGACCCAGCCGGCGACGGTCTGGAACAGCCACGACACGATGAACAGGGCCGCGAGGGCGACGCTAAGGCTGTAGTCGGCCAGGAACTTTCGCAAGGACGGCCTCCTGCTGGGGGAAGCAGCCCCCGCAGTCAAGCCCTGAGCGGGTTACAGGAGCCAAATCTGTCCGTCGCTCCGTCGGGCATGCACCTGTCGAAGCGGCAGGTGGTGCGCGGGCGGCCCGGGTGGCGCGGGCGGCCGAGTCGAGGGGTCAGCCGGCGGTCAGCGCCGCCCGATCGATGAAGATCTGCTCCCCGTCGAACAGCTGCGCTTCGGCGTTCCAGGGGAAGAGGATCGCGAGCTCGAGGCGGACGCGTTGACCGGTCGGCTGAAGGCCGGCGAACGGCCCTTCGTGCGTTGCCTCGAGGACGACCGCCTCGAACACGCCCTGCGGCCCGATCACGATGTCCGTCAGCGCGAAGTGGTTGTCGGGAAAGGCGGCGAAGAGCTCGGTGTAGAAGGCGCGCGCGCCGTCGTGGCCCTCCCAGCGCAGGCCCGTGCCGACGATCTCGTAGACGCAGCCCGGCGCGAGGGTCGAGATGAGCCCGTCGATGTCGCGGCGGTCCTCGGCGATCGAGTGGCGCTGCCACAGCTGCCGGATCCTTCGATGAGCGACCGGGTCCGCCGGCCATCCCAGCCGCTCCCGCACCCGCTCCAGCACCGCATCCGCCACGCGTTGGATCGTACGCGCCTAGAGGATGACGATGCCGCTCGCCTCGGGCGTTCGTCCGGCACGGAGCGCTCGGAGGACCGCCCGGGTGTCCAGCGGGAACGATGCGCGAAGGTGCTCGCGCGAGGCATCGAGCATCGTGCGGTTGTTCTTGGTGTCCGAGACGAGGAGCACCATTCGATCGAACGGGCTGTCCCTGAGCTTGAGCGCGCAACGCCGGTCGACGGCCTGGATGTCCTGAAGCCGAGCCTCGATCTCGATCGGCGTCGCCCTGGGCTCGAGATCGAGGACGGCATCCCAGGCTCGCAGGTCTCCCGGGATCGGCAACGGCACTTCGGTTCGAACGCGGACGTTCGTCGGGAGGAGGGCTCGAAGACGATCGAACGCGGCCAGCTGACCCGAATCGAGGGCGGGTCCGGAGCCCGGAACGGCACGGACGACCGGCTTGAGTCCGACCGCGATGCATGCTCGGATGATCTGGCCGACGCTGAGGTCCTCGAGCTCCGCCCGCTCGATCCGTCCCCATTGCGCGTGCGACATCCCGACCCGCGCCCCGGCGGCGCGTTGGCTCAGCCCGGCCGAGGTCCGGGCCACGCGGATCTCCCGGCCGATCGCGGCACGCAGCTCCTTCGACAGCAGGAGCGCCGCGTTGTGGATGCTGGTGCGGGTCGCCATGGTCGGATGCTGCGCTCTCGCGCTTCGCCGCCACTTACTCGTGGCCTCCCGCTTGCGGGTGGCGCCTTGCAGGCCAATGGACTTCCCGGCGCTCGCGCCGGTGTCTGGGAGCAATCGTTGGAACGCTGAGCGAGCGGTACGTCGAAGATCGCCCGCGACGTCGGCGTTCATTCGTCCGGTGGAACGCTGAGCGAGCGGTACGTCGAAGGTCGCCCGCGACGTCGGCGTTCATTCGTCCGGTGGAACGCCCAGCGGGCGAATCGTCGGAGGAGCGCCCGGCTTGGGCGCCGCAGCGCGCCTTCCTTCGTCACACCGCACGCCAGGCGTTCCAACCGGGGCGGCACGGCGGGGACACCCGTTCCAACCGGGGCGGCACGGCGGGGCGCCGTCCCAAGGTGCGGCCCAAACGGGATGGCCGCGTTCGAACGGCTCCCGCCCTTTGGGACGGTCTCGCCGACGGCCCCCGGGCGCGGGCAAGGTGCGTGCTCGGTGGTGCCCGTGCAGGTCCAGGCGTCGATGCGGAGCGCGAGCCGGGTCAGTGCTCGGTGGTGCCCGTGAAGGTCCAGGCGTCGATGCGGAGCGCGGGGACAACGGCGGCGCCCAGAAAGCCGCGCACGGTCCGACGCTCGGAGCTGACGGCGCTCACGCCCGCCAGCGCCGACAGGTAGGACTGTGTGAATCGGAGATTCCGCACCGGTCCCACGATCCGGCCGCCCTCGACGAGGAACGTCCCGTCGCGCGTCATGCCGGTGATGATCGCCAGCTTCGGGTGGACGACGTTCGTGTAGTGGAACCGCGTCACGAGGAGCCCGCGATCGAGCCCGCCGATGAGCTCGTCGCGCGGCGTCGCTCCGGGAGCAATCACCGCGTTCAGGGGGAACGGCCCGTACGGGTTCGGCGCCGGCAGCCCGTGGCCGGTCGAGGTGCGCCCGGCCCGCGCGGCGGTCTGCGAGTCGTACACGACATCCCGGCAGACGCCCGCCTCGACCAGCGTGACCCGCTGCTTCGCGACGCCCTCGTAGTCGAACGAGGCCGGCAGCCCCGAAGGATCGAAGCCATCGTCGACGATCGTCACCAAGTCGGAACCGATCCGTTTCCCGGGCTCGGCGAACGATCGACCCTCCTGCACCGCCAGCGCCGAGAAGCCCGTGTAGCCGAGCATGTCGGTGATGTCGACGACGGCGTACTCCTCGAGCACGACAGAGTAGTCGCCCGCGTCGATCGAGACCGGGTTGTCGCTCGCGCGGGCCTTCTCGCCCGCCTCCCGCCCGACCGCTGCCGCATCGATCGTCGAGGCGTCCCTGCTCGTGCGCTCCGCGTAGCCCGTGCCGCCGTCTGGCGACATGGTGACCGTCAGGAGCTGCGCCGAGGTCCGCCGCTCGGCCGCGCGGATGCCCCGCGAGTTGGCGACCGCGATTGCCTCCGCCTCGGTCGAGAACGAGCCGTAGGCCTGGACCCCGGCCGACTCGGCGGCCGCGATGACCGCCCGGGCGCCCTCGGCGCGGAGCTCCGGCGTGGCCTCGGCGGTTGCGTCGGACCAGGAGGACACGTCACCGCCGACGACGGTCCCGGCAGCGTCTGGGGCGGGAAGTCCAGCCCAGTCCTCGAGCTCCTCGCAGCTCCGGGCGATCGAGGCGGCTCGGTGGACCAGCGTCCGGAGCCCCTCGGCATCGACCTTGCCGGTCGAAACCACCGCGATGCGCTTCCCGACGACGTGCCGCAGGTTCACGGTGAGGCTGCGCTCGGCGACGTTCTGGTGGATCTCGTTGTTGGCGAAGCGGGTCAGCGCGGCGTCGCCGCCCGTGACGAGCACTTCGGCCTCCGTGGCCCCGACGCCGAGCGCGCGCTCGAGGACCTCCTCCGCGAGGGCGAGGGCCGCCTGCGGGTCGACGGGCTCGACGCGGCCTACCACGGTCGGCCCGCCGCGTTCGGGCCTACCACTTCCCGACCCCGACCTGAACGTTCCGGAACCGCGCCCCCGGCACCGCGTGCCCGACCCTCGCCGACTGGGACGGCTCGCCCTTGCCGCAGTTCGGCGTCCCGAGCATCACGTAGCTCGATGCGTCTCCGACCGCGTCGCACGACCGCCAGAACTCGTACGTGATGCCCGTGTACGTGGGGTTCTTGAAGAGCCGGCCCTTCCTGCCGCCCTTGATCTCGTAGGCGACCTCGGTCGCGAACTGGAAGTTCAGGCGGCGGTCGTCGATCGACCATGAGCGGTTCGTCTCAAGGTACAGGCCGTCGTCCGTGTCGGCGACGATGTCCTCCAGCGTCATGCCCTCGACCGGCAGCATGTTGATGTTGGTCATCCGGATCAGCGGGATGCGGTTCCAGCCGTCCGCGCGCATCGCGCCGCCGGAGCGTCGCCCGATCCGCGGCGCCGTCTCGCGGGAGCTGAGGTACCCGACGAACCGCCCGTTCCGGACGAGCGGCACCGCCTGCCCCGCGACGCCCTCGTCATCCCAGCCGAACGTGCCGAGCCCGCCGGGCGCGGTCGCGTCCGCGACGATCGTCACGAGCTCCGAGCCGTACATGAAGCCCTGCTGAAGCTTGTCGGTCGTGAGGAAGCTCGTGCCCGCGTAGGAAGCCTCGGTCCCGAAGACCCGGTCCAGCTCCGACGGGTGGCCGCAAGACTCGTGGACCTGCATGTACAGCTGCGACGGGTCGAGGATGACAGTCCGGATCCCGGAGGGCGTCTGCGGCGCGGACAGCAGCGCGACCGCCTCGTTGGCGATCCGCTCGGCGTTGCCGATGAGGTCCAGGCGACGGACGTACTCGTAGCCAGCGGCCTGAAAGCCGCCACCGCCGTCGGGATAGCTGCGGCGCTGGTGCTCGTCGCCCTCGATGGCGTGGGCCTCGACGCCGCTGCCGACGGACGTGAGGACCTGTTCGGTGTAGCTGCCGTCGGTCGCGGCGAAGGTCTTCCACTCACGGGTCGCGGCATAGATCGACTCGGTGAAGGTCACGCCCTTGACGCGCCCGGCGATCCGGTCGGCCTCGACGAGGTCGGTGATCTTGGCCTCGAGGGGGATCCTGAACGGATCCTCCTCGATCGGCGTCTCGTAGGTCCCGCTCGCGGGCGGTCGATCGTCCAGCTCGACGGGGCGCTTCAGCGCCGTGGCGCTCGCCTTTGCGATGCGCACGGCCAGGGCACCAACGCGGTCGGCCTCGTCGAACTCCAGCGCGTCCGACGCAACGAAGCCCCACGCCCCGTCCACGAGGACGCGGACGCCGAACCCGTCCGTCTCGCCCATCGCCACGCCCTCGACGCGGCCGCTCTTCACGTTGATCGACTCGTCCCTGCGGCGAACGACCCGGACGTCTGCATAGCTCGCGCCGAGCCGGGCGGCGGTATCGAGCGCGCGATTCGTGAGGTCTCTCATCGGGAAGCGGGGAGCGTACCAAGCCGCAGCCGAGGGTGAGGATTTTCTGGTCGCTGGCGGCCAAACGGCCGACAGCACCGGCCGGCGGCGAGCGCGTCCGTACACTCGCCTCGTGGCTGGGGTGTTCATCACGATCGAGGGTCCGGAAGGGTCGGGGAAGACCGTGGTCGCGAAGCGGCTCGCGACCGAGCTCGCGGCGCGGGGCCGGCGCGTTCGGCTGACGCGCGAGCCGGGCGGGACGCGGCTCGGGGAGCGGGTGCGCGAGCTGCTGCTCGGCAAGGCGGACCTCGGCATCAGTCCGCGGGCCGACGCGCTGCTGTTCAACGCTGCTCGCGCGCAGCTCGTGGCGGAGGTGATCCGGCCGGCGCTCGAGGCGGGCGAGCTCGTTATCTGCGCCCGCTTCGCCGACTCGACCCTGGCCTACCAGGGCTATGGCGGCGGCCTGCCGCTCGTCGAGCTCCGGGCCTTGGCGAATGTCGCCACCGGCGGGCTCGAGCCGGACCGCACGATCCTCCTGGACGTCGACCCCGAGACCGGGATCCGACGCAAGGCCGAGGGCGCTCGGAACCGCTTCGAGGGCTTCGACATCGCGTTCCACCGCCGGGTCCGCGACGGCTTCCTCGACCTCGCGCGGGAGGAGCCCGGGCGATGGCGGGTGGTCGACTCGACGCAGCACATCGACGCCGTCTTCGACGACGCCCTGCGCCTGGTGCTCGAGATCGCTGGCTAGAGGACCTGGGTCAGGGCCTGCCCGGTCAGGACGACGCCGAGCACCACGACGAGCGACGCCGCGCCGAGCTGGATCGGCGCCGCGAGGCGACCAAAGCCGAGCGACGGTCGACGCTCGACCAGCCGCCGGGCGCGCACGAGCAGGAGCCCGATCGCGGTGAGGACGGCCGCCATGCCCAGCCCGAAGCCGAGGACGAGCACCAGTCCGTAGGCAACGCGCCCAGCGGCGATCGATCCGAGGAGCAGCAAGAGCGCAGACGCCGACGGCACGAGGCCGCCGGACAGGCCGAGCGCGACCATGCCGCGCCACGAGAACGTGGCCTTCGGAAGCGCGTCCGCATGGGCGTCATGCGCGTGCGCATGGGGATGCGGATGCACGTCGTGTGCGCGAGCGCCGTGCGGGTGCGGGTGCGGGTGCGGGTGTGCATGCGCGTGCTCATGGCCGTGCTCATGGCCGTGCGCGTGTCCCTGCTCGTGCACATGCGCGTGGGCGCCCCCGTGGGCAACCTCGCGAAGCCGTGACCAGAGGAGCGATGCGCCGATCGCGATGACGAGCGCGCCGGACACCACGCCGAGGATCGGGTAGAGCCGCTCCGGGGGCAGGAGCGCCGACGCGCCGAGGGTGATCGCCGCAAGGACCAGCACGCCGAGCGTGTGCGAGA
>DATLYV010000037.1:0-15202 GCA_035574535.1 Binatia bacterium
CTCGACGAGCCGCAGCCGCTGTCGCACCGCGTCGCCGGCGGCCGCGGCGCGCGCCCGTGCCCGAGCCAGCATCGCCGGGTCGAGGTCGACGCCAACCACGCGGTGCCCCGCCTCGGCGAGCGGCACGGCCACGCGGCCCGTGCCCGCGGCGAGCTCGACGATCGGCCCGCCGGTCCGCTGGGCCAGCGCGAGGTACAGGTCGACGTCCCCCGGCGCCTCCGCGAGGTCGAGGTCGTACAGGCGCGCGAGCGCGTCCGCGACCGCATCGCGGGCAGTCGTGCCGTCATCGCGGGCAGTCGTGCCGTCCTTTCGGACGGGCGCGGGGCGCGGCATCACTCGGTCGCCGATCGCCAGGACCGGGCGTCCGTCAGCGGGCCGCCGCGGCCTGGGCCGCCTTGGCGACCGGGGACGCGAAGCGGACGGACCCGCCCTCTCGGCGCTTGACCGCGAGCGCGGAAATGGCCTCGAGGACGATGCGGTTGGCGATCGAGGAGGTCGACTCCGCCCAGTCGTACGGCGGCGCGACCTCGACGACGTCCATGCCCGCGAGCTCGACCCGCCCGACGATCCGCCGCACGGCCCGCAGCACCTCGCGCGGGAGCATCCCGCCCGGCTCGGGCGTGCCGGTCCCCGGCGCCGAGCCCGGATCGACGACGTCGATGTCGACCGACAGGTAGACGGCGTCCGCCCCGTCGAGGGCCTCCTCGATCGCCTGGTCGATGACGGCCTCGGCGCCGCGCTCCTCGATCTCGGTCATGAGGTGCCAGCGCAGGCCCTGCTCGCGCATCCAGTCCATGACCTCGGGCGGCGGCCAGTACCCGCGGAGACCGACCTGCACGAAGTTCCGGCCGCTGACCGCGCCCGACTCGATCAGCCGGCGCATCGGCGAGCCGTGACCGGCGAGCTGCCCGAACGAGTCGGAGGCGGTGTCGGCGTGGGCGTCGAAGTGGACGATGCCGATGCTGCCCGGGCTGCGGAGCTCCGCGATCGCGCTCGCGCTCGGCCAGGTGATGGAGTGGTCGCCGCCGAGGACGATCGGGATCGCGCCAGTGGCCGCGACCTCGCGGACCTTGCGGTAGATCATCGCGTGGCCGCGCTCCCAGTACGCGGGGGCCACGTTCGCATCGCCTGCGTCGACGACCGTGAGCTCCTCGAAGGGGCGGACGTCGAGCTGGAGGGAGTTCAGGCTGCCGGAGCTGTACTGGGCCTCGCGGATCGCCCGCGGCCCGAACCGCGCGCCCGACCGGTGCGTGACCATGTCGTCGAACGGCGCGCCGACGATCGCGACATCGACCTCGCGACGAGCCAGCTCCTCGGCGTCCTCGATCCAGGGCAGGTTGGCGAACGTGGCGGGGCCGACGTACGTCGGCAGGTCGAAGTTCGAGTAGACCTCGAACTCGCGGTCCCAGCCCCAGCGCGCGCCGAACGCGCCGGCCCGGCCGAGCATGTGCCCTGCGGAGGGATGGCTGCCCTCCCCGGGGACCGGGCGCCCGGCCGGGTCGGGCTCGGGGCCGGTGCCGCGCTCGAGGCCGTCGGGATGCGGCGACCGGCCGAGGACGTCATCGGACGGAATCCGGCCATTCGGGGGGCGACTCGGTCGCTTGCTCATGGAATCTCCGGCGCGATGCCCGCGATGCGACTGCGGGGATCGTCACTTGGACGCCGCCGGTTCGGAGCCGACCGTCCAGCGGGGCGCCAGGGCCGCATCCTACCACCGGTCACTGGCGGGACAACGTCACCTCGGCCACCAGCGCGAGGGCCGCCAGGAACAGCGCGATCGGCGGCTGGAACACGCCGTTGATGCGCATCACCACGAACACCGCGACCAGCAGCCCGACCCAGGCGCCGCGCCGGATCGCCCGCTGCCAGTCGCCGCGGTAGGCGATCCGCCGGTGCCACGCGAACGACAGCAGCCAGAACACCGGCGCGACCGTGGCGGCCGTCGCGACGCCCAGCACACCGGCACCGACGAACCCCGATTCGGGGTCCGCGCGCGGGTCGACCGTCGTCGCGACGTAGGCGACCACGGCCCAGGCCACCCCCGCGATCGCCAACAACGCCAGCGCGAAGCGCCGGTCCCGCGACAGCATCGCGCTCGACCGCCCTCGCCGCGATCAGCCGCCGCGCGCGGGCACGGCGAGGGGAGCCGCCGGGGCGAGGGTCGCGGCAGTCGCGGCGTCGAGGACGACCGCGCCGGCCAGGTCCGCCAGCTCGTCGATGACGAGGTCCGCCGCGACGTCCTCGCCGGCCGCGAGGCCGTCCCCGGGCTCCGAGGTCGGCAGCGGGGTGTCGTGCTGCCGATCCCGCAGGTACGCGGCCTGCCAGCCGGCCCGCTTGGCCCCGACCACGTCGGCCGCCCAGTCGTCCCCGACGTGGAGGATCGCCGCCCCCGTACCGCGCTCGTTCGCCCCGAAGCCGAGCTCGCTCCGCGCCGCCGCGAAGATGTCGGGGTGGGGCTTGATTACGCCGACCCGCTGCGAGACCACGATCGCCCGCAGGTACGGCAGCCAGCCCTGGGTCGCGGCGTAGCGGTCGATGGTCACGGCCAGCGGCCAGTTCGAGAGGATCGCCAGCGCGAAGCCCTCGCCCGACAGGCGTTCCAGCGTGGCCGCCGCGTCCTCCATCGGCCGCATCCGGTCGATGAACGCGGCGCTGTAGTCGTCGACCACCGCCTCGACCGCGTCCTGGTCCACGGCCGCCGCGGCCGCCTCGTCGTCCCAGCGCCCGTCCCCCGCCGGCGCGGCGACCCCGCCGAGGCGCGCGAGGACGCGGATTGCGCGCTGGTGGATGTCGACCTCCCGCAGCTTCGGCACCTCCTCGCGGAACTGGCGGTCGCGCTCCTCTGCCCAGGTCGCGAGGAACGCGGCGCGATCGGCGACGAGCCCGCGCCGCGCCAGCCGCGAGGCCGTCTCCTCGACCACGGCGGCGAACGATGCGCGGTCCGTGCGGACCAGCGTGTTCCCGAAGTCGAGCGTGATCGCGGCGACCGCGAGCGGCTCCCCCACAGCTACGCGACGCTCGACGGGCAGATGTCCCGGAACGGGCAGTAGGTGCAGGCGAGGGCGCTGGGCTTCGGCGAGTAGTCGCGCGCCCGGATGCCCGCCGCGGCCGTCGCGATTTTCGCCCGCGCCTTCTCGAGCCGCGTGGGGTCCACCTCGACCCGCCCGACGAGCCCGGAGTCCAGGAAGTGCAGCTGGACCGCGTCCGGCAGGCGCCCGGTCATCGCCTCGTAGGCCATGGCGTAGATCTGGAGCTGCAGGGACTCCTTGGCCCGCTGCTTCGCGACGGCCGGGTCCCGCACGTCGCTGGTCTTGTAGTCCGTGATCGTGACCTCCTCGGGTCCGAGGAGCTCGAGCATCGGCTCGACCACGTCGGCCCGGAGCACCGCCGGCACCTCGCCCCGCGCCGGCAGCTCACCCGTGACCTCGACCGACGGCGCCGCCACCGGCACGATGTCGACCCGGTCGAAGCGGCCGCGGATCCGGTCCCCGCCGAGCGCGAAGGCGAACTCGCGCTCGACCCACGCCGGGACGACCGCCCCCGGGCCGAGCTGCTGCTCGCGGAACCGCCGCAGCGCCGCCCGGCCGGCTTCGAGCCGCGCCATCTCGTGCTCGCGCGAGACGAAGCCCTCGTTCGACCACGACGCCTCGAAGACCCCGAGCAGCTCTTCCTCCATCAGGGGCCTGCCGCGAACCTGCGAGCGGTGGAACTCCTGGACCGCCTTGTGGAGCGCGGCGCCGTAGACCATCGAGTGGTGCGGGCTCGTCGGGACGCGCACGACCTGGGCGTACTTGTACCGGAGCGGGCAGGTCAGGTAGTCGTCGATCGCGGAGTGGCTCAGAGACAACGGTCCCTCGATCGGCGTCCGCTCGGCCTCCGGCGCCTCCATGGGACCCTGGGCCGCGGCGATCCGCTCCAGCGGCCCGGCGACGTGGACCTTCGTCGGCAGCTCGCCCGTGAAACCGGCGCTCGGCAGGTCCAGCGCCTCGAGCACGAACGGCGAGACCTTCCGGGCCCGGCCGCTCGCCGACTCAGTGGCGTGGCTGAGGATCAGCTCGTCGCGCGCCCGGGTCATCGCGACGTAGAACAGCCGGCGCTCCTCCTGGAGGTGACCATCGCCCTCGGGCAGGACCTCGTCGACCAGCTCGACCGGCATCGCCAGCGGCTCGCGCCGCGACCGCGCCGGGAAGCGGTCGGCGACGAGCCCGGGCAGGAACACGACCGGGAACTCGAGGCCCTTGGCCTTGTGGACCGTCATCACGTGGACCGCGTCAACGTCCGGGTCGGGGTCGGCGGTCGCCGGATCGTCGCCCGCCTCGATCAGCGTCGACAGGTGGCGCGCGAGGAAGACCGCGCGGTCGTCGGCGAGCAGCGCCGACTGGTTGCGGACCAGGTCGAAGAACCGCCCGATGTTGGCCAGCTGCTCCTCGGCCGCGACGCTGTCCGCCGAGGCGAGCTCCGACAGCCAGCCGGAGTCGCGCAGGAACGCGTACAGCACCTCGCCCGCGGGCCGGCGGTGGGCCAGGTCGCGGAGCCGCCGCAGGTCGTTGGTGAGGCGCGCGACCGCCGCCCGCCCGCGCGGGGTCAAGCGCAGCATCGCGGGCTCGTCCTCCAGCTCCTCGAGGACCTCGAAGATCGAGCGGTGGCGCCGCCGCGCCGCGCCCGCGACCTCGGCCAGGTCGCCCGCCGGGATCGCGTAACGGTCCGACGCCGCCAGCGCGTAGACGTCGACGCTGGAACTCGGGTCCGCAACGGCGCGCAGGAGCGCGAGCAGGAGCCGGATTTCCGGCCGCGAGTACAGCCCGGACGTCCCGGAGAAGCGCCACGGCAGCCCCGCGGCGGTGAGCGAGCGGAGCACCGGGTCCGCGTCCGCGTTCGCGCGCACGAGCACCGCGTGGTCCCGCGGCCGTGCGCCGGCCTCGACGCGGCGCCGGAGCTCGGCGGCGATCCAGTCAGCCTCCTCGCCCACGGTCGCGAAGGCATGGTGGCGGATCGGCGCGGCGTCCGGCTCGGAGCGCTCGGCGGTCAGCCGCTTCGAGATCCCGACGCGCACCTCGAGCCGGTCCGGGTCGTTGAAGCGAATCAGCCGGTGGGCGCCGTCGAGGATCGGCGCGAGCGAGCGGTAGTTGCGACGGAGCACGACCGTCCGCGCGCCCTTGTAGCGCTCGCGGAACTCGAGGATGTTGCTGATCGCCGCGCCGCGGAAGCGGTAGATCGACTGGTCGTCGTCGCCGACGACCGTGACGTTGCAGTGCCGCTCGGCGAGCAGCGCCACGAGCTCCGACTGTGCCCGGTTCGTGTCCTGGAACTCGTCGACCAGGATGTACCGGAACCGGCCCTGCAGCGATTCGCGCGCCGCGGCGGACTCGCGCAGCAGTTGCAGCGCGAGGGCCACCTGGTCGCCGAAGTCGATCGCCCCGTGCTCGCGCAGCAGCGCCGTGTAGCGGTCGTACGCACGTGCCAGCTCGCCCTGCCGTCGCGCGGTCTCCAGCGCCGCCGCGGCCGCGTCAGCCTCGCCCGGCTCCACGCCCTCGGCCAGCGCCGACAGCGCGACCGCCTGCTCGGCGAGGCGCTCCGCGTGCACCAGGTACGCCGCCGGCGAGACGTCCTCGTCGCGGCAGCGGGCGAACAGCTGCGCCAGCGCCCCGAGGAACCGCGTCGGGTCGCCGAGCGGGCGGTACTCCTCCAGCCCCAGCTCGAACAGGCGCTCCCGCAGGAAGACCACGACCTCGGCGCGCGTCAACACCCGCACGTCCGGCGAGAGCCCCAGCTCGAACGCGAACTCCCGGATGATCCGGTCGCCGAAGGCGTGGAAGGTCGAGATCGCCGTGTCCGCGTAGCCGTACGGGACGAGCTGGTCGACGCGGACGTGCATCTCCTCCGCGGCCTTGTCCGTGAACGTCAGCGCGAGGATCTCCGACGGCCTCGCCCGTCGGGTCGCGATGAGCCACGCGATCCGTCGGGTGATGACCTGGGTCTTGCCGGTCCCGGCGCCGGCGACGACGAGCAGCGGCCCGTCGCCGTGGGTCACCGCGCGGCGCTGCTCCGCGTTCAGCCCGTCGAGCAGCTGCTCGAGCCCGGCGATGTCACCGAACCCGACGGTCTCCCCGGCCCCCGGTTCGACCGCCGTCGAGGGCTCGAACCCGTGCCACACCCCAATCTGCTCGAGCGGCCGGACCCGGCGGCGGTTGCTGGTCCGGATCATCGGGTCCGGGGCCGGTGGCAGTGGGGGCATGCGCGGAGGTTGACGGACGGTCGTGACAGCTCTGCTGGCACGCCGGCGCCACGCCCCCGGAGCATCAGCCCGTCGCCCCCTGCCCGCCCGGGGCGGGCCGCGCCAGCGCCTGCCTCACCGCCTCGGCCTCCTCGGTCGACAGCGCCGCCTCCGACGTCCCTCGCACGATCGACTTCGCGTACACGCGCGTGCCCGCCCGTGCGTGCAGCGAGCTCACGACAAAGCCGTCGCCTCGACCGTCCAGCAGCGCCAGCGCGAAGCTCTGGTTGCCGCCGGTGTCCTCGAACGGGTTGAACCGCACCAGCCCGACCCGCCCGAACGCGGCCTGGAAGTCGCGCTCCAGCATCGTCGTGCGCGCAGCGACAGTGTCGACCTCACGGACGACCTGGCGGACGCGCTCCATGTGGCTGCCGAGGACGGCCTCGAGCGAGCCCGCGTCGCTGCCCTGCGTCAGGCTCGCCAGCCGGCGGTTCAGCCGCCGCGACCGGCGGATGAGCCCGATGACCGCCAGCGCGAGGACGAGGACGACGACGACGAGCCCGATGACGATCGGTCCGACGTAGGCCGAGACGAGCGCGTTCAGCTGCTCCAGCACGTCCCTCCTCGGCGAGTTCGAGCGGCCATGGGCGGGTTCGTCGAGTCTACCGCCGGCCGATCACCCGCCGCTCATCCCGGCCAGCCCGTCGCCGCGCCCGCCCGTCGTACCGCCCCGCCTCCCGCCGGGGCCCGGCTGGTAGACTGCCGCGGCCATGGCGAAGCGAACCCGCTACCCGAATCGAACCGCGAAGGCGGCGAAGCGTGCGCAGCGCGGCCGCCCGGCCGGCGCCGAGCCGCGCCGCCCCGTCGACGCCACCACGCGCCCGGTGGATGAGGCGGCCATCCCGGTCGACCTTCCGGACGACGAGCCGATCCGCGCCAGCTCGTCGGGCCTCACCGAGGCGGAGCTGCGCCGGGCCGAGGAGCTCGAGCGCGAGGCGGCGCGCCGCGAGAAGGAGGCGATCGCCGAGCAGCTGCGCCGCCGGAACCGCGGCGCGGAGGTCGAGGACCGCGCGTCCGCCGGCGACGTGAACGCACCCCTCTCGGTCCGGGCGGCCCACGAGTACGCCTACGTCGCCCGCGACGTGAAGCGCATCGCCCTCACCGGCGGGCTGATGATCGCGATCCTCGCGGTCCTGCACGTGCTCATCAACATGCTCGGGGTCATCCAGCTCTGAAGGACCCGCACCCTCCCGCCAGGACGCCCCCAGACGGGGGTGCGACATGACCGAGGTCCTTCTCTACCACCACGCGCAGGGCCTGACCCCGGGCGTCGTGGCGTTCGCCGACGCGCTCCGGGCGGCCGGGCACACCGTCCACACGCCCGACGTCTTCGACGGCCGGACGTTCGACTCGATCGACGAGGGCATGGCCTGGATCGCGGAGCAGGGCTTCGACGCGCTCCGCCGGAAGGGCCTCGCGATGGCCGACGTCTACCCGAACGAGATCGTCTACGCCGGGATGTCGTTCGGCGAGTCGATCGCCCAGGAGCTGGCCCAGACCCGGGTGGGCGCGCGCGGCGCACTGCTCTTCTTCGCCGCGATCCCGATCACGGGCGAGTGGGCCTTCGGGCCGTGGCCGAAGGGCGTGCCCGTGCAGATCCACGGCATGGACAACGACGCGTTCTTCGTCGGCGAGGGCGACATCGAGGCGGCCCGGGAGATCGTCGCGGCCGCCGAGGACGGCGAGCTTGTCCTCTATCCCGGTGACCAGCACTCCTTCGTGGACAGCTCCCTGCCATCCTTCGACCCCGAGGCGACCAGACTCCTCACGCAGCGCGTTCTCGACTTCCTCGCCCGCGTCTGACGCCCAGGGCCGCCCCGTCCCAGCCCCCGCCTCCGGCCGAGCGACGCGGGCTGCGTAGACTGCGATCCGATGCCATCCCGTCGACCGGCACCCGGCGCGAAACCGGAGGCACTGTTCAAGCCGCCGCCCGAGCGGCAGCCGCTGGCAGCTCGGATGCGCCCGCGCACCTTTGACGAGTTTGTCGGGCAGGCGCACCTGGTCGGCGAGCAGGGGCCGCTGCGGCGCTCCGTGTCGCGCGGGCACCTCGCCTCGACCCTGCTGTGGGGTCCGCCCGGCACCGGCAAGACGACGCTCGCCCGCATCCTCGCCGAGGCCGTCGGCGCGGAGTTCGTGACGCTCTCCGCGGTGATGTCCGGCATCGCCGAGGTCCGCGGCGCGATCGCCACGGCCCAGGAGCGCCTCGCGCTGAACGGCCAGCGCACCGTCCTGTTCATCGACGAGATCCACCGCTTCAACAAGGCCCAGCAGGACGCGCTGCTGCCGCATGTCGAGGACGGCACGGTCACCCTTATCGGCGCGACGACAGAGAACCCCTACTTCGAGGTCAACTCCGCGCTCCTGTCGCGGCTCCGCGTCTGGCGCCTCGAGCCGCTGACCGACGAGGACGTCGCGACGGTCGTGCGACGGGCGATCGACGACGCCGATCGAGGTCTCGCGGGCGAGCTCGGTCCCGAGGGCGGCGTGACGATCGAGGGCGATGCGTTCGACCACCTGGTCGGGATCGCCGGCGGCGACGCGCGGGTGGCGCTGAACGTCCTGGAGGGCGCGGTTGCCCTCGCGGAGGCCGAGGGCGCTCGATCGAAGGACGGACGGGTCTCACCCCGTCTAACCGACATCGAGGCCGCCGCCCAGCAGCGGATCCTCGCCTACGACCGGGCGGGCGACGGCCACTACGACACCGTCTCCGCGTTCATCAAGAGCCTTCGCGGCAACGACCCCGACGCCGCGCTCTACTGGCTCGCGACGATGGTCGCCGCCGGCGAGGACCCGCGGTTCATCGCTCGGCGGCTGATCATCAGCGCGTCCGAGGACGTGGGCAACGCCGACCCGCGCGCCCTCCAGGTGGCCGTCGCGGCCGCGCAGGCGCTTGACCACGTCGGCCTCCCCGAGGCCCAGTACGCGCTCGCCCAGGCGACGGTCCACATTTCGTCGTCGCCAAAGTCCGACTCGGTTGGTCGAGCGTACATGGCGGCGATGGCGGACGTCATCAAGCTCGGGTCGCTCCCGGTCCCGATGCACCTGCGGACGGCGGGCGACCGACGGATGAAGCACCACGGCATCGGGGTCGGCTACAAGTTCCCCCACGACTACGAGGGGGACGACATCGAGCAGCAGTACCTCCCGGATGAGCTCGTCGGTCGTCGCTACTACGTCCCCGGCGACCAGGGCTACGAGGCGACCATCGCCGCGCGCATGGAGGCCCGCGCCGAGGCGCGCAAGGAGCGACCTCGGAGGAAGCAGCGGGCGGACCCGCCGATGGCGTCGATGTCGGACGGGATGCGACCACGCGAGGAGGCTCGCAAGCGGATCGCGGAGACCGAGAAGAAAGACGCCGCGCCGTAATCCACACTCAAGGTCGAGTTCCCCACGACCATCTCGCGGGTGAACCGCAGCGCTCTGCGTCTCGATTGCAACCCCACGGTTCCTGCCATGGTCGGTAGTGTCGGTGACGGGCGCCAGTAGGTATCGACGAGTTCGTCATCGGGACGGTCCGTCTGGAGTTGGCCGACGCCCTCGACCGCTACTCCGCGTGGCCGCGCCCAACAACGATCATGGTCGATGGCCCGTACGGCGTGGCGGGCTTCCCGGGCGATCCGCCGACGGATGAGCGGCCCGGCGGTGACCAGGTCAGCGGAGGGGAACGATTTGCTGGGTCCCAGGTTCGGCGTCCCAGGTCGCGGCCTTCGCCCCGCAGTGCTCGGGGACTGCTCGGACTGAACCGCACCTCTCGCATCGACAAGCTGCTGTTGCCGTCATCGGCCCGTCGTGGTCCTGCCGGACCGCTCCTCCAATGGGCGTTGCAGAGGTCCCCATTCCGGGCAAGGCGCGGCCTTCACCGATACGTCGCGAGCACCTCCAGGAACAGCTCCCAGAACCGCTCGGCGTCCACGCCGACGGCGACGTCGGCGTTCGCCTTCGCCTGGTCGCGCCGCCGCCGCGCCGGGCGCATCGCGACCGGGTCGAAGTGGCGACCGTCGCACAGCGTCATGCCGAGCGCGGGGCCGTCCTGGGTCACCAGGGCGACGTGCATCGGCACGGTCTCGACGATCGACGGCTCGACCAGCGCCGCCACCGCGAGCGGGTCGTGCATCGCGCCGCCGCCGAGGCCGGAGTACTGGTCCTCGCCCCCGCCGTAGAAGTCGAGCATGTCGGCGGCCGCGGTCGCGACGCGCGCGTCGATCGACCGGACCTGCTCGCGCCGCTCCTTCGTCGCGATGACCTGCTCGGTTACGTTCAGGCCGACCATCGTGATCGGGACGCCCGCCTCGAAGACGAGGTCCGCGGCCTCCGGGTCGCAGTAGATGTTGAACTCGGCCGCCGCCGTGACGTTCCCCCAGAGCAGCGAGCCGCCCATGATCGTGATCCGCTCGATCCGCCCGGCCAGGCCCGGGTCGCGCTGCAGCGCCAGGGCGACGTTCGTGAGCGGCCCGACCGCGACGAGGTGCAGGTTCGGGACGGCCCGCGAGCGGTCGAGGATGACGTCGACGGCGTGCTCGCGAACGAGCGGGACGGTCGGCGCGGGCATGTCCGGGCCGTCGAGGCCGGTGATCCCGTGGACCTCGGGCGCGTAGCGCGGCTCGCGCACGAGCGGTCGGTCGGCGCCGGCCGCGATCGGGATGTCCTGCAGGCCCGCCAGCTCGGCGACCGCGCGGGCGTTCTCCTTCGTCCGCTCGAGCGGCGCGTTGCCGTGAACGGTCGTGATCGCGACGACGTTCGACCGGCGGGCCGCGAGCAGGATCGCCAGGGCATCGTCGTGCCCGGGGTCGCAGTCGAGGACGATGTTGTGCACGGTCGATGGGGAGTTCACACGGCGGCCTCCGCCTGCTTCGCCGACGCGCGCTTCCGGCCGCCGCTGCGAGGCCTCGATTCTAGTGGCCGGTTACCGCCTCGGGTCGTCGTACCGGCCGCCAGCGGCGCCGGGGGCGCCGGGGGCGTCGGGGGCGCCGGGGGCGTCGGGATCGTCGTACGGGTCGTCGTCGGCGTACGAGCCGTCGTACCGCCGGTCATCGCGCGGCTCCAACCCCGGCCCGCCGCCGCGCCGCTGCTCGATCCATCTCGGGATCGCGGATGCGGCGCCGAACGCGAGCAGGACGAGGAGCAGGACGCCGACAAGCAGGACCGGCATGGAGATGCCGCCGCCATCGTCGACCGGGGCCGGCTCCTCCGTCGCCTCGGGGCCCGGGGTCGCGGGCTCCGGGGTGAGCGACGGCTCGAGGCTCGGCTCCGCGCTCGGCGACGGCTCCCCCGACGGGCTCGGCGAGGGCTCCAGCGTCACGTCGGCTGTCGGCGTTGGCTCGGGGGTCGGCGTCGGGGTCGGCGTCGGCGTCGGCGTCGGGGTGGGCGTGGGGGCCGGCGTCGGCAGGGCCACGACCGTGAGCGTCACCACCCGCACCGGGCTGTTCCGGTTCTCCGAGTGGCCGTCCGTCGCGTGGTACGAGAACGAGTCGGTCCCGACGTAGCCGGCAGCGGGCATGTAGCTGAACGACCCGTTCGCGGCCAGCGCGAGAACGCCGTGAGTCGGATCCGTGTCCTTTACCGCCGTGATCGGGTCCCCGTCGACGTCGCCGTCGTTGCTGAGCACGCCCGGCGCGCTGATGTTGAGCGTCACGCCCGCGAGCGCCTGGAAGCTGTCCGGTGCGGCGGTGGGAGCGTCGTTCACCGGTGTGACGGTGATGAAGACCGTTGCCCCGACGATCGCCGGACCCGGGCAGGCCTGCCCGTCCGGAACCTGCGTCAGGTCGTAGATGAAGGAGTTCTCACCGCCGTCGCCGTGGTAGTTCGGCGCCGGGTGGTAGGTGAAGGAGCCGTCGGCCGCAAGCTGGACGTCGCCGTGCAGCCCGGACGCATCCCGGACGGCGAGGCACGGGGAGGAGCCGGCGTCGAGGGTGTCGTTCAACAGCACGCCCTGGGGTGCCGGGACCGTCAAGGTGCCGTCTTCCGCGACCTCGTACACGTCGTCCAACGCCTCGAGGTTCGACGGGACGCCGGCGAGTGCGACCGGTGCGCCGAAGGCAAAGCCCAGCGCCGCAACGAGCGCCACTGCGCGGCGAAGCGCCCTCACGAACCCCTCCCTCAGCAGATTTCCCTGGCCGGCGGCCGAGGATACCGGGCGGCCCATCCCGCCGTCGACGGCCGGATCAGCGGACGACCCACGCGCTCGAGGACGCCAGGAGGCCGCTTCACCCGGCGACCACGGTTTCGACCCGGCCGCTCCTCGTGAACGGAGCGACGTCGAGGCGCCGCTGCGTGCGGCCCTCGCCGCCCATGGCGGCCGCCGCGCCGTCGTGCGACCATCGGGAGCGCACGCGAACCTGTCACCGCCGCCCGCCAACTCGATCCCCGGAGGCCCAGACCCTTGACCCGCTCCGAGCCCAACCTGCGCATCCCCGGCCCGACCTCGCTGCCCCAGAGCGTCCGGGACGCCGGCGCGCGGCAGATGATCAACCACCGCGGCCCGGAGTTCAAAGCGCTCCTCGAGCGCGTCCAGGCGGGCATGAAGCCGTTCTTCGGGACGATGAGCGACATCGCGCTGCTGACGACCGCGGGGACGGGCGGCCTCGAGGCGGCGATCGTCAACACGCTCTCGCCCGGCGACCGCGTGCTGGGCGTCTCGATCGGCGCCTTCGGCGACCGTTTCGCGAAGATCGCCGAGGCCTACGGCGCGACGGTCGACAAGGTGGCCGCGGAGTGGGGCTGGGCGGCCCGGCCGGACGAGGTCCGCGAGCGCCTCATCGCGGGCGGCGGCGACTACAGGGCCGTGCTGCTGACCCACAACGAGACGTCGACCGGGGTGATGAACCCGATCCCGGCCCTGGCCGCGGCGATCCGCGAGGTCGCGCCGGACGCGCTGATCCTGGTCGACACCGTGTCGTCGCTCGGCGCCGTGCCGTTCGAGATGGACGCTTGGGGCATCGACGTCGTCGCCACCGCGTCCCAGAAGGCCTGGATGTCCGCCCCGGGACTGGCGATGGTCGCGGCGTCGCCGCGGGCCCGCGCGGCCATGGAGACGGCGAGGATGCCGCGCTTCTACCTCGACCTGCGCAAGCACTTCGAGGCGGCCGCGACGGGCGAGACGCCCTGGACCCCGGCCGTGGCGGTGGCCTTCCAGGTCGACGAGGGCATCCGGCTGCTCCACGAAGAGGGCATGGAGCGCGTCTTCGAGCGGCACGTCGCCTGCGCGGCGGCCACCCAGGCCGGCCTCGAGACGCTCGGTTTCCGGCTCGTCGCCGAGCCGGCCCACCGCTCGAAGACGGTCACCGCCGCCTGGCTCCCCGAGGGCGTGGACTGGAAGGACTTCAACGGCCGAATCAAGCAGCGCGGCGTCGTCCTCGCGGGCGGCCAGGGCCAGCTCACCGGGAAGATCTTCCGCGTCGGGCACCTCGGCCAGGTCGAGGTGACCGACATCGTCGACGCGCTCCTCGCGATCGAGGAGGTCATGCTCGAGCTCGACCTGCCGGTCGAGCGCGGCGCGGCCATCGCGGCCGCCGATCGAGCGGCGGCCGGGGCCGCGCTCCAGCCGGCTTGACCGTCGATCCGGCGCTCGCCCGGGACGTCGAAGGGCGGGTCGCGAAGCTGCGGGTCCTGGTCGCCGAGCCGATCGCGCCGGAGGGCGTCGAGGCCCTGCGCGCCGCAGGGCACGAGGTCGTCGTCCAGACAGGCCTCCAGCCCGACGAGCTGCGCGCCATCATCGGCGACGTGGACGCGCTGATCGTCCGCAGCCAGGTCGACGTCGACGCGGAGCTGATCGCCGCGGGCCAGCGGCTCCAGGTCATCGGGCGGGCCGGGGTCGGCGTCGACAACGTCGATCTCGACGCGGCGACGCGGGCCGGGATCACCGTCGTCAACGCGCCGACCGGGAACACCATTGCCGCGGCCGAGCACACGATCGCGCTGCTGCTCGCGCTGGCCCGGCGGATCCCCTCGGCGGACGCCTCGATGCGCCGCGGCGAGTGGGCCCGGAGGCAGCACGAGGGCGTGCAGCTCGGTGGACGGACGCTCGGGATCGTCGGGCTCGGCAAGATCGGGATGGCGGTCGCGGAGCGGGCCCGCGGCCTCGGGATGACGCTCATCGGCAGCGACCCGTTCGTCACGGCCGAGCAGGCGTCGCTGCGGGGCGTGGAGCTCGTGCCGTTCGAGACGCTGCTGGTGCGGTCGGACGCGGTCACGGTCCACGTGCCGCTGAGTCGGGCCACGACCGGGCTGATCGACGCCGCGGCCATCGCGCGGATGAAGCCCGGGGCGTTCGTGCTCAACGTCGCGCGCGGCGGCGTGGTCGACGAGGCCGCACTGGCCGCGGCACTGCGCGAGGGCCGCCTCGGCGGCGCGGGCATCGACGTGTTCGAGCAGGAGCCGCCCGTCGGCTCGCCGCTGCTCGACGCGCCCAACACGGTCCTCACGCCGCACCTTGGCGCCTCCACGGCCGAGGCCCAGGTCGCGGTCGCCGAGGAGATCGCCGAGCAGGTCCTCGACGTCCTCGCCGGCCGCCCGGCTCGCTACGCGGTCAACGCGCCGCTACTGAGCCCCGAGGCGGAGCGGACGATCGGCCCGTACATGCCGCTTGCCGAGACGCTCGGACGGTTTCTGGCCCAGTTCGCGCGCAGCGGCGTGGGCGCGCTGACGATCGAGCTCGCGGGCGAGCTGGCGGCCACGGAATCCGCGCCGCTCACCGCAGCCGTGCTCCGCGGCATCCTCGAGACGGCCACGACCGAGCGGGTCAACCTCGTGAACGCGGCGCTGCTCGCCAAGGCCCGCGGCATCTCCGTCACCGAGCGCAAGACCGCCGAGGCGCGCGGCTTCCACGCGGCGATCACGGTTTCGACGAAGGCCGGCGGTTCGACCGTCACGGTCGGCGGCACGATCGCCGGCGACGAGCTCCGGCTCGTCCGGCTCAACGACTACCGCCTC
>DATLYV010000038.1:0-8629 GCA_035574535.1 Binatia bacterium
GCCGGGCCCGCTCCACGCCCGCCCGTGGCCCGCCCGCCACGCGGCGAACGTCGCGCGCGAGCAGTCGCACGCGTAGACCTCGGTCGCGGCGCGGAGGCGCGCGAGGGCCGCCTCGTAGACGTGGTCGTTGTCGCTCTGGCGGAACGGCGAGGGTCCCGGGCACCGCAGTTCCGCGGTGGACGGCTCGTCCGCGACGATGCCCAGCCGGTCGAGGTCGGCGAGGAGAGCCGCCTCGTGCTCCGGCCGGCAGCGCTGCCGGTCGTGGTCCTCGATCCGCAGGAGCACCCGGCCGGCTGCACGACGGGCGAGCCCCCAGACGTAGATGACGTTGGCGAGGTGGCCGAGGTGGAGACGGCCGGTGGGAGCCGGCGCGAAGCGGGTGGTCGGCACGGGTGGGCAAGGCGGCGAGGGGAGCCCCTCAGGCGCTCGGCGGCTCGCCCGGCTCGTCGTCGTCGCGCCGAACCCGCTCCCGCTCGACCGTCTCCAGCGCCCGCGCCGAGGCGATGAGCCGCCGGTAGATCGCGAGCAGGTCGGCCTGGGGCGTCGGGCCCTCGTTCGCGATCGAGACCCGCAGCAGCACCTCGCGCTCCCGCTCGCGGTCGCGGACCAACCGCCGGCCCAGCGCCAGCTTCTCGTGCCCGACGGCCCGGACGAGCTGGTTCCGCTCGTTGATCAGGGCGACGATCCTGCGGTCGACCTCGTCGATCTCCTGGCGCAGCCGTGCCAGCTCGGCGCTCACGCGCGGCGCGCCGCCTCGACCGCGCTCGCCGCGGCCTTTCCCGCGCCCCGGTCCGCGGCGCCCCTCGCCCGCGGATCGCTCCCTCGCCATCAGCGGTGGCCCGGGTGCCCGTGCGGCAGGCTGTCGCGGTGCTCGGCGAGGTACTCGATCGCCATCGCGTAGCCGGCGGCGCCGTGCCCGACGATCGAGTGCATCGCGATGTCGGACAGGAAGTTGACCTTCCGGAACGGCTCGCGCTTCGAGGGGTCCGTCAGGTGCACCTCGACGAACGGCCGCGCGACGGCCAGCAGCGCGTCGCGCAGCGCCACCGACGTGTGCGTCAGGCCCGCGGCGTTGACGATCGCTGCCTCGAAGTCGCGCTCCTGGATGCGGTCGATGAGGGCGCCCTCGTGGTTCGACTGGAAGAAGACGACCTCGAGATCGAGCTGCAGGGCGCGTCGCGAGATGCCGGTGTGGAGCTCGTCGAGCGTCTGGGTGCCGTACAGCTCGGGCTCGCGCGTCCCGAGGAGGTTCAGGTTGGGTCCCTGCAGGACGAGGATGCGGGTCATGGTCGAGCGCCTCCTGCGACGGGAATCGAGTGGCGGGCCCGGCCCGCGAAAACGCCCGCGGCGACCTCGCGGACGAGGGCTTCGGGGACCTCCGGGTGGACCGTCCAGCCGTCCGGGCTCGCGAGCACCCAGCGGAGCGACCCCTCGGCGTGCTTCTTGTCTGCGCCGAGCAGGCCCATGACCCGTGCGAGGTCCAATGCCAGCGGCTCGACGCCGAGCGCCAGTCTGTCGAGCAAGGTCTCGAGGCGCTCTGCGGCCGCCGCCGGCGTCACGCCGCGGGCCACCCCGATCCGCACGGCCGCCCGCAGCCCATACGCCACGGCCTCGCCGTGGAGCAGGCCGCCGAAGCCCGCGGCCGCCTCGATGGCGTGCCCCAGCGAGTGCCCGAGGTTCAGCGACATCCGGGCGCCGGATTCCCGCTCGTCCGCGAGCACGACCTCGACCTTGGCCCACGCGGCGCGCTCCACCACCTCGGCAAGGGCGCCGGACTCGACCGCCGAGCGCTCGCCGGTCGCGATCGCCTCGCCCTCCGACTCGAGGGTCGCGAACAGCCTCGCGTCGCCGAGCGCGGCCATCTTCACGGCCTCCGCGAGGGCGGCGCGCCGCTCGCGGGTCTCGAGGGAGGCGAGGACCGCGACGTCGACGACGATCGACGCCGGCTGGTGGAACGCCCCCACGAGGTTCTTGCCCTCCGGCAGGTCCACTCCGGTCTTGCCGCCGATCGAGGAGTCGAGCTGGGCGACGAGCGTGGTCGGGACCTGGATGAACGGGATGCCGCGGAGGTACGTCGCCGCGAGGAAGCCCGCGCTGTCCCCGAGCGCGCCGCCCCCGACCGCGACGATCGGCTCGCGCCGCTCGACCCGGAGCCGGGCCAGCTCGCTCGCCGCCCCCTCGATGACGGCCAAACGCTTGGCGTCCTCGCCCCGCGGCAGGAGCAGTCGCTCCGTCGGCCAGCCGGCGGCCGCCAGCTCGCCGGTGAGCCGCGACCCGACCGCGCGCCAGGCGCCCGGCTCGGACACGACGATCGCCCGCCGCGCGCCGAGGTCCCGGAGCGCCGCGTCCACCTCCGCGGCGAGGATGCTCTCGCCCAGCACGAGCCGCCCCAACCGCGTCTCCGCTCGGAGCAGCACCGTGCCGGCGCCCGCGCCAGCGGCCACCAGGGAGCTCACCGCGTCGACGACATGGGCCATCTCCGCGACGCCCGGCACGCGGGTCGCCGCGGCGTAGAAGCGGCCGCGCGCGGCGGCGAGGTCGCGGATCGTGCCCATCGGGTCGCGGCCGGCGACGAGCGGCCGCACGTTCGGGGAGCGGCGCAGGCGCTGGGCCACGACCTCCGGTCGGACGTCGAGCCACGCGGTGCGGCGGCCGCGGAACAGCCGCCAGCGGTTGCGCGGGTCGACGATCGCGCCCCCGCCTGGCGCGATGACCCGGGTCAGCCGGTCGCCCGCGTCCGGCGTCCC
This sequence comes from Binatia bacterium, assembly GCA_035574535.1. GTDB lineage: Bacteria > Chloroflexota > Limnocylindria > Limnocylindrales > CSP1-4 > UBA5189. The sequence goes on from DATLYV010000038.1 coordinate 2,748, forward strand.
CAGGGCGTCGATGGCGGCGCGCTCGCGTCGCCGGAAACCGGCCTCGCCCTCTGCCTCGAAGATCCGGGGGATCGTGGTGCCGGCGGCCCGCTCGATCTCCTCGTCCAGGTCGACGAAGGCCGCGCCGTGGCGCGACGCGACCCGCCGCCCGATCGCCGTCTTGCCGCTGCCGGGCAAACCGACGACGACGAGCTCCATCAGTCGTCCCCGCCGCTGCCCAGGGCGACCTCGGCGGCGTCCACGGCATGGCTCCCGGCGCCGGTGCCGCCCACGCGGCCCACGCCCCGAGCCAACCGGGCCCGCCAGCGGTCGATTGCCTCGCGGACCTCGTCCATCGAGTCGCCGCCGGTCTTCTCGAGCACGAACTCGGCGAGCGTCAGCATGACCATCGCCTCGCCGACGACGCCGGCCGCCGGGACGACCGAGATGTCGGAGCGCTCGTAGTGGGCCTTCTCGACCGCCTTGCCGGTCAGGAGGTCGGCGGAGGGCAGCGGCCGCGCCAGCGTCGAGATCGGCTTGACGGCGCCGCGGACGACGATCGGCTCGCCGTTCGAGATGCCGGCCGTCAGCCCGCCGGCGTTGTTCGAGCGGTGGATCCAGCGCCCGCCCTCGCCGCGGCCCTCGATGACGTCGTGGACCTCGCTGCCGAAGCGGCGGGTCTGCTCGAACCCGAGGCCGAGCTCGACGCCCTTGACGATGTTGATGCTCATGACAGCCGCGGCGAGCGCGGCGTCGAGGCGGCGGTCCCAGTGGACGTAGCTGCCGAGCCCGATCGGGACGCCCGTCGCGACCACCTCGAAGACACCGCCGACCGTGTCGCCCCGCTCCCGCGCCTCGTCGATCCGGGCGATCATCGCCACCTCCGCGTCGGGGTCCGGGCAGCGCAGCGGGGACGCGTCCGCGTCCTCGCGGGAGCGGGTCGCCCGCGCCGGGTCCACGGCCACGCCCCCGACCTCGGCCGTGAAGGACCAGACGTCGATGCCGAGCTCGCGCAGGAACGCTCGCGCCACGCCCCCGGCGGCCACGCGCGCGGCCGTCTCCCGCGCCGAGGCGCGCTCGAGCACGTTGCGCACGTCCGCGTGACCGTACTTCAGCGCGCCCGCGAGGTCGCCGTGGCCGGGCCGCACCCGCGTGACCGGCACGGCCTTCTTGTTGCCGTCCGCGGCGGCCGCCGCGAGCCACGCCGCGTCCTCCTCCGAGAGGGGTGCCGCCTGCATGATCCGGCCCCAGTGCTCGAAGTCGCGGTTCGCGACCAGCAGCAGGATGGGGGAGCCGATCGTCCGGCCGTGCCGCACGCCGGCCACGATCCGGGCCGCGTCCTGCTCGATCTGCTGGCGCGCGCCGCGGCCGTAGCCGCGCTGCCGCCGCGCGAGGTCCACGGCGAGGTCCTCCGCCGTCAGGGCGAGGCCGGCGGGCACGCCCTCGACGATCACGCCGAGCGCCTCGCCGTGCGACTCCCCGGCGGTCAGGAAGCGGAAACGGTTGACCATGGACAGCCCTGCGATTCGGCGAGCAGCGGACGCCGGCCCGGCCTAGGCCCCGGCCTCGCCGACGGCCACCGGGTCGCCGGCCGGCTCGCCTTCGGCGGACCGCACGCCCTCGGCGCGCGCGCCGGCGAGCGCGTGGGCCATGACCTCCAGCGGCGCAGGCTGGCCGGTCCAGAGCGTGAACGCGGCCGCGCCCTGGTGCAGCAGCATCGTCTCGCCGTCCAGCGCGACCGCACCCGCGGCCTCGGCGTCGCGGAGCAGCTGCGTCCGGTTGTAGATGAGGTCAAGGACGAGCAGGTCGCCCGTGAGCATCTCGCCGGGGATCGGCGACACGTCCGCCGTGAGGCCGATGGACGTCGCGTTCACGAGGACCTTCGTCTTCGCCAGCTCCGACTCGATGATCGACTCGTGCCACGGCATCGCCTTGAGCTCCATGTGCGCGGCGCTCCTGGCGAAGTGCTTCACGAGGCTCTCGGCACGGTGGAGGTGGCGGTTGAAGACGATGACCCGCTGGAACCCGGCGCGGATGAGTCCGTAGACGACGGCCCGCGCGCCTCCGCCGGCCCCCAGGACCACCGCGGCGCGCGGCATCTTCTGCCGCCCGACGAGCTTGTCGAGCGCGACGGTGAAGCCCGGCACGTCGGTGTTGTGGCCGACCAGCCGGCGGCCTTCGCGGGTGAGCGTGTTGACCGCGCCGGTAGCCTGGGCCTCCTCGGTCAGCTTGTCGATCATCGGGACGACCCGCTCCTTGTGCGGGAGCGTGATGTTGGCGCCCAGGAAGTCGTCACCCCGGACCTCCTCGATCGCCTCGGGCAGGGCGATCGGGGCGCGGTCCCACAGCTCGTACTTCGCGTCGATGCCCAGCGCGTCGAAGGCAGCCTGCTGCATCGCTCCGGAGAGCGAGTGGGCGACGGGGTGGCCGATGAGGACGACCCGCTTGCTCATGATCGGATCCTTTCGAGGTCGGCGAAGAAGCCCGGGTACGAGATTCCGACGCTGTCCGCGTCCTGGATGGTGGTTCGATCGGTGGCGACGAGGCCCGCGACCGCGAAGGTCATCGCCAGTCGATGGTCCCCGAGGCTGTCGACGGTCCCGCCGCAGAGGCGCACCGGGCCATCGACGACGAGGTCGTCGCCGTCTGCCGTGATTCTCGCACCCAGTCGCCCGAGCCCATCGACGATACCGGCGATGCGGTCCGATTCCTTGTGGCGCAGCTCACCCGCGCCGCGGATCACGCTGCGGCCCCGGGCCTGCGTGGCCGCGAGGCACAGGACGGGGATTTCGTCGATCGCGGCGGCCGTCTCGGCGGGCGAGACCTCGATCCCCTCGAGCGCGGCGGAGCGCACGACGAGGTCCGCGATCGGCTCGCCGACGCCGTCGCCGTCGCCCTCGGCGCCGACGCCGTCCTCCTCGATCGAGGCGCCCATCCGGCGCAGCAGGTCGATCGCCGCGCGCCGCGTCGGGTTCACGCCGACGCCCCGGATCCGCAGCTCCGCGTCCGGGTGGATCGACCCGGCGACCAGCCAGAACGCCGCGGCCGAGGGGTCGCCCGGGACCACCTGGTCGACCGCCCGGACCGTCGCCGGCCCGTCGAGCTCGACGGTGCTCGAGCCGTCGGCCTCGACCCGAGATCGAACCGGCACGCCGCGCGCCCGGAGCATCCGCTCGGTGTGGTCGCGCGTCGGCACGGGCTGCCGGACGACCGTCGTCCCCTGCGCCGCGAGCGCCGCCAGGAGGATCGACGACTTCACCTGCGCCGACGCCACGGGCGTCGTCCAGTCGATCGCCCGCAGCGGCCTCGGGCCGGTGACCGCGAGCCCGCCGGTTCCGTCGGGCTGACCCGCCTCGATGTCCGCACCCATCGCCCGCAGCGGCTCGACGACGCGGCTCATCGGCCGGCGCTCGAGCGAGGCGTCCCCGTCGAGGTTCGCGTTGACATCGAGGCCGGCGAGGATCCCGGCGACGAGGCGCATCGTCGTGCCCGAGTTGCCGCACCACAGGTCCCCGGCGAACCGGACCCTCCGAGCGCCCCGCGACACGACGACGTAGTCGACGTTGCGGTCCGGGCGCCGCGTCCGGAGCACGTCGGCCCCGAGCGCCGTGACGATCCCGGCCGTCGATCGAACGTCCTCGCCGTCGCCCGCGCCCGTGATCCGCGTCTCCCCCTCGGCGAGCAGCGCCAGCATCAGCGCCCGGTGGCTGATCGACTTGTCGCCGGGCAGCGTCAGCTTGCCGCCCAGCCGCAACGCGGGCAGGACGTCGACCGGAAGCGCGTCGCGGGACCGGACGAGCGGGAGCCTCGAGACGAGCGCGCGCGTGCGCGCGGCGAGCTGGCCGGCCATCAGTGTTTCGACAGCCCGGTCGCGACCGGCGAGTCGACGTTGGCCGGCCGCATCACCACCCCCTCCAGGTCGCTGACGTGCTCATGCACGGGCACGAGGTCGATCATCAGCGCCTCGAACTGCTCGATCGTCAGCTGCTGCTCCGCGTCGGACAGCGCCGCGTCCGGGTCCGGGTGGACCTCGACCATGACCCCGTCCGCCCCGACCGCGACGCCGCCGAGCGCCAGCGGCGCGACGAGGAAGCGCTTGCCGGTCGCGTGGCTCGGGTCGACGATCACCGGCAGGTGGGTCAGCGAGTGCAGCAACGGCACGGCCGTGAGGTCCAGCGTGTTGCGGGTATACGTCTCGAAGGTCCGGATGCCGCGCTCGCACAGGATCACGTTCGGGTTGCCCGACGAGACGATGTACTCCGCGGCCATGAGCCACTCCTCGACCGTTGCGCCGTAGCCGCGCTTCAGCATCACCGGCCGCGTCACCCGCCCGACCGCCTGGAGCAGCGAGTAGTTCTGCATGTTCCGCGTCCCGATCTGGAGGATGTCGGCGTACTCGGCGACGATGTCGACCTGGTTCGGCTCCATGACCTCGGTGATGACCGGAAGGCCGGTCTCGTCGCGCGCCTCGGCGAGGTAGCGGAGCGCCTCGATGCCCAGGCCCTGGAACGCGTAGGGCGAGGTCCGCGGCTTGAACGCGCCGCCGCGAAGGACCGTGGCGCCGGCGGCCTTGACGCGCCGGGCGGTCGTCAGCAGCTGCTCGCGGCTCTCCACGGAGCAGGGCCCGGCCATGACGGTCAGCGAGCCGTCGCCGATCGCGGCGTCGAGGACGCGGATGACGGTCGCCTCGGGCCGGAACTCGCGGGATGTCAGCTTGAAGGGCCGCTTGATCGGTGTGACGCGCTCGACCCCGGGGAGCGCTGCGAGTTCGCGCAGGAGGACGTCCCGCCGGGCGCCGATCTCGCCGACGACCGCGACCCTCGTGCCCGCCTCGGAAACGTTCTCGTACGGCGTCAGGCCCTCCGCGAGGATGCGGCTCTTGACGCCGAGGAGCTCGGCCTCGGTTGCGGCGTGGTGCATCACGACGAACATGGCGACGGGCGGTCCTCGATGTTGCGGTCGACGGGGGAAACAAAAAAGCAGAGGTCCTGCGCCTCTGCCGTCGCCCGACACGTCCTGCCCCCGGTCACTGACCGGGATCAAGTCATGCCGGGCCGAGGTACCAGAAATAGGTGCTCATGTGCTGGGCGGATGATGGGCCCCGGTCGATCGGGTGTCAATCGAAACCCCGCCGGCCCTGTGGTAGCCTCAACCGCGCCGCGGACGGAGAGGTCGCATAGTGGCCTAGTGCGGCGGTTTGCTAAACCGTTGAGTGGGGTAACCTGCTCCGAGGGTTCGAATCCCTCCCTCTCCGCCACTCACCTCCCGGCATTCCGGGAGGCACGTCGGCGGCACAGCGCGCGCCCGTAGCTCAGCGGATAGAGCGTCAGGTTGCGGACCTGAAGGCCGTGAGTTCGAGTCTCGCCGGGCGCGCCATCTTTCGTCGATCATGCGACCCTCGGCCGGTGCCGGGGGTCGTCGCATGTCCGGGAGGAACGATCGCATGGGCGAATCGGTCGGCGTCGCGGGCCTGGGAACGATGGGCGGCGCGATGGCCGCGAACATCGCGCGGGCCGGGTTCGAGCTGCGGGTCTGGAACCGGACCGCGGGACGGACGGCGGCGCTCGAGGCGCTCGGGGCCCACGTCGCGCCCGACCCGGCCAGCCTCGCGGCGAGCTCCGACATCGTCCTCGTGTGCGTCTCGGACACCCCCGACGTCGAGCAGGTCCTGTTCGGGGAGCGGGGCGTCGCCGCCGGCATCCGGCCTGGCGCGCTCGTGATCGACTGCTCGTCGATCTCGCCATCCGCCACCCGGCAGTTCGCCGCGCGGCTGGCGGCCACGGGTGCGGCCTACGTCGACGCGCCGGTATCGGGCGGCTCGGAGGGCGCCCGCAACGCGACGCTCACGATCTTCTGCGGCGGCAGCGAGGCCGACGTCCGGCGCGCCGAGCCCGTGCTGCGCG
>DATLYV010000039.1:0-6522 GCA_035574535.1 Binatia bacterium
GCGCGCGTATTCGCTGCCCGCGAGGCCCGGCGCGGCCTCGCCGACGAGCAGGATCGCGTCGCCCTCGCGCCGGAAGGCCGGCCCGACGGCCCGGGCCGCGTCGGCCAGCAGCCCCACGACCCCGATCTGCGGGGTCGGGGCGATCCGGCCGCGCGCCGACTCGTTGTAGAGCGAGACGTTCCCGCCGGTCACGGGCAGCCCGAGCGCCCGGCACGCGTCCCCGAGGCCGCGGACGGCCTCGCTGAGCTGCCAGAACGCGTCCGGCTTCGTCGGGTCGCCGTAGTTGAGGCAGTTCGTGACGCCGAGCGGCCGCGCGCCGGTGATCGCGACGTTCCGGGCAGCCTCGACGACGCTCATCGCCGCGCCCAGCCAGGGATCCTCGGCGCTCACGCCGTGGTTGCCGTCGGTGGCGGCGACGAGGGCCTTGGACGTGCCCGGGACGCGCAGGACCGCGGCGCCCGCCCCGGGGCCCGCGACGGTGGCGGCCTGGACGGTCGAGTCGTACTGCTCGTAGACGACGCGCCGGGAGGCGAGGTTCGGCGAGCCGAGGAGGGCCAGCAGCACGGCGCCGGGGTCCATGCCGCGCTCGGGGAGCTGGTCGGAGGCGACGATCGGCGCGCCGGGCGCGGGCGCGGGGCGACGGCGCTCCGGCGGGGCGGCGATCCGCTCGTGGAGGATCGCCTCGGAGGTCAGGGAGCGCGCCGGGATCCTCGCCAGCTCGCGACCGGCCTCCAGCCCGCCCTCGACGACCGTGATGTCGCCGTCGTCGGTCACGACGCCGATCACCGCGCACGGCAGCCCCCAGCGTGCGCAGACCGCGGTGACCTCGTCGTACCGGTCCGGCCGGACGATCGCGAGCATCCGCTCCTGGCTCTCGCTGATCATCACCTCGAACGGCGCCATGCCCGGCTCCCGCCGCGGGACCGCATCGAGGTCGATGCGAATGCCGGTGCCGGCCCGGTCGGCCGTCTCGGACGTCGCGCAGGTGATCCCGGCCGCCCCGAGGTCCTGGAGGCCCTCGACGAGGCCCTTCTCGATGAGCTCGAGCGACGCCTCGATCAGGAGTTTCTCGGCGAACGGGTCGCCCACCTGGACGGCGGGCCGCTTCGACGCGTCGCCGTCGGAGAACGTCGCGGAGGCGAGGACCGACGCGCCCCCGATGCCGTCCCGCCCGGTCGTCGAACCGAACAGGACCGCGAGGTTGCCCGGGCCCGGCGCCGCCGCGCGCGTCAGCAGCCGCTCCTCGACGAGGCCGATGGCCATCACGTTGACGAGCGGGTTGTCGGCGTAGCTCGGGTCGAAGACCAGCTCGCCGCCGACCGTGGGCACGCCCACGCAGTTGCCGTACCCGCCGACGCCCCGGACCACCCCGTCGACGAGGTGCCGCGTCCGCGCCTCCGCCGGGTCGCCGAAGCGCAGGGCATCGAGGACCGCGACCGGGCGGGCGCCCATCGTGAAGATGTCCCGCAGGATCCCGCCGACGCCCGTGGCCGCGCCCTGGTACGGCTCGACGGCACTGGGGTGGTTGTGCGACTCGAGCTTGAAGGCGACCCCGAGCCCATCGCCGATCGAGACGACGCCGGCGTTCTCCCCGGGTCCCGCGACGACGCCCTCGGCGGCCGAGCCGGTCGGCAGGGTGCGGAGCAGCGGCCTGGAGCTCTTGTACGAGCAGTGCTCCGACCACATGACGCTGAACATCGCCAGCTCGAGGTCGTTCGGGTCGCGGCCGAGGCGGTCGCGGATCGCGTCGAGCTCCTCGTCGGTCAGCCCGAGCGCCCGATGCAGCGGCGGGACCTCGGGCCCCGGGGCCGCGGGAGCCGTCACGGCAGGCTGCTGGTCGGGCATCGCGGAGTCGCGCTCGACGAGGATCATGCGGCGCCCACCGCCACGGGCGCCGGATTCGCCGCGCGCCCGGCCGCCTCGACCAGGGAGCGGAGGATCGGCAGCCCGTCGGCCGACCCGAGCAGCGCGTCCGCCGCTCGCTCCGGGTGCGGCATGAGCCCGGCGACGTTGCCACGCGCGTTCAGGACGCCCGCGATGGCCCGGAGCGAGCCGTTCGGGTTCGCGGGGTCGGCCTCCTCGTCCGCCCGCGTCCCATCCGAACGGACGTACCGGAACAGCACCTGCCCGTCGCGCTCGAGCGCGTCCAGCGTCGACGGGTCCGCGAAGTAGCAGCCCTCGCCGTGCGCGATCGGCATCCGCAGCGGCCGCCCGTCGCCGACGAGCGCTGTGAACGGCGTGTCGAGCCGCTGTGCGGCGATCCGGACGTCACGGCCCAGGAATCGCAGCCCGCGGTTGCGCAGCAGCGCGCCCGGCACGAGGCCGGCCTCGGCAAGCACCTGGAAGCCGTTGCAGATCCCGAGGACCAGCCCGCCTTCGGCGGCGAACGCGGACACGGCCCGCATCACCGGGCTGCAGCGCGCGATGACGCCGGCCCGCAGGTAGTCGCCGTACGCGAAGCCGCCCGGCAGCACGACCGCGGCGACACCATCGAGCGAGGCCTGCTCGTGCCACAGCTCGACCGGCTCGGCCCCCGCAGCCTCGAGGCCGCGCATCGTGTCGCGGTCGCAGTTCGAGCCCGGGAAGACGACGACGCCGATGCGGGCCGTCATGCGCGCGACCCCGCCTCGACGGCGGCCACACCACCGCCGGCGACGGCCGCCTCTGCGGCCGCGCCTTCGGCCTCGCCCAGCGACTCGACCGCGAACGACTCGATCAGCGGGTTCGAGAACAGCTCGACCGCCAGGCGCTCGACCGTCGCCCGCGCGTCCGCCTCGCTCGCCGCCTCGACCGTGAGCTCGACCCGCCGCCCGACGCGCACCCCGGACACCCCGGACACCCCGAGGTGGCCGAGCGAGCCCTCCACCGCCCGGCCCTGCGGGTCGAGGATGCCGTCCTTGGGCAGCACGTTGACGGCGAACCGGTACGCGCTCACGGCGCGGCCTCGCTCATCGGTCGGCCTCGCTCATCGGTCGGCCTCCTCCATCGGTCGGTCTCCTCCATCGGTCGGTCTCCTCCATCGGGCCGTCTCCATGGGGCGATCACGTCCTCCTGCAGGTAGCGCTCGAAGCTGGCGCCGGTGATGCGCTCGAAGGCGGCCACGTACCGCTCGCGCGTCGCGGCGACGACCTCCGGCGGCAGCTCCGGCCCCGGCGGGCGCTTGTCCCAGCCGAGCCCCTCGAGCCAGTCGCGCAGCGGCTGCTTGTCGAAGCTCGCCTGGGGGCCGCCCGGCGCGTACGAGGCGGCGTCCCAGAAGCGCGACGAATCGGGCGTCAGGACCTCGTCGACGAGGACCAGCTCGCCGCCGATGAGGCCCATCTCGAACTTCGTGTCGGCGAGGATCAGGCCGGCCGCCTCGCAGGCCCGCGAGCCCGCCTCGAACAGCCGGAGCGCGGCCTCGCGCACGCGAATCGCCAGGGCGCGGGCCGCGGCCTCGCCCAGCCAGTCGGCGCCGTTCGGCGGCCAGTCGGCGAGGAGCTGGACCATCGACTCGAAGTCGATCGCGATGTCGTGCTCGCCCACGGGCGCCTTCGTCGACGGCGTGAGGACCGGCTCGGGCAGGCGATCGCTCTCGACGAGCCCGCGCGGCAGCGGCACGCCGCAGATCGAGCCGTCCTCGCGGTAGGCCGTCCAGCCCGAGCCCGAGAGGTAGCCGCGGACGACCACCTCGACCGGCAGGACCGCGGCCTGGCGGCAGACCATCGACCGCCCCCGCAGCTCGTCGACGCGGCCCGGGCGCCGGGCGTCCGGCACGTCGCGCGGGTCGGCCGAGAGCAGGTGGTTCGGCAGGATCGAGGCCGTCCGCTCGAACCAGAAGCGGGACAGCCCGGTCAGGACGCGGCCCTTGTCGGGGACCCCCGTCGGCAGGACGACGTCGAACGCGCTGACCCGGTCCGACGCCACGAGCAGCAGTCGACCGTCGCCGAGGTCGTAGAGGTCGCGGACCTTGCCGGACCGGACGAAGGACTCAGCGGCGAGCATCGGCCAGCTCCTCCTCGCGGTCGCGCTTCGGCGCGGGGCGGGGCTCCGCCGGGACGAGGCCGTCCAGCCGCGCAAGCACGGTCGCGACGTGCTCGAGGTGGCGGGCGTCGTCGAAGCAGGCGTCGAGGTCCTCGAGGGTCAGCTTCTGCGCCACCGCCGGTTCCACCGCCAGCAGCTCCCGCAGCGGACGGCGCTGGTCCGCCGCGGCCAGGGCGGCCCGCTGGACGAGCTCGTAGGCCTGCTCCCGCGCGAGGCCGGCACGCTCGACCAGGGCCAGCAGGACGCGCGACGACGCGTGGAGCCCCAGCCCGCGCTCGATGTTCTCGCGCATCCGCTCCGGCCGGACCACGAGGTCGCGGACGAGCGCCGTGACCTTCTGGAGCAGGTAGTCGAGCAGGATCGTGGCGTCCGGCAGGATCACCCGTTCAGCCGAGGAGTGGCTGATGTCCCGCTCGTGCCACAGCGGCTGGTTCTCCATGGCCGTGTGGGCGTAGCCGCGGAGGACGCGGGTGAGGCCCGCCACGCGCTCCGAGAGGATCGGGTTGCGCTTGTGGGGCATCGCGGACGAGCCCTTCTGCCCCGAGCGAAACGGCTCCTGGACCTCGGCGATCTCGGTGTGCTGGAGGTTCCTGATCTCGGTGGCAATCCGCTCCAGGCCGCCGCCGAGAATCGCGATCGCGGCGAGCAGGGCCGCGTGGCGGTCGCGCTGGACGATCTGGGTGCTCACGGGGTCGATGCGCAGGCCGAGCCCGGCCATGACCTCCGCTTCGACCTCCGGCTCGAGGTGGCTGTATGTCCCGACCGGCCCGCTCAGCTTGCCGGTCGCCACCTCGGCGGCGGCGTCGGCGAGGCGGCGGCGGCCCCGGTCGATCTCGAACGCCCAGCCGGCGAGCTTCAGCCCGAACGTCGTCGGCTCGGCGTGGACCGAGTGGGTCCGGCCCATCATCACGGTGGTCGCGTGCTCGCGCGCACGTGCCACGAGCACGTCGACCAGGCGGCGGCAGTCCTGCTCTAGCAGCTCGCCCGCGTGCCGGAGCTGAAGCGCGAGCGCGGTATCGACGACGTCCGACGAGGTCAGCCCGAGGTGGAGGTAGCGACCTTCCGGCCCGACGGACTCGGCGACCTGGGTGACGAAGGCGATGACGTCGTGGTCGGTCGTGCGCTCGATCTCCTCGATGCGCGCCACGTCGACGCGGGCGCGCGAGCGGATCGCCGCGAGCGCGTCGGCGGGCACGCGGCCGCGCTTCGCCTGGGCCTCCACGACCGCCAGCTCGACCCGGAGCATCGCCCCGAAGCGGGCCTCCTCGGCCCAGACGGCGCCCATCTCCGGGAGCGTGTAGCGGCGGATCACGACGCCACCTCGACGGGGCTCGACGGGGCCGGCGCGGGCGGGAGATCGGCGGCGATGTCGCGGCGGCGCTGGAGGCCGTCCCACGCGATCCGGTCCGCGGCCCTCTCGGCGGCCGCGCGCGCCGCCGGGAGGTCCACGCCGCGGCCGACGACGGTCAGCACCCGGCCGCCGTTCGTCCCGTAGCCGCCCTGCGGCCGCGCGACCGTGCCGGCGTGGAACACGAGCGCCCCCTCGGCCGCGGCCTCCTCGAGGCCGGTGATCGGCCGGCCGACCTTCGGCGTGCCGGGGTAGCCCTCCGAGGCCAGCACGATGCCGACCGTCGCCCCGGGGAACGCCGGCAGCAGGCCCGAGGCGGTCCCCGGCGCCGCTGCGAGGGCACGGCGCGCGGCCGCGGCCATCACCGGCCCGAGGGCCACCGCGAGCCGCGGCAGGATCGCCTGGGCCTCCGGGTCGCCGAGGCGGGCGTTGCACTCGAGGAGCGCCGGGCCGTCGTCGGTGAGCATCAGCCCGGCGTACAGGAAGCCGATGAACGGGGCGCCGCGGCGCGCGAGCTCCGCGAGGATCGGGCGGTGGATCGTCTCGAGGACCTCGCGGACGAGCGCGTCCGGCAGGTCCGGGAGCGGTGAGTAGGCGCCCATGCCGCCGGTGTTCGGGCCCTCGTCGCCGTCGCAGAGGCGCTTGTGGTCACGCGATGCCGGCAGCGCGACCGCCTCGCGACCGTCGCACACGGCGATGACGGACGCCTCGCGCCCGCGGAGCCGCTCCTCCACCACCAGCGCGGGGCCTTCGCCGCGCCCCCGCAGGTACGCCGCGACGCTGTCCAGCGCCAGGCCCGCGTCGTCGTAAACCGCGACGCCCTTGCCCGCGGCCAGGCCGTCCTGCTTGAGCACGACGCCGGTGCCGGCGGCGCCGAGCTCCGCCACGTAGGCGCGCGCCGCCGCTTCCTCGCCTGCCGCGAACGCCCGACCCCGGGCCATGCGCACCCCGGCGGCCTCGGCGACCTCGCGGCAGAACGCCTTCGACGTCTCGATCCGCGCCGCCGCCCGGTTCGGCCCGAAGACGGCGATCCCGGCCTCCCGCAGCGCATCCGCGACCCCGGCCGCGAGGGGCGCCTCGGGCCCGATCACGACGAGCTCCGCCGACGCGGCGCGCGCCGCCCCGACCACCGACCCCGGGTCGAGCGGGTCGAC
>DATLYV010000040.1:0-6587 GCA_035574535.1 Binatia bacterium
GGCGCGGGCGGCCTTCAGGACGCCGGGCAGGACGGCGATGTCCTCGTAGCTCTGGCGCTCGACGTCGATGCTGCGGAGCGCGGCGGCGGGATGGAAGAGCGACAGCGTCACCGCGTCGCGGGCACCGGTCTCGGGCGACACCGGGGCCGTCGTGCCATGGACCTGGCTGATCCGCGCACCGGGACGGAAGTGGCCCATCGAGAACCGCCCGAGGGTCGCGACCACGGCCGGGTCGAGAACCTCCAGCTGGCGCCGCAGGTACGGCGCGCAGGCGGCGATCTCGTCCGGCTCCGGGTCGCGGTTGCCGGGCGGCCGGCACTTGACGATGTTCGTGATGAAGACCTCCTCGCGGCGCCACCCGAGGGTCGACAGGAGGCGCACGAGGAGCTCGCCGGCGCGGCCCACGAACGGCCGGCCCTGCTGGTCTTCCGTCTGGCCGGGGCCCTCGCCGACGAACACGACCTCGGTGTCGGCGCGACCCTCGCCGGGCACGGCCCGCGTGCGTGTCTGCGCGAGGCGGCACCTCGTGCAGGCCCGGACCTCGGCGGCGATGGCCTCGAGCGCCTCCCGGCGCTGGTCCGTCGTCAGGGCTCCGCCAGCGGCGGCCCCCTGCCCGTTCGGTGCCTCGGCCGCCGGTCCGACGGTCGCGAAATTCGCCGGGCTCGGGCCCAGGGTCACGCGGAGGCCTCGACCGGGGTCCCGGCCGGCTCGGTGTCCGGCGCCCGTCGCGAGGCGGCCTTGACCCAGCCTCGCTCCACGAGCGCCTCGGCGATCTCGACCGCGTTCGTCGCGGCACCCTTGCGCAGGTTGTCCGACACGACCCAGAAGGCGATCCCGCGCCCGTCCGGCACCGACGGGTCCTGCCGCACCCGGCCGACGAAGATCTCGTCCCGGCCCGCGGCGTCCGTCGCCAGCGGGTACGCGTGGCTCGCGGGGTCGTCCCGGACGACGACGCCGTCCACCGCGCCGAACAGCCCCCGGGCACGCTCCGGGGTCAGCGGCTCGCGCGTCTCCACGTGGACCGCCTCGGAATGGCTCACGAAGACCGGTACGCGGACGGCCGTGCACGAGATCCGCAGCTCCGGCAGGTGCAGGATCTTGCGGCTCTCCGTGACGACCTTCCACTCCTCCTTCGTGTAGCCGTTGTCGAGGAAGACGTCGATCTCGGGGAGGGCGTTGAAGGCAATCGGGTGCGGGTAGACGGCAGCCTCCTTCGGCTCGCCCGCGACGTGGGCCCGGATCTGGCCCTCCAGCTCGGTGATCGCGTCGGCGCCCGTGCCCGAGACGGACTGGTACGTGTCGACCACCACCCGCTCGATCCCGACCGAGTCCCGCAACGCCATCAGCACCGGCGCGAGTTGCATCGTCGAGCAGTTGGGGTTCGCGATGATTCCCTCGTGGCTCGCGAGGTCGTCCGGATTGACCTGGCTGACGACCAGGGGCACGTCGGGGTCCATCCGCCACGCCGAGGAGTTGTCGATGACCGTGGCGCCGCGCGCGGCCGCCTCGGGCGCCAGCTCCTTCGAGGTGTCACCCCCGGCGCTGAACAGGGCGATGTCGACGCCCTCGAAGGCCTCGGGCACCGCCTCGCGGACCTCGATCGATCGGCCGTCGACCTCGACCGTCCGGCCCGCCGACCGGCCCGAGGCGAGGAGCCGCAGCTCCCCGATCGGGAAGCCGCGCTCGAGCAGCACCTGGACCATGGTTCGACCGACGGCGCCGGTGGCGCCGACGACGGCGACGGTGAGGGGGTTCGACTGGGTCATCCGGCGACGGCTCCGGGCATGGCTCCGCAGGGTGTTCACGATCGTGCGGGCACGGGCGCGAGTATAGCCGAGGGGAATCGCGAGACCCCGGCGGGGCCGGGGTCGTTCGAGTCGTCGATGAGGAGGGTCGGGCCCGAGCCCGATCCCGCGATCAGCCCTCGCCGGCGGCGACGGGCTCCTTGGCCAGGTGGCGCTGCATCGCGGCCTTGCGCGAGAGGTTGATGCGGCCCTGGCGATCGATCTCGATCACCACGACCATCACCTCGTCGCCCACGCTGACCACGTCCTCGACGCTCGGGACGTGGTAGTCCGCGAGCTCGCCGATGCGGACAAGGCCCTCCTTGCCCGGCAGGATCTCGACGAAGGCGCCGAAGCCCATGATCCGGGTGACCTTGCCGAGGTACAGCGCACCGACCTCGACCTCGCGCGTCAGGCTTTCGATCCACTGGATCGCCTTGCGCGAGTTCTCGCCGCTGACCGCGGCGATCTCGACGGTGCCGTCATCCTCGACGTTGATCTCGGTGCCGGTCTCCTCCTGGATCTTGCGGATCATGGAGCCGCCCTTGCCGATGATGTCGCGGATCTTCTCCGGGTTGATCTTGATGGTGATGATCCGCGGCGCGAACTCGGACATCTCCGTGCGCGACGCCGGCAGCACCGCGACCATCGTGTCGAGGATCGTCATGCGCGCCGCGTGGGCCTGCTCGAGGCCCTTGCGAATGACGGCCTCGTTGATGCCCCGGACCTTGATGTCCATCTGCAGCGCCGTGATGCCGTCGCGCGTCCCGGTGACCTTGAAATCCATGTCACCGAAGGCATCCTCCTTGCCGAGGATGTCGGTCAGGACCGCGAACCGGCCGTCCGGATCCATCACCAGGCCCATCGCCGCGCCGGCGACCGGCGCCTTGATCGGCACGCCCGCGTCCATCAGGGCGAGGGTCGAGCCACACGTCGAGGCCATCGACGTCGAGCCGTTCGAGGTCACGCACTCCGACACCAGCCGGATGACGTACGGGAACTCCTCGGTGCTCGGCAGGACGGGCAGGAGGGCTCGCTCGGCGAGGTTGCCGTGCCCGATCTCGCGTCGGCCGGGGCCGCGCATCGGCTTGTTCTCGCCGGTGCTGTACGGCGGCATGTTGTAGTGGTGGATGTAGCGCTTCTCGGTCTCGGGGCTGATCGTGTCGATCCGCTGGACGTCCGAGGACGGACCGAGCGTCGCGATCGTCAGCGCCTGGGTCTGGCCGCGGGTGAACAGGCCCGAGCCGTGGGCCCGCGGCAGCACCCCGACCTCGACCGAGATCGGGCGGAGCTCGTCGAGCGCGCGGCCGTCCATGCGGATGCCCTCGTCGAGGACGAGCTTGCGAACTGTCTTCTTGTGGACTAGCCCGAAGAGCGCCTTCGAGACGCGGGCCTCGCGGCGCGCCGCCTCGAGCTTGTCCGCCGCCTGAGCCTTGTCGGTCCGCTGCGTCCGGATGCTGTCCGCGATCGCGTCCTTGAGCCGCTGGATGCGACCGGGCAGGTCCGCGGCGAGCCTGAGCACCAGTTCGGCGGTCGCCTCCGCATCCGGGAGGGCGCGGTGGCTGGCCTGCAGCTCGATACCGAAGAACCGCGACAGGTCGCCGAGCTTGTAGGCGTCGGGGCCGGTCGGGTAGCCCTCGCGGGCGAGGACCAGGGTGTCGAGGTACGTCCCCGGCTCGAACGTCTTCCCCCCGAGGGCCTCCGACAGGAAGCCGAGATCGAAGCCGACGTTGTGGCCGATCAGGATCGCGTCGCCGGCCCACTCGAGCAGCTGCCCGACCGCCGTGGCCGCGTCCGGCGCCGTGGCGACGTCCGCGTTGGTGATGCCGTGCATCTGGTTGCCGACGATCTCGCGCGCCGGCTTGACGAGGGTCGACCAGCGGTCGGCGATCTTGCCCTTGGTGATCCGGACGCCCGCAACCTCGACGATGTCGGCGAGGGCGGTGTCCACGCCGGTGGTCTCGACGTCGACGACGACGAGATCACGGCCGGACTGGACCGCATCCACGAACGTCAGCATCGACTCGGTGCCCGGATCGAGGTAGCCCAGCTTCTTGGGCTTGCCGACGGCCTCGCGGAGCTGCTCCTGGATGTCGATGAGCGGCTGGAGCGCGCGGTGGCCGAACAGGATCGCCTCGGCCATGACGTCCTCGGGCAGGAGCTTGGCCCCCGCCTCGACCATCATGATCGCGTCGCGGGTCCCGGAGACGACCAGGTCGAGCTCCGACTCCTCGAGCTGGCTGAACGTCGGGTTGACGACGAACTGGCCGTTGATGCGCCCGACGCGGACCGCGCCGACCGGGCCGAGGAACGGGATCTCGCTGATCGTCAGCGCCGCGGATGCCGCGACGGTGCCGATGACGTCGGGATCGTTCTCCTGGTCCGTCGAGAGGACCGTGATCACGATCTGGACGTCGTCCTTGTAGCCGTCCGGGAACAGCGGCCGGATCGGGCGGTCGGTCAGGCGGGCGGCGAGGATCGCGGCCTCCGACGGGCGCGACTCGCGCTTGATGAAGCCGCCCGGGATCTTGCCCGCGGCGTACATCCGCTCCTCGAAGTCGACGGTGAGCGGGAAGAAGTCGAGGCCCGGGCGCGGGTCGGACCGGTTGGCCGTCCCGAGGACCATGGTGTCACCGAAACGGACGGTGACGGAGCCGCCGGCAAGCAGGGCGAGCCTGCCGGTCTCGATGGTCAGCGTTCGACCACCGAACTGGGTCTCGAAGACCTGAGGCACTGGGTTGTTGATTCCTCTCTGCCCGTGCAGAGGGAGCCGACCTGGTTGCGAGCCGGTACCGCGCTCTCCCGCGCTCCCCTGCCCTGTCCGGGCGGGGCCGCGCCGACGGCTAGCGGCGGAGTCCGAGCCGTCCGATGACGGCGCGGTAGCGGGCGCTGTCCTTCTTCAGCAGGTACGCGAGAAGGCGGCGACGCTGCCCGACGAGCTTGAGGAGGCCGCGACGCGAATGGTTGTCCTTCGGGAAGCTGCGCAGGTGCTCCGTCAGGGCCTTGATCCGCTCGGTGAGGAGCGCGATCTGAACCTCCGGCGAGCCGGTATCGCCGTCACTGACGGCATACTCGGCGATGATCTCCTGCTTCCCCTCGGGCGCGAGCGGCACTCGGTCCTCCAACACGAACGTGACTACGGTTGCTCTTCCACTTCTTGAGCTATGACCGGCGGAGGATAGCAGTCGGGCGTCCATCGCGCACGATTCACGATCGGCGCGGGCCGAAGACGACCCGCGCCCGACCCTCGAACGGGGCAACCCCGAGGACGAGCCGCCCGTCCTCGACGCCGGCGTGGGCGGCGAACAGGTCCGGCCGCGGGTCGAGCTCGACCGTCGCGTCCCACGTCCCACTCGGGGGCAGCGCCATCGGCGCCGTGAAGCGCAGCCACACGCGAGTGGCATCGAGCTGCACGCCGTCGCCGGTCACCGCGTAGGGCCGGCCGAGGAGCCGCGCCGCCTCCTCGAGGTTGCCGGCCGCGATCGCCGCCCGCACCGCCGAGCTCGTCACGGGCTGCCCGTCGAGCGTGAACGGCGGCACGACGGCGACCTCGTAGCCGAGCTCCTGCCCGAGGGCCGCCAAGGTCTCCGGGGTCCCCCGCCGCTCGAAGCCGAACGCCGACTCCGGGGTCATCAGGAACCCCGCGAGGTCGGCGCGCGAGGCGATCCGGCGCACGAACTCGTCATACGGCGTCCGCCGCAGCGCCTGGTCGAAGTGCTGGACGATCGTGACCTCGACGCCGGCCGCCTCGAGGCGCGCGAGCCGCTCCGCCGGGTCGATGAGCAGCGGCGGCGCGGTGCCCGTGATGACCTCGTCGGGATGGTGGTCGAAGGTCAGGACCGTCGGACGCGCGCCGAGTCGACCCGCCTCGCGGACGAGCGCGTCGAGCAGGTACTGGTGCCCGAGGTGCAGCCCGTCGAACACGCCGATGACGACGAACAGCCGCCCGAGCCCCGGCTCGAGCCGGTCGACACCCTCGACGACATGCATGGCGCTCATCGCCGGAAGACCTTCGTCGGGGCGATCCGAAGCCCCTTGCGCCGCCCGAGGCCCACGATCTCGCCGTGCTCGTCGAGGAGCCGCACGGGGACGCCCTCGGGGATGTCGCGGACGCCCGCGACGGGCCGGACGAACCTGCCCTGGCCCGCGTCCGAAATCTCGCCCGCCGTCAGCGTGACCGCAGGCATCCCCTCCAGGCCGGCGTCCACCGGCAGCAGGAGCTCGCGCACGCCCTCCGGGCCCATCGCGGCCGCCGCCTCGCGGATGGCCTCCAGCGCGTGGGCGCTCTCGAGCGTGAACGGGCCGCTTGCCGTCCGCGTCAGCGCGCCGAGGTAGGCGCCCGAGCCGAAGCGCACCCCGAGGTCGCGGGCGAGCGCCCGCACGTACGTGCCGGCGGAGCAGCGGACGTCGACGATCGCGATCGGGCGCGCGGGGTCCGAGGCGTCCCACTCCCGGAGCGCCAGCTCGTGGATCACGACCCGCCGCGGCGCCAGCTCGACCTGCTGCCCGGCGCGGGCCAGCGCGTACGCACGCCGTCCACCGACCTGGATCGCCGAGAAGGCCGGCGGGCGCTGCAGCTGCTCGCCGGTGAACGCCGCGAGCGCCGCCTCGACCGCGTCCCGGTCCGGCGGGGGCCCGTCGACCGGGGCCAGGTCGCCGTCGAGGTCGTCGGTCGTCGAGGTCGCGCCGAAGCAGATCGTCGCGCGGTAGGCCTTGTCGTCGGCCAGGTGGAACTCCACGACGCGCGTGGCCGCGCCGAGGAACAGCGGCAGCACGCCGGACGCGAACGGGTCGAGCGTCCCG
>DATLYV010000041.1:0-4476 GCA_035574535.1 Binatia bacterium
GGTCGGGGCGCTGCTGGACCGGAACGGGTTGCGGCCGCTGGCGTGGGCCGCCACCGCCGACGGGCTCGTCGCCGCGGCATCCGAGGCCGGCGCCGTGCCGATCCCGTCCGCGACGACGGTCCGGCGCGGCCGGCTCGGGCCGGGCGAGCTGCTGCTCGTCGACACGCGCCGCCGGGCGATCCTCGAGGACAGCGAGGCCAAGGGGGCCGTGCTCGCCGGCCTCCAGATCCACGACCAGCCGCGGCCCGTGCACGTTGACCGGCCGGATCGGGCCGGCGCGGGGCACCACACGCCGACCGACCACCGGCGGCGCTACCTCGCCGGCCTCGACGCGGAGCGCGCGCGGCTCGACCTGCGCACGATGGCGCTCGAGGGCCACGAGCCCCTCTGGAGCATGGGCGACGACACGCCCACGCCGGGGCGCGGGCGCGTCCACCGCCGCGTCGCCGACCACCTCCGGCAGTCGTTCGCCCAGGTGACCAACCCAGCGATCGACCCGGAGCGGGAACGGATCGTCATGGACCTCCGGGTCGAGCTCGGCCGGCGCAGGTCCCTCTTCGGGGGCCTGCCGCGCCAGCCCCTGACCGTCCGGCTCGAGCGCCCGGTCGTCGTCGACCTCGACGGCCTGCTGGAGGTCTTCGACGGGCGCGCGCGTCGCCTCGACGCGACGTGGGATGCGTCGGCCGGTCCCGCGAGCCTCGAGCGGGTGCTCGATGCACTGGCGCGCGACGCCGTTTGGGCGGCCCGCGGCCGAACAGAGCTGCTCGTCCTCTCGGACGCGGCCTTCGACCTCGATCGGCTGCCGATCCCCTCGGTGCTCGCGGTCGGGGCGGTCCACACCGCGCTGACGGCGGCGGGCCTACGTGGCCGCGCGGACATCCTCGCCGACTTTTCCGACGTGCTCGACGTCCACGCGCTCGCGATGACGCTCGCCTCAGGCGCGACGGCGGTCCATCCGCGCCTCGCGATCGAGCTCGCGGCCGAGGTCGCCGGGACGCGCGGCGCGGAGGGCGTGACGCCCGCAGAGGCGATCGAACGCATCGTCCAGGCCTTCGACGCCGGGCTCCGCAAGACGCTCGCCCGGATGGGCATCTCGACCGCCGCCTCGTACGTCGGCGGGTCGCTGTTCGATACGATCGAGCTCGCCCCGGAGGTCGTGGCGCGGTGCTTCCCGGCTGCCGCCGCGTGGCCGGGCCGAGTGGAATTCGAGACGCTGGCGCGACGGCAGCTCGCGCGGCGCCGGGCGGCGATCGAGCTCGTGGACCCGGCGCCGGGGCGAGAGGTCCGGCTGCCGGACCCCGGGCTCGCGCGGTTCCGGCAGGACGGCGAGGCGCACCTCTTCGCCCCGCGGGTGGTCGCGACCGTCCAGGGCATCGCGCAGGCGGTTGCCGCTGACGTGCCCGCGGCCCTCGCGGCCCACCGAGCCCAGGTCCGGGATCGGGCGGCGGCGACGGTGCGGGACAACCTCCGGATCGTGCCCGTCACGCCGATCCCGATCGAGCAGGTCGAGCCCGCGGCCGCGATCGCGCGCCGGTTCGTGGTCTCGGCGATGAGCGTCGGTGCGCTGTCGCCGGAGGCGCACCAAGCCGTGACCATCGGGATTCAGCGCGCCGGCGGCGCGGCCAACACCGGCGAGGGCGGAGAGGACCCGGCGTGGTACGCGCCGGCCGAGGACGGCACCCGCCGCGACGCGCGCATCAAGCAGGTCGCGTCGGGCCGGTTCGGGGTGACCGCGACGTACCTCGCGCGCGCCGACCAGCTCGAGATCAAGATCGCGCAGGGCTCGAAGCCCGGCGAGGGCGGGCAGCTGCCGGGCCGGAAGGCGACCGCGTACATCGCGGCGCTGCGTCGCGGCCAGGTCGGCCAGTCGTACATCAGCCCGCCGCCGCACCACGACATCTACTCGATCGAGGACCTCGCGCAGCTCATCGCCGACGTCCGGGCGATCAACCCGGCCGCGCGCATCGGCGTGAAGCTCGTCGCGGGGCGCGGCGTCGGGACCATTGCGGCCGGCGTCGTCAAGGCCGGGGCGGCCTACGTCCACCTGAGCGGCCACGCGGGCGGGACGGGGGCGTCGCCGCTGAGCTCGATCAAGCACGTCGGGGCGCCCTGGGAGCTGGGGCTCGCCGAGGTCCACCAGGTGCTCCTCCGGAACGGCCTGCGCGACCGCGTCGCGCTGCGGACGGACGGCGGCCTCCAGACCGGCCGCGACCTGCTCATCGCCGCGCTGCTCGGTGCCGAGGAGTTCGCGTTCGGCACGGCAATGCTCGTCGCCCTCGGCTGCGACATGGCCCGGCAGTGCCACCTCGACACCTGCCCGACCGGCATCGCGACCCAGCGCGAGGACCTGCGGGCGAAGTTCCGCGGCACGCCCGACCACGTCGAGCGGTTCGCCCTCGCGCTGGCCGAGGACCTGCGCGCCGAGCTCGCCGCGATCGGCGCGCGATCGGTCGGGGAGATCGTGGGCGAGGCGCGGACGCTGCTCCGGCAGGCACGGCGCGCCTCGACGACGCACGACCTCGCGCCGGCGCTCGCCGCGCCGCGCTGGGCTGCCGATCCCGCCCGGCGCGCCGCGCCGGAGACCGCCGGGCGACGGGTGGACCACCGGCCCGCGTCCGCGCTCGACGAGGCCCTCGTGGCCGCGCTCCGAAACCAGGGCGCTGTCGAGGCGCACGGCCTCACCGTCACGACCGCGGATCGGTCATTCGGTGCGGGCCTCTCGGGCGCGGTCGAGCGTGGCGAGCTACGGCCCCCGGTCACGATCCGCGTGCGCGGATCCGCCGGCCAGTCGTTCGGGGCGTTCCTCCCGCCGGGCGTCGAGATCCGCCTGACGGGCCAGGCCAACGACTACGTCGCCAAGGGCCTCTCGGGCGGCACCGTCTGCGTTGTGCCCGAGCCGGAGCTGCTCGGGCGCGACGGCGTCGCGCACCTCGCCGGCAACACCTGCCTGTACGGGGCGACCGGCGGGCGGCTGCACCTCGTCGGGCGGGCGGGAATGCGGTTCGCGATCCGCAACAGCGG
The DNA here is from genome assembly GCA_035574535.1 of Binatia bacterium. Taxonomy (GTDB): domain Bacteria; phylum Chloroflexota; class Limnocylindria; order Limnocylindrales; family CSP1-4; genus UBA5189. Next base: position 3,022 of record DATLYV010000041.1, read on the forward strand.
GGCGGACGCGGTCGTGGAGGGCATCGGGCCGCACGGCTGCGAGTACATGACCGGCGGCACCGTGGTCGTCCTCGGTCCCGTCGGCGCGAACTTCGGGGCCGGGATGACCGGCGGGCGGGCCTACCTGTACGACCCTGCCGGCCGGCATGTCGCGGCGCTCAACGCGGCGAGCGTCGGGGCGACGCGGCTGGGCGATGCCCTGACGACCCGTCCGGACGGCCCGGACCGCCTGGCCGAGCTCCGGGCGCTGATCGAGCGGCACGCCGAGCTCGGGTCGACGCGCGCCGGGAGCCTGCTCGAGCTCGACCGCCTCGCGGACGACGTCTGGCTGGTCGAGCCCGCCACGGCGGAGCAGCCGACGGCGGCGCCACCCGAGCCCCGGCGGGCGGTCGTCGGCAGGGTCTCCAGCCAGGTGGCGATTCCGCGCTGACGCGTCGGCGGTGGGGGCCCCCGCCCGGTCGCAGCACATCCAGTCGCGGCCATCCGCGGACTACCATTCGGGCGTGGCAGGCAGGGCTGAGATCGGCGTCTTCGGCGGCTCGGGGTTCTACTCGCTGCTCGACGACGTCCGCGAGATCAAGGTCGACACGCCGTATGGTCCGCCCTCGGATTCGTTCTTCCTGGCAACGGTCGCCGGTCGGGACGTCGCGTTCCTGCCGCGACACGGCCGGCGCCACGACATCCCGCCCCACCGGATCAACTATCGGGCCAACGTCTGGGCGATGCGCTCGCTCGGGGTCAAGGCCGTGATCTCGCCGTGCGCGGCGGGCTCACTCCAGCGCCACGTCAAGCCCGGCCACTTCGTCGTGTGCGACCAGTTCGTCGATCGAACGCGGGGCCGCGCCGACACGTTCTACGACGGCCCGATCGTGACCCACCTCTCGTCGGCCGATATCTACGACCCGGAGCTCCGGCGCCTGGCGATCGAGACGATCCGCGACCACGGCATCGAGGTCCACGAGCGCGGCACGATCGTCGTTATCAACGGCCCCCGCTTCTCGACCAAGGCGGAGTCGAAGTGGTTCAGCGACGCAGGCTGGGAGGTCATCTCGATGACCCAGTATCCCGAGGCGTACCTGTGCCGGGAGCTCGGGATGGCCGTGGTCAACATCGCGCTCATCACCGACTACGACGCAGGCGTCCTGGAGGGCACCGAGGCGGTCACGGCCGAGAGCGTGCTCGAGGTCTTCGCGCGGAACGCGGAGCGGATCCAGCAGGTCGTGCTGGACCTGATCGGCCGTTTCCCGGCGGACCTCGACGCGCTCGGCGCCGCGGCGGCGTTGGGCCCGACTCGCGGCGACGGCCACGCCATGACCCCCGAGGACATCCGGCTCTTCGAGACGGGGCTTTGACGGGCGGCCGGGACGCGGCCGCGACGCGGCGATGACCGGCGGCACGAGCGGCGCCAGGCGCGGCGGCACGAGCGGAGCCAGGCCCGGCGGTACGAGCGGCGCG
>DATLYV010000042.1:0-2623 GCA_035574535.1 Binatia bacterium
GAACGCGCCGCCGCGGCCCGCCCGGCCGCCACCGCCGCCCCGCAGGCCCAGCAGCCCCAGCAGCGACGGATCACCGTGCACTTCCAGCAGACGCCGATCCTGGACGTGCTCGCCACCTTCGCCGAGTTCAGCGGGCGCAGCATCGTCGCCGGCGCGAACGTCACCGGCACCGTCACCGCCGACATCCGCGACCAGCCCTGGGACGTCGCGCTCGACGCGATCCTCCAGTCCCACGGGCTCGCCGCCCGCGAGTCCGAGAGCGGGATCATCCGCGTGGACGCCGTCGACAAGGTCCGCGAGCGCGAGAAGGTCGAGGACCTGGTCACCCGCCAGTACCCGATCCGCTACGTGCCCGTGGACTCGCTCGTCAACACCGTCAAGGGGTTCCTGAGCGACCGCGGCAAGGTCGCCACCAACCCCGCCGCCAACGCGCTCGTCATCACCGAGGCCCGCTCCGTCCTCGAGCGGATCGAGCCCACCATCGCGCAGCTCGACGTGCGCCGGCCCCAGGTCACGATCTCCGCCAAGATCATCTTCGTGGACCGGACCGCCCTCGAGGAGCTCGGCATCGTCTACGACCTCAAGGACGCGCCCCACGGGAACCAGCTCAACCAGATCGCCCCCGGCTGGGTCGACAAGAACGGCGACGGGATCCTCGACGAGGACGAGCGCGTCGACGAGGACGTCGTGCTCCTGCGCGGGAACTCGATCGCCGCACTCGCGAACGCGAAGCTCCGGCCCACCGCGCCCGCGCTCCAGGTGCTGACCTCGCTGTCGCTCAACCGGCACACCCTCATCAACTTCATCGAGGCGCTCCAGCAGCTCCAGCTGAGCGACATCCAGGCCTCCCCCGTGGTCACCACCATGGACAACCGCGAGGCCCGGATCCAGGTCGGCGAGGAGACGCCGATCCGCGTGATCGACGTGGGCGCCGGCGCGCAGGCCGGCAACGTGCCGCCCCGCGCCACCGTCCAGCTCAAGGAGACCGGGATCATCCTGCGGGTCAAGCCCCACGTGACCGGCGACCAGGTGCTCCTCGACCTCCACGCCGAGCGCTCGAACATCGCCGTCGCGCCCTCCGACATCGGCGTCACCTTCCAGACCCAGGAGTCCGCCACCCAGGTGCTCGTGCGCGACGGCGAGACCGTCGTGATCGGCGGGCTCACGATCGTCGAGAAGTCGAAGCTCCGCGCCGGGATCCCGTTCCTCATGGACCTGCCCCTCGTCGGCGCGCTCTTCCGCACCACCTCCGAGCGCGAGACGAAGAAGGACCTCCTCATCATGGTCACCCCCCACATCGTCCGCGAGGCCGAAGACTGACCCGGCACGCCCGAGGCGGATCCCGGGCCGGCCCGCCCGCCTGGCGGGCCGGCCCGCGCCCCGCTGGACAACCGCGCCCCACCCCTCTATATAGGGGGAGCGGGACGCACGCAGAGCCCGGCCTCGGTCGGGCTCTTTCCCTTGCCCAGAGGACGGCCATGCACTTCCGCTTCCGGACCGCCGGCGAGTCCCACGGCCGCGCGCTCGTCGCGCTCGTCGAGGGGGTCCCCGCCGGGCTCCCCCTCGTCGCCGCGCGCGACATCGACCCCGAGCTCCGCCGCCGGCAGGGCGGCTACGGCCGCGGCGACCGCATGAAGATCGAGCAGGACCGCGCCGAGCTGCTCGCCGGCGTCCGGCTCGGCGAGACGATCGGCGCCCCGATCGCGATCCTCGTCTGGAACCGCGACTGGGAGAACTGGCGGGAGGCGATGTCGCCCGAGCCGCCGCCCCCGGAGGCGACCGACGAGACGCTCCGCCGCGTCCACCTCCCGCGGCCCGGCCACGCCGACCTCGTCGGCCTGCTCAAGTACGCCCGCACCGACGCGCGCGACATCCTCGAGCGCGCCTCCGCCCGCGAGACCACCGCCCGCGTCGCCGCCGGCGCCGTCGCCAAGCGCCTGCTCGCCGAGCTCGGGATCACGATCGGCAGCCACGTCGTCATGCTCGGCGGGATCGAGGCCCGGCCGCCCGCCGAGCTCCCCGACGACCTGAACGCCGCCGCCGACCGGTCCCCCGTCCGCACCCTCGACCCCGAGGCCGAGGCCCGCATGATCGAGGCGATCGACGACGCCCGCGCCCGCGGCGACACGCTCGGCGGCGTCTTCGAGGTCGTCGCCCGCGGGCTCCCCGTCGGGCTCGGCAGCCACGTCGCCTGGGACCGCCGGCTCGACGGCCGGCTCGCCCAGGCCCTCATGTCGATCCAGGCGATGAAGGGCGTCGCGATCGGCGACGCTTTCGACGTCGCCGGGCGTGTCGGCTCGCAGGCGCACGACGAGATCTTCTGGTCCGAGGAGCGCGGCTACTGGCGCCCGACGAACCGCGCGGGCGGACTCGAAGGCGGCATGACGAACGGCGAGCCGCTCGTCGTGCGCGGCGCGATGAAACCGCTGCCGACGCTCACGAAACCGCTGCGCTCGGTCGACGTCGCGACGAAAGAGCCGGCGCAAGCGCTGCGCGAACGCACCGACTCGTGCACCGTTCCCGCGGCGGCGGTGGTAGCCGAGGCGATGCTCGCGATCGTCCTCGCCGGTGCCTACCTCGAGAAGTTCGGCGGCGACCACGTCGACGACGTCAAAGCCGCGCT
>DATLYV010000043.1:0-4764 GCA_035574535.1 Binatia bacterium
CCTCATCCCGCCGAAGGACCACACGCCGATCCAGGACGAGTACTACGTCTACGACGACGACCTGAACCAGCTCGGCTATGCCACGAGCCAGATGTACTCGCCGATGCTCCAGCGCCACATCGCCCTCGCCCGGGTGCCGCTCGACCGGCAGGCCGAGGGCTCGCGCGTCAAGCTCGAGGCGGGGGTCCGCCACCGCTACGAGTACTTCGACGCGACCGTCACCAAGCTCCCCCTGTTCAACCCGCAGCGAAGGACGGCCTGACCATGGCGAAGAACGACGCGAAGAACGGGGGCCGGCCGGCGAAGCGCGCCACCGCGGCCCCGGCCTCGGCCGGCTCCGTTGGCCCGGCGAGGGCCGCGGCTGCCGTGAGCGCCTCGACGATGACGGCCTCGAAGTCGACGAACGCCGACCGGACCTACGACGCGATCGTCATCGGCGGCGGGCACAACGGCCTGACGAACGCCGCGTACCTCGCGAAGGGCGGCCTCCGGACGCTCGTCCTGGAGCGCCGACCGATCGTCGGGGGCGCGGCGATCACCGAGGAGCTGCGGCCCGGCTTCTGGTTCACGACCTTTTCGTACGCCCTGAGCCTGCTCCGGCCGGACATCATCCACGAGCTCGAGCTCGTGAAGCACGGCTTCATGCCGATCCTGATGCCCTCGACCTTCTGCCCCATGGAGAACGGCGACTACCTGCTGTTCGGACAGGACCACGGCGAGAACCACAAGGAGATCGCCCGCCACTCGAAGCACGACGCGGACGCCTACGACGCCTACAACCACGACGTCACCCGCGTCCTCCAGGCGATCAAGCCGCTCCTCGACGCGGCACCGCCGGACATCTTCAGCGACGACCCGGAGGAGCTGGTCGCGCTCGCGGCGCTCGGGTCGCACTTCCGGAAGCTCGACAAGAAGGTCCTGCACGACGCGGTCCGGCTGCTGACCGGCTCGGCGGCGAACTTCCTGGACGACTACTTCGAGTCGGACATCCTGAAGGGCTACCTGGCGTCGACGGCGATCATCGGGACGAAGGTCGGGCCGTACTCGGAGGGCTCGGGGCTCGTCCTGCTGTACCACCTGCTCGGCGAGCACGACGGCGAGTTCGGTGCGTGGGCCTTCCACAAGCAGGGCAACGGCGGGTTCACGCAGGTCCTCGCCCGCGCGGCGCAGTCGTTCGGGGTCGAGATCAAGCTCGAGGCCCCGGTCGACCGGGTGATCACGCGCGACGGCCGGGCGGTCGGCGTCGCCCTCGCCGACGGGGCCGAGTACCACGCCCCGATCATCGTCTCGGCGCTCGACCCGCGGCGAACGTTCCTCGAGCTGGTCGACCCGCGCGAGCTCCCGACCGACCTCGTCGACACGATCGAGCGATTCCGCTTCCAGGGCACCTCGGCCAAGGTCAACTTCGCCCTCGACGCCGTGCCGAAGTACCCGGCCCTCGGCGACCGCACGGACCAGTACCGCGGCTTCACCAACATCGGGCCGTCGATGGAGTACCTCGAGCGGGCGTTCGACGACGCCAAGTACGGCTGGTACTCGAAGCGGCCGTACCTCGACACCGCCATCCAGTCGACCGTCGATCCCGACATGGCACCGCCCGGCAAGGCCGTCATGTCGTGCTTCGTCCAGTACGCCCCGTACCACCTCAAGGGCAGCGACTGGGACACCGAGAAGGAGCGCTTCGGGGATACCGTCCAGGCGACGATCGAGTCGTTCTTCCCGGGCTTCGGCGACCTCGTGCTGCAGCGCGAGGTCAGGACGCCGCTCGACATCGAGCGGACCGTGGGCCTCTCCGAGGGCAACATCTTCGCGGGCGAGTTCCTCGCGCCGCAGATGTACTTTTTCCGGCCCGCGCCGGGCTGGTCGAACTACCGGACGCCGATCGTCGGCTACTACCAGTGCGGCTCCGGGACGCACCCCGGCGGCTGCGTGATGGGCGCGCCGGGCAAGCTCGCCGCCATGCGCATCCTCGCGGACCGCGACCCGGCGAACCACGAGGCGCCGGTGTTCGGCTGGTCCGGCAACGGCGTGTACGCGCGGACCGATGCGGCGCTGCCGGGACCGGGCGGAGCGTCGGCGGGCGCGCCGGCCGTGGCCGCGTCCTCGTCGCCGTCCTCGTCGGCGCCCGCGGCCGCGGCCTCGCGACGCTGAGGCCCTTGCGTCGGTGGACCTGACGCTGACGCCCGCGCACGAGGCGCTCCGCGAGCGGGCACGGCGGTTCGTCGTCGATGTCCTCCAGCCCCTCGAGGTCGAGTTCGAGCGGGCGGGCGGGCGGCTGCCGCCCGAGCAGGGTCGCGAGCTCCGGCAGGCCGCGATCGACGCGGGCCTCGCCGGCGGTGAGCTGCCGGTCGAGATCGGGGGGAAGGGCTGGACGGTCTTCGAGCAGGTCCTCGTCCACGAGCAGTACGGCCAGGTCACGGGCGGGCTGTGGTCGTTCATCCCCGGGGCGTACGAGGTGCTCGCGCACGCGTCGCCGGAGCAGCGGAAGCGATACCTGGAACCGTCGCTGCGCGGGGAGCGGTTCGGGGCCTATGCCGTGACCGAGCCCGGCGCCGGCTCGGACGCCCGGACCCTCCAGACGATCGCGGTCCGGGACGGCGGCGACTGGGTCATCAACGGGGAGAAGTGGTTCGTCACCGGGCCGGACAACACCGACTTCATGGTCGTCCAGGCGATGGTCGTCGAGGGCGGCGAGCGGCTCCCGACGCTGTTCCTCGTCGACTACGACACGCCCGGCCTCACGAAGAAGGCCGACCCGGACTACATGCACACCTTCGCGGATCGCCACCCGCAGTTCGTGTTCGAGGACGTGCGCGTGCCGGACTCGGCGCGGCTGGGCGACGTGGGCGCAGCGGACGACCTCGCGAACGAGTGGTTCGTCACGGAGCGGATCCACATCGGTGCGCGCTGCACCGGCGCGATGGAGCGGCTCCTGACGCTCGGGGTCGAGTGGGCGACGCAGCGGGTCCAGTTCGGGCAGCGGATCTTCGACTTCCAGGGCGTGTCGTTCCCGCTCGCGGACTCGGCGGCCGACGCGTCCGCCGCGCGGCTGCTCACGCGCGAGGCGGCCTGGCTCGCGGATTCCGGCGCGGACCCGAAGGTCGTCCACGCGAAGGCGTCGCTCGCCAAGCTCTTCGCGTCGGAGGCCGCGTTCACCTGCGCCGATCGGGTGATCCAGGTCTTCGGCGGCCGCGGCTACATGCGCGACAACCCGGCCGAGCGGTACCTCCGCGAGCTCCGGGTCGACCGGATCTGGGAGGGCACGAGCGAGATCCAGCGACTCATCATCGCTCGCTCGATGGAGCGGCGCGGCGTGGATCGCGTGGTGGGCTGAGGGTGTGATGAGCGCCGCCGGCGTCCCGGAGGCGACGCGCCGCGACATCGACCTCCGCCCGCTCTACGCGCCGCGCTCCGTGGCGGTCCTCGGCGCCTCGCCGCGCTCCGACCTGGCGCGGACCATCCGCGACAACATCGCGAAGGTCGGCGGCGAGACGCGCTGCTACTTCGTGAACCCGAAGTACGAGGAGATCGACGGCTCGCCGGCGTGGCCCGACATCGCGGCGCTCCCGGAGGAGCCCGACTGTGTCGTCGTCGCGCTGAACCCGCTGCGCGCGAGCGAGGTGCTGCGCCAGGCCGCGGCCGCCGGCGTGCGGGCCGCGATCATCCCGGGCGGCGGCGTCGTGGAGGGCGGCGAGCCCGCGGCGCGGATGCAGGCCGAGGTCGCCGGGATCGCCCGCGAGCACGGGATCGCGCTCCTGGGGCCGAACTGCATGGGGCTCATCGACCTGACGGTCCCCGCGGCCACGTACATCGACGACCTGCCGGGCAACCTGCGACGCGGCGGGACGGCCGCGATCGCCCAGTCGGGCAGCGTGACCGACGCGTTCGTCCATGCCGGCACGCGCATCGGCTGGAGCCGCATCGTCAGCTGCGGCTCGGAGGTCACCCTCGACCTCTGCGACCACCTCGCCCATGCCCTCGACGACCCCGAGACGGACTCGATCGTCCTGTTCGTCGAGGGCCTGAAGCGGCCGGAGCGGTTCCTGGCCCTCGCGGACCGGGCGCTGGCCGAGGGCAAGCCCGTGCTGGCGATCAAGGTCGGGCGGAGCGCGCAGGCGAGCGCGGCCGCGGTCGCGCACTCGGGCTCGCTCGCGGGCGACGCGCGCGCGACCGAGGCGGCCCTGCGGGCCGCCGGCGTGGTCCTGTTCGACGACCTCGACGCGCTGATCGAGGGCGCGGCGCTCGTGTCGCGCTCGCGACGGCTCGGTCGCGGCGTGGGGCAGGGGAGGACCGGCGTGGTCACCGTTTCGACCGGCGAGGGGTCGCTGATCGCGGACCTCGCTCCGGACCTCGGGCTGGAGTTGCCGCGGATCCCGAATCCGGCTCGCGCCCGCATCTCCCGGGCACTGCCCACCCTCACGCACGTGGAGAACCCGCTGGACCCGTGGGGCGCCGACGAGGGCGCCCCGACGTACCGCGCCTGCTTCGAGGCACTTGTCGCGTCGGGCGCCTACGACGTGGTGGCCCTCGTCCACGACTTCCCGTACCGCTCGCAACCCGGCGAGGTCGCGCTGGCGGTCGAGCTGGGCGCGGAGCTCATCGCCGCCACGAAGGACCACCCCGACGTCCTGCCCGTGTTCGTGTCGCTGACCTCGGGCGACGTGACCCCGGAGGTCGAGGAGCAGATGGACGCCGCGGGCGGCGTCCCGATCCTGCGCGGCACGACGACCGCCTTCGGGGCGATCGCGAAGCTCGGCCGGTGGG
>DATLYV010000044.1:0-12839 GCA_035574535.1 Binatia bacterium
GCCGGGGCGGCCGCCGGGGCCGCAGGGGCAGCGGGCGGCGCCGGTGGCGCGGGTGGCGCGGGCGGCGCGGACCACCCGACTATCGGCGCGGGCGAATCGGGCGTCGACCGGACGGGCGGCTCCGACCCGGGACACTCGTGATGCGCGTCGGGTTCGCGGCGGACCACGCGGGCGCGGCCCTCAAGACCGACCTGTTGCGGCGCGTCGCCGCGGCCCGGCCGGACGACGAGCTGCTCGACCTGGGCGGCGACGGCTCGGACCCGAACGATGACTACCCGGACTTCGCCGCCCGCATCGCCCACGCAATTCGCGACGGCGAGGTCGAGCGCGGGATCCTCATCTGCGGCTCCGGCGTCGGGGCCAGCATCGCGGCCAACAAGGTCCGTGGCGTCCGCTCGGCCGTCTGCCACGACACGTACTCGGCCCACCAGGGCGTGGAGCACGACGACATGAACGTGCTGACCCTCGGCGCCCGGGTGATCGGGCCGGAACCGGCCCTCGAGTGCGCGCTGGCCTTCCTCGCCGCGACCTTCAGCGGCGAACCTCGCCACCGTCGCCGCCTCGACAAGGTCCTCGCGATCGAGGCGGCCGAGATGGGGAGCCGCTGATGGCATCGCGGATCGAGCTCCGCCTGCCCGCGGCCGAGCGCGCCGTCGTCGACGAGCTCGTCGCCCGCGCGACCGACGAGCGGTGGGCCGAGCGCCTCTTCTCGCGCGACACCTCGCTCTGGACCGACGACCCCGACGTCGCGGCGGACATCGCCGACCGCCTCGGATGGCTCGACGCACCCGCGCACTTCGCGGGGCAGGTCGCGGCCCTCGAGGGCTTCGGCGACGGTGCGCGCGAGTCTGGGTTCGACAACGCCGTCGTCATGGGCATGGGCGGGTCGAGCCTCGCACCGGACGTGTTCCATCGGACGTTCGGCACCGTCGAGGGGTACCTCGGGCTGCGGATCCTCGACTCGACCGACCCGGCCGCCGTCGCCGCCACGGTCGACGACCTCGACCCGCTCGAGACCCTCTGGATCGTCGCGAGCAAGTCCGGCACCACGACGGAGCCGCTCGCCTTCCTGGCCGACGCGTGGGCGCGGGTCGAGGCCTCGCTCGGCGAGCGCAGCCCGGAGCAGCGGCCCGGCGAGTTCTTCGTCGCGATCTCGGACCCGGACAGATCGATCCGGTCGATCCCCCACCACGACGAGCTCCGCGAGACGTTCCTGAACCCGCCCGACATCGGCGGGCGCTACTCGGCGCTGACGTACGTCGGCCTCGTGCCGGCGTCGCTCCTCGGCGTCGACATCGATTCGCTGCTGTCCACCGGCCTCGCGATGCTGGCGCTGTGCCGCGAGCCCGACGCGGCCCTCAACCCCGGCCTCCAGCTCGGCCTCGCGATGGGCGGGCTCGCCGCGGCCGGGCGGGATAAGCTGACCCTGGTCGCGGATCCGGCGATCGCGAGCTTCGGCGCCTGGGCGGAGCAGCTCATCGCCGAATCGACCGGGAAGCGCGGCGTCGGGATCGTCCCGGTCGACCTGGAGCCGCCGCGGAACCCTTCGGCCTACGGCACCGATCGGCTGTTCGTGGCGCTCTCGCTCGCCGCGGACGGCGCGTGGGGAGGCGAGGCGGCCGCGCGTGCCGACGCGCTCGAGCGGGCCGGCCACCCGGTCGTCCGCATCGAGCTGGACGACCCGATCGACATCGCCGGCGAGATGGTCCGCTGGGAGGTCGCGACGGCCATCGCCGGCGCCGTCCTCGGCATCGACCCGTTCGACCAGCCGGACGTCGAGGACGCCAAGGTCCGGACCCGGCGGGTCCTCGAGGGCGCGCGCGGCGGGGACGGCGCCGGCGCCGACGACGCCACGGACGCCGGGGACAGCGGCGGCATCCGCGTCGGCGCCCACGACGCGGTCGGCCTTTCGGAGCTGCTGAAGCCCTCGCTCGCGGCCCTCCGGCCGCCGAACTACGTCGCCATCCAGGCGTTCGTCGCCCCCTCCGACGCGGTCGACGCGCGCATCGCGGCGATCCGGACCGCCCTCGCGGCGACCGGCTGCGCGACCACCGCCGGCTACGGCCCGCGCTTCCTCCACTCGACCGGCCAGCTCCACAAGGGCGGCCCGCCGACGGGCTTCTTCCTGCAGCTCACCTCGGACCACCCGCGCGACCGGGCGATCCCGGGCTGGCCATACACCTTCGGGCGGCTGATCGACGCCCAGGCCCGCGGCGATCGGGAGGCCCTGCAAGCCACGGACCGCCCGGTCGTCCACGTCCACCTCGGGTCGGACCTCGCCGCCGACCTCGCGACCCTCGAGCAGGCCATCCGGCGCGCCCTCGCCTGACGCGCCGCCGCAGAAGGAGCAGTCATCGATGCAGATCGGCTTCATCGGGCTCGGACGGATGGGCGCGAACATGGTCCGGCGCCTCGTCCGCGACGGGCACAGCGTCGTCGCGTACAACCGGACCGTCGAGAAGGCGGTCGAGCTGGCCGGCGAGGAGGCGGCGTCCGGGCACGACCTCACCGCCGCAGCGAGCGTCGAGGAGCTCGTGGCCAAGCTCGCGAAGCCCCGGGTCGCCTGGATCATGGTCCCGGCCGGCGCCGCGACAGAGGAGCAGATCCGGGAGCTGCTCGAGCACCTCGAGCCGGGCGACACGATCGTCGACGGCGGCAACACGAACTTCCACGACGACGTCCGGCGCCACGCCCAGTGCGCGGAGCACGGCGTCCGGTACGTCGACGCCGGGGTCTCCGGCGGCATCTGGGGCCTCGCGAACGGCTTCTGCCTGATGGTCGGCGGCGACCGCGAGGCGGTCGAGCCGATCGAGCCCGCGTTCCGGTCACTCGCCCCGGAGAACGGCTACCTGCACGCCGGCCCGCCCGGCGCCGGCCATTACGTGAAGATGATCCACAACGGCATCGAGTACGGCCTGATGCAGGCCTACGCCGAGGGCTTCGAGATCATGCACGCGAGCGAGTACCCGCTCGACCTCGCGGCGATCGCCGACCTCTGGAACCACGGCTCGGTCGTGCGGTCGTGGCTGCTCGAGCTGGCCGTCGACGCGTTCCGCAAGAACGGCCAGGACCTGCCGAACCTGAAGGGCTGGGTCGCCGACTCCGGCGAGGGCCGCTGGACCGTCCAGGAGGCGATCGACCGCGACGTGCCCGCGCCCGTCATCACCCTGTCACTGCAGACGCGCTTCCGTTCGCGCCAGGACGATTCCTACGGCGCAAAGGTCCTGGCGGCCCTGCGGAACGAGTTCGGCGGGCACGCCCTGAAGACGGAGTAGGAGCGAGTAGGGCCGGAGCAGCGACCCGGAGCGGCGACACGACGGAGGTGGAGCGAGCGACATGGTGACGACCCGGACGCGTCGACCGAGGCTCCCCGTGCCGGCGCCCACGATCGCCGTGCCCCCGCCCGGCGCCCGGCCGATCCGCGAGGAGCGCCTCGCCCGCGGCGGCAAGCGGAAGCGCCCGCCCAGCCACCACGGCGTCAACCCGCTGCGGGAGGGCCTCCGCCTCGAGCGCGTGCCGGACCCGCACATCGTGGTCCTGTTCGGCGCCACCGGCGACCTCTCGCATCGCAAGGTCTTCCCGGCCCTCGCGCAGCTGTGGCGGACGAACCTCCTCCCGGCCGACTGGGGCTGCGTCGCCATCGGGCGGCGGCCCTACGACGACGAGTCGTTCCGCAAGGACGTCGCCGATTCGCTCCACGCGAACTGCCGGATCCAGCTCGAGCCGGAGGTCGAGACGGCCTTCCTCGAGCGGATCACCTACCACCGCGGCGACTTCAGCGACAACGAGATGTTCGACTCGCTGACGGGCCGGCTGGAGGAGCTCCACCACCACTGGGAGACCGGCCACAACCTCCTGTTCTACCTGGCCACGCAGCCCTCGGCGTTCCCGCAGATCGTCAGCCAGATCGGGCGCTGCGGGCTGGACCACGAGCGCCACGACAGTGGCTGGCGCCGGATCATCATCGAGAAGCCCTTCGGGCGGGACCTCGAGTCCGCGAAGCGGCTGAACCGCGAGGTCCTGCGGGTCTTCCGCGAGTCACAGGTCTACCGCATCGACCACTACCTCGGGAAGGAGACCGTCCGGAACCTGCTGGTCTTCCGGTTCGGGAACGGCATCTTCGAGCCGCTCTGGAACCGCCGCTACGTCGACCACGTGCAGATCACGGTGGCGGAATCCATCGGCGTGGAGGATCGCGGCGCGTTCTACGAGGAGACGGGCGCCGTCCGCGACGTCCTCCAGAACCACCTCCTCCAACTGCTGAGCCTCGTCGCCATGGAGCCGCCGGCGACGTTCCAGGCCGACGCCCTTCGCGACGAGAAGCTGAAGGTCCTTCGCGCGATCGGCACGCCGGACCACCAGGGCGTCGCCCGCGACGTCGTCCGCGGGCAGTACGGGCCCGGCTGGGTCGCCGGACAGGAGGTCAAGGGCTACCGCCAGGAGAAGGAGGTCGACCCCGAGTCGGAGACCGAGACGTTCGTCGCCGCGCGCTTCGACATCGACGACTGGCGCTGGTCGGGCGTCCCGTTCTACCTCCGGACCGGCAAGCGGATGGGCAAGCGCGCGACGGAGATCGCGGTCAAGTTCCGCGACGTGCCCCACCGGCTGTTCGAGGGCACCGACACCGACCCCCAGCCGAACCTCCTCGCGATCCGGGTCCAGCCGGACGAGGGCATCCTGCTGCGGTTCAACTCGAAGGTCCCCGGGCTCGGGCTCGACATCCGGCCCGTGACGATGGATTTCACCTATGGGGCGGCCTTCTCGAACGACACGCCCGACGCGTACGAGACGCTGATGCTCGACTCGATGCTCGGCGATCAGTCGCTGTTCACGCGGGCAGACGAGGTCGAGGCGGCCTGGTCGATCTGCACCCCGGTCCTCGAGGCCTGGCTGGACATGCCGCCCCCGGAGTTCCCGAACTACCCCGCCGGGTCGTGGGGGCCCGAGGCCGCGGAGCAGCTCATCGAGCGCGACGGCCGGCGGTGGCGGCGGCTGTGACGTCAGCGGTGGCGGGGGGTGGCGATGAGGCGCCGGCGATGAGCGCCACGGACGTGCGGGGCACGCCCGGGTCGCCCGGGTCGCCCTCGCAGCGGTCCCTGCCCGGCCGGCCGGCCCTGCGCTGGCAGTCGCGGGCGAAGAGCATCCCGGAGATCGAGCGCGAGCTGGCGCTGATCTGGACCTCGATGTCGCAGGGCATCGAGACGGCCGGGCGGGCCGCCGAGGGTGAGCTCGAGGGCGAGGTGGAGCGGCGGGTTGCCGCCCGGTCGAGCGTCATGAACCTCGTCGTCATCGCCGGGCGCGGCGAGGTGGGCGAGCGGGTCGCGGCGATCGTCGAGGGGCTGACCGGGCGCCACCCGTCGCGGACGATCATCGTCTCGACCGCCGACCCGGACGGGCCGTCATGGATCAACGCCCAGATCGAGGCCCACTGCGTCCTGCCCTCGCCCACCTCGCCGGAGACCTGCTCGGAGCTCGTCTACCTGACGTGCGGCGGCGAGAGCGGCCACCACATCGCGGCCCTGGTGGCGCCGCTGCTGATCCACGACCTGCCAGTCACGGTCTGGTGGCCCGGCGAGCCGCACTTCGAGTCGAAGGCCGCCCAGGAGCTGCTGCCGATGGCCGACCGCGTGATCGTCGACGGCTCGGGCTGGCGCGGCGACGGCCTCGCGGGCCTCGCGGCGATGGCCAAGCTCCCCGCCCGGTTCGACCTCGAGGTCTGCGACTTCGCGCTCCTCCGGCAGGTCCGCTGGCGCGAGGCGATCGCCTCGACCTTCGACCGGCCGAACCTCCTGCCGTTCCTCGGCGGCCTCGAGCGGATCGAGGTCCGCTACGCGTCGCGCGACGGCGTGCCGGGCATGACCAACATCGTCAAGCCGATCTACCACGTCGCCTGGCTCGCCTCGCGGCTGGACATGGCGGTGGTCGCTCCCTTGCGGGTCGGCACGGGGGCGTGGAGCGGGTACGACGCAGTGCTCCGGCACGACCGCAGGCGCATCCCGGTCTCGCTGCGGCCGATCGAGTCCGGCTCGCCGCCTGGCACGACGCTCGCGGTCGAGCTGTACGCGCGCCGGGCCCGAAGCGAGCTCGTGCTCGAGGTCACGGCCTACGCCGACGGGGTCGTGGTCATGGCCTCGGTCGACGACGAGCGCCTGCCGGAGCGGCGGTTCATGGCCCCGCGCCGGCGCGAGGCGGACCTGCTGGCGATGACCATCGATTCGGCCGGGCACGATCACGTCGCCGCCGAGGTCCTGGCGATGGCGGAACGGCTGGTGGGTCAGTGAGCGGCGAGCCGGAGCTCCGCGTCCTCGAGGACGCGGACGCTGCGGCGAGGGCCGCCGCGGAGACGATCGCCGACGCGCTCGGCGCGGCGGTCCGGCGTCGCGGCCGGGCCGACTGGGCGACCACCGGCGGATCCACGCCCGGCCGCGTCTACGGCCACCTGGCGAGCGACCCGCTGCGCCACGCGGTCGAATGGGAGCGGGTCCACGTCTGGTGGGGCGACGATCGCTTCGTCCCCCGCGACAACCCGCTGTCGAACGTCCTGCCGCTGGACCAGATCCTCCTGTCGATGACGGAGCGCGCCGGCCTGTCCGGGAGCGGCGGGGACGCCGCGCTCGTCGAGATCGAGTTCGACCCGGGCGTCTTCATTCCGGCGGCGAACGTCCACGCGCCCCGCATGGCCGACGCGATCGGCCGGTCGGAGACGGTCGACTGGGTGGCCGACCGCTACGAGGAGGAGCTCCGCGCCGGCGGGGTCGAGGTCGGCGAGAACGGCTTCCCCGCGTTCGACGTGCTGTTCCTCGGGGTCGGGCCGGACGGGCACGTGCTCTCGGCCTTCCCGGGCTCGCCGCTGTTCGACTCGGAGCGCTGGGTCGCCGGGGTCCCGGCCCCGACGCACGTCGAGCCGCACGTCGCGCGGATCAGCCTGAACCCGAAGGTCGTCGCGGCGGCCCGGCTCGTCCTGCCGGTGGCCTTCGGCGAGGGCAAGGCGGCGATCCTCGCCGACGTCTTCGGGCCGGAGCGCGACGAGCGTCGCTGGCCGGCGCAGCTCGCGCGGCGCGAGGGCGCGACGTGGATCCTCGACCGGGCGGCGGCCGCCCGGCTCCAGCGCTGACCGGCGCGGCCACGGGGGGCGCCGGCGCGGACGGCCCGGCGACCTCTCCCGGTCCCTTCTCCTCGACGCCCGATCTCCGGACGACCTCCCCCGACGGGGCCCGGCTGGCCCTGTTCCGGGTCCGCCCGCGCGACGAGACGGGCGCATCCGCGTCGTCGGGCGAAACGCGCATCGACCGGCCGGCCCTGCTGCTCGTCCACGGCGCGACCGCGGACCACACGACGTGGCGCGCCGTCGGCCCGGCCTTCGCCGCCTCGCGCCCGACATTCGCCATCGACCGTCGGGGTCGCGGCGCCTCCGGCGACGCCGAGACCTACGCCATCGAGCGGGAGTTCGAGGACATCGCGGCAGCCGCGGATGCGATCGGCCGGGCGACGGGCACGAAGGTCGACGTCGTCGGGCACTCATACGGCGGGCGCGTCGCGCTCGGGGCAAGCCTGCTGACCGATTCGATCTGCCGGCTCGTCGTCTACGAGGGTGCGCCCGTGCCGCCCGGGATGTCGTATCGGCCGCCCGGGCTCGTCGAGGCCGTCCGCGCCGCGCTGGAGCGGGGCGACAACGAGGGCGCCCTGACGACGTTCCTCGCCGGCATCGTCGGCATGTCCGACGCGGCCCTCGCCGCGTACCGGGCCGACCCGGTCTGGCCGGTCCGCGTCGCCGCCGCGCCAACCATCCTCCGCGAGATCGAGGCCGAGGCGACCCCCGCGGCGGGCCTGGACGCGCTGGGCAGGGTGCGTATCCCCGTCCTCCTCATCCTCGGCTCGATCAGCCGTTCGCCGTTCCGCATCGGGACGGACGAGCTCGCCAGGCGCCTCCGCGACGTCCGGGTCGCCACGATCGCCGGGGCGGCCCACGCCGCCCATCACACCCACGCCCCGGAGTTCGTGCGCCTCGTCGAGGACTTCCTCGATCGTCACGACTGAACCCGGACGACTGACCCCGGACGACTGACCCCGGACGACTGACCCCGGCCGAGTCTCAGAGGTGGTCGAGGAGGACCAGCCGTCGATGGACCGAATAGGCCGGCCGTTTGCGCCTTGAGCGCGGCGAGCCGCTCCCGTCCGCCACCGATCCGACACCCCGCACCCAGCTTCACGCCGCCACCCGGCGTCGAGCCGCGAGGCGCACAATTCGCCGACACCAACCGAGGCCACGGAGGGAAGGGGCGATGGCCAGCATTGACACCAAGCGGGAGCTGCTAAAGGGCGTCTCCTTGTTTGCCTCGATTTCGCCGAAGGAGCTGGACGAGGTCGAGCGGCTTGCCGACACCGTCGAGCTGCCCGCCGGGAAGGTGCTCATGCGCCAGGGCGAGCACGGCACCGAGATGTTCGTGCTCGCCAGCGGCTCGGTGAAGGTCGAGCGCAACGGCAGGGAGATCGCGCGCCTGGGCCCGGGTGAGGTCGTCGGCGAGATGTCGCTGCTCTCCGAGGGACCGCGCCTCGCGACCGTCACGACCCTCGAGCCGACGACGGCGATCGTCATCGGCCATCGCGAGTTCCACACGCTGATCGCGGACTCGGCGGACCTGCGGAAGTGCATCTTCGACAACGTCGTGAAGCGCATCGCCCAGGTCGACGCAAGCGGCACGCTCTAGCCGTCCTCCGGGCCGGCGGCGAGGGCGCAACGACGGCGCGGCGGCGTCGAACACGACGACGCCGTTCGACCCGGTGACTTCCGGACGTTTGGCACGGTCGACTTCGGCGGGCGGGCCTACGATCCGCGCATGACCGAGACGACGACCTCCGACTCCTCCGGCAGCGCCGCGCCCGGCGTCCCCGCCCTCCCGGACTCGGCCGAACTCCGCATCGGCAACACGGCACTGCAGCTCCCGATCCGACAGGCCACGGAGGGCCAGGCGGCCGTCGACATCGCCACGCTCCTCCGCGACGCCAAGGTCACGACGCTCGACTACGGGTTCGCCAACACCGCGGCGACCCGCAGCGCCATCACCTACCTCGACGGCGACGCCGGGATCCTGCGCTATCGCGGCTACCCGATCGAGCAGCTCGCCGAGCGGTCGACCTTCCTCGAGGTCGCCTACCTCCTGATCTACGGCGAGCTCCCGACCGCCGCGCAGCTCGATGCCTGGACGACCTCGATCAAGCGCCACACCCTGCTCCACGAGGAGTTCCGGCGGTTCTTCGACGGCTTCCCGATGGACGCCCACCCGATGGGCATCCTCGCCTCCGCGGTCGCGGCCCTGTCAACCTTCTACCAGGGCTCGGACGACCCGCTCGACCCGGCGGACGTCGAGATCACCACGGTCCGGCTGATCGCCAAGATGCCGACGATCGCGGCCTACGCCTACAAGAAGTCGATCGGGCAGCCGTTCATCTACCCGGACAACAGCCTCGACTACGAGTCGAACTTCCTGCGCATGATGTTCGCCGTCCCGGCGGAGCCGTACGAGGTCGACCCGGACGTCGCGGCGGCCCTGCGCGTCCTGCTGATCCTCCACGCGGACCACGAGCAGAACTGCTCCACCTCGACCGTCCGGCTCGTCGGCTCGTCCCACGCGAACCTGTACGCCTCGATCTCCGCGGGGATCTCGGCGCTGTGGGGCCCGCTCCACGGCGGTGCGAACCAGGAGGTCCTGGAGATGCTCCAGGCGATCCAGGCCGACGGCGGCGACGTCTCGAAGGCCGTCGCCCGGGCCAAGGACAAGGAGGACCCATTCCGGCTGATGGGCTTTGGGCATCGGGTCTACAAGAACTACGACCCGCGGGCCCGGATCATCAAGGCCGCCGCGGACACGGTCCTCGCGAAGATGGGGGCCTCGGACGACCTGCTGGGGATCGCGCGCGAGCTCGAGGAGGTCGCGCTGTCCGACCCGTACTTCGTCGAGCGCAAGCTCTACCCGAACGTCGACTTCTACAGCGGGCTGATCTACCGCGCGCTCGGCTTCCCGACGGGCATGTTCACGGTGCTCTTCGCGATCGGGCGGCTGCCGGGCTGGATCGCGCAGTGGCGCGAGATGATGACCGACCCCGATTCGAGGATCGGGCGACCGCGGCAGCTGTACGTCGGACCTGCGGAGCGGGCGTACACGCCGATCGGGGACCGGTAGGCACGCCGCAGGCGAGGCGCAGCGCTCCCATCGATCCCTTCGGGCCTGTTCGGGGACCCGCGGATACCATCGACTCGATGACCGACGACCGCCCGTACTCGCCCGGCCTCGAGGGCGTCATCGCCGCCGAGACCGCGCTCGGGTACGTGGACGGCGAGCGCGGCCGGCTGCTGTATCGCGGCTACCGGATCGGCGACTTGGTCGAGCGCGGCACGTATCCCGCGGTCGCGAACCTGCTCTGGACCGGCGAGTGGGATCCCGCGCACCGCCTCCCGACCGCGCCGGTCCCCGAGGCCGTCATGGCCGCGCTCCGGTCCCTCCCGGCCGACGCGAAACCGATGGACGCCCTGCGTACGGCCGTTTCCGCCTGGGGCGCCACGCAGTCGCTCGCGTGGCCGCCGACCGCGGAGCAGGCGCGGGCGCTCACCGCGTTCTCGCCCTCGGCGCTGGCGGCGTTCGCCCGCCTGCGTGCGGGCGACGCCCCGATCGAGCCCGACCCGGAGCTGGACCTCGTTCCCGGGTTCCTCTACCAGCTGAACGGGCGGCGCCCCGACCCGGGCACGGCTCGCGCGCTCGACGCCTACTTCATGGTCGGTGCGGAGCATGGCCTGAACGCCTCGACGTTCGCCGCCCGCGTCATCACGTCGACGCAGTCGGACATCGCGTCGGCTGTGAGCGGCGCGATCGGGGCGCTGAAGGGCCCGCTGCACGGCGGCGCGCCGACCCACGTCGTCGAGCAGATCCACACCGTCGGGTCGCCCGAGCGGGCGGAGCAGTGGGTGCGCGAGACGCTGGCCAAGGGCGAGCGCCTCATGGGCTTCGGGCACCGCGTGTACCGGGCCTACGACCCGCGCGCAGTCGCGCTCCGGAAGGTCGCCGAGTCGATGGAGCATCCGCCCGACTGGCTGGCGCTCGCGATCGCGGTCGAGGACGTCGCGCTCCGCGTCCTCGCCGAGAAGCACCCCGAGCGGCCGCTGAGGACGAACGTCGAGTTCTACGCCGCGCCCGTCCTCCAGGGAGTCGGGCTGACGCCGGACCTCTTCCCCGCCACGTTCGCCCTGGCGCGGCACGCCGGCTGGACGGCCCACGTCCTCGAGCAGGCGGGCGCGAACCGCATCATCCGGCCATCCGACCGATACATCGGACCCGCGGAGCGCGACCTCCCCGGCTGAGCTCCCCCGGGCAGCCCTCCTCCGCGCGTTGCTGCCCACCGCCCTGCCCACCCTCGCGCCGACAATCTCCAGCCCGCTCGTCGCGGTGGCGATGGACGGCTGCACGCCCGCGCCGGTCGGCGCCGAGGGCTGAGCCCAAGGGTCGCTGCCTATACTCGGGCCGCCGTGGCGACGTCTGTCGAGCTCAGCATCCGCAACCCGTCCGGGCTCCATGCCCGCCCTGCGGCCGTGTTCGTGCGCGCCGCCGCCGGGTTCCACAGCGACATCCGCGTGGCCAACGTGACCACCGGCAGCGCGTCAGTGCCGGCGAAGAGCATCATCGGCGTGCTCGGGCTCGGCGTGGAGCGCGGGCACACGATCCGGCTCGACTGCGAGGGTCCGGACGAGGGCGCGGCCGCCGAGGCGCTGCGGAGCCTGATCGAGTCCGGGCTGGAGGAGAACATCGACCCGCTCCCGCCGGCAGGGACCGCGGGACCGGCGAGCGCGCCCAGCCCGGCGGCCTGACCGGGCGTGGAGCTCAGCGGCGTCGGTGCGGCGCCGGGCGTCGCCATCGGCCCGGTCTGGCGCCATGACGCCAGCGCGACCGACGGGGCCGCGGCCGCACCCGTCCTCGACGTCCGCGAGGCAGCGGACCGTGCCGCGGCCGAGCTGAACGAGCTCGCGGCGAGGAGGCGAGCGGCGCATCGCGCGGACGAGGCGGACATCCTCGGCGCTCAGGCCCTGATGGCGACCGACCCGATGCTCCTCGAGGCCATCGAAGCCCGCGTCGCCGCCGCCGAGATCCCGCCCTCCGCCGAGGACCTGGCCGCGATCGTCGAGACCGTCGCGGGCGAGCAGGCAGAGGTCATCGCGTCGCTCGGTGACGAGACCCTGGCCGCGCGGGCCGCGGACGTCCGCGACGTCGGCGCCCGCATCGCGCGCATCGTCGCCGGCCGGTCGATCAAGCTGCCCGACGTGCCCTCGATCGCCATCGCCGAGGACCTCCCACCGTCGGTCGCGGCCGAGATCGAGGACGGCCTGCTCCTCGGCATCGCGCTCGAGCGCGGATCAATGACGTCCCACGCGGCGATCCTCGCCCGCGGCCTCGGCATCCCGGCGGTCGTCGGCGCGAGGGGGCTGCTCGACGCGGCGCACGAGGTCGCCGCAGGCGCCAACGGAGCCGTCACCGTCGCTGTCGACGGCGACACCGGGCGGGTCATCTTCGACCCGACCGAGGCGGAGCGAAGCGAGCTCGAGACGCTCGCCGCCGGGCGGCAGGCGGCCGGGGCCGTCGCCCGCGAGCTCCGAGGCCGGCCCGGTCAGACCGCGGACGGCCAGCGGGTCGCGCTGCTGGCGAACATCGGCCGCGTCGAGGACGTCGATCGCGCGCTCGAGGCGGGCGCCGAGGGCGTCGGCCTCTTCCGGACCGAGTTTCTGTTCGTTGGGCGGCCGTCCGAACCGACCGAGGACGAGCAGGTCGAGGCGTACCGGCGGGTCCTCGAGGCCT
>DATLYV010000045.1:0-3742 GCA_035574535.1 Binatia bacterium
CGCCGCGGTGGTCGCGGACGCCGCGCCGGCATCGGAAGCAGCCCACCCCGGCTCCTCCCCCGCCCGGAGTGGCACCTGCTGCAGCATCGGCAGCGGGTCGTACTTCGGGGCGTCGGGGCGGCCGCGGATCTTCCGCCAGACCCACATGATCGGGTCGTAGTACTCGTCGGCGACGCGCTCCTTCTGGGGGATGATCGCGTTGTCGGTGATCTTGATGTGCTCCGGGCAGACCTCGGTGCAGCACTTCGTGATGTTGCAGAACCCGATGTTGCCGACCTCGCGGAGGTAGCTGCGCCGGTCGGCCTGGTCGATCGGGTGCATCTCGAGGCCGGCGGTCCGCACCAGGAAGCGCGGGCCCATGAACGGCTTCTCGGTCTCGTGGTTCCGGAGGACGTGGCAGACGTCCTGGCACAGGAAGCACTCGATGCACTTCCGGAACTCCTGGACCCGCTCGATGTCCTGCTGCTGCCAGCGCCACTCGGTCTGCGGCACGCCCTCGGGCGGCGTGAACGGCGTGATCGAGCGGTTGACCGCGTAGTTCCACGAGACGTCCGTGACGAGGTCCCGGATCAGCGGGAACGTCCGCATCGGCTCGACGGTGATCGGCTCCGAGAGGTCGATGTCGGACAGACGCGTCTTGCACGTCAGCCGGGGCCGGCCGTTGACCTCGGCGCTGCACGAGCCGCACTTCGCGGCCTTGCAGTTCCAGCGGACCGCGAGGTCGGGCGCGCGGTGGCCCTGGATCCAGTGGAGCGCGTCGAGGATCACCATCCCCTCGCCCACAGGGACGTCGAAGTCATCGTAGCGGGTCGGGCCGCCGGGCTCGCCGCGGAAGACGCGGAGGCGCGCGATCTGCGCGCCCTCGGGCGCGTCGGCGCCGTCGGTCGAGGCGTCGATGACCACGCCGCCCTCCGGCGGCTGGGTCGAGGCGCGGGGCTGGCTGTCCCCGGGTCGGACGAGCATGTCGGTCATGGTCGCATCAATGGGCCTTGCCCAGCAGGGGCCGAAGCTCGTCGGCCATTTCGGGGAGTGGCGTCGTGGTCACGTCCATCGAGCCGTCGGAGCGCCGCCGGACGACGCCGTTGCGGTTCGCCCACGCGCCGTCGTCGGTCTCCGGGAAGTCGAGGCGACTGTGCGCGCCGCGGCTCTCCTCGCGCTGCAGCGCGCTCCGGGCGATCGCCTCGGACACGATCAGCAGGTTGCGGAGGTCGAAGACGAGGTTCCAGCCGGGGTTGAAGACGCGGCCGCCGCGGACGGCGAGCCCCGGCCAGCGGGCCCGCAGCCGGCCGATCCCCTCGATCGCCTCCTCCAGGTCCGACTGGACGCGGAAGATCCCGACCCGCGTATCCATGAGCGCCTGCAGGTCGCGCTGGAGGGCGTATGGGTCCTCGCCGCTGCCGCCTTCGAGCGGCGCCGCGAGCTCGCGCGCCGCCTCGGCGACCTGGACCGGGTCGAGGTACGGCTGCACCGGCTGGCGGGCCGCATGGGCCGCCGCCCCGGCGCCCGTCCGCCGCCCGAAGACCAGGAGGTCAGAGAGGGAGTTGCCCCCGAGCCGGTTGGCGCCGTGCATGCCGCCCGCGACCTCGCCAGCCGCGAACAGCCCGGGCACGGTGGTCGCACCCGTGTCCGGGTCGACCCGGACGCCGCCCATGACGTAATGGGTCGTCGGACCGACCTCCATGGGCCCCTTCGTGATGTCGACGTCGGCCAGCTCCTTGAACTGGTCGTACATCGAGGGAAGCTTGCGGCGGACGTGGTCCGGCGGCAGGTAGCTAATGTCGAGGAAGACGCCGCCGTGGGGCGAGCCGCGGCCCTCGCGGACCTCCATGTAGATCGCCCGGGCGACGTTGTCGCGGGTCGACAGCTCCGGGGGTCGGCGCGCGTCGGAGACCCTGCCGGCGGCCGCGCTGGTCACCCACGTCGCGGCCTCCTCGTCGGTCGCGGCGTACTCGCCGCGGCGGTCTTCCGGCAGGTAGTCCCACATGAACCGCTTGCCGTCCCTGTTGCGCAGGATCCCGCCCTCGCCGCGGACCGCCTCGGTCACCAGCAGCCCACGGACGCCCGGCGGCCAGACCATCCCGGTCGGGTGGAACTGCACGAACTCCATGTCGATGAGGTCGGCGCCGGCGAGGTACGCGAGCGCCTGGCCGTCGCCCGAGTACTCCCACGAGTTCGACGTGACGCTGTAGGCCTTGCCGATCCCGCCCGTCGCGAGGACCACCGCCTTGGCCGGGAAGAGAATCGGCTCGCCGGTCGTCCGCCGGTAGCCGAACGCCCCGACGACGCCCGTCCCGCCGGCCGGGAGAGCGCCCGTGATGAGGCGGGTGATCGTGCACTCCATGAAGACGTCGATGCCAGCCGCGACGGCCCGGTCCTGGAGCGTGCGGATCATCTCGAGGCCGGTCCGGTCGCCGACATGGGCGAGGCGCGGGTGCGAGTGGCCGCCGAACGGCCGCTGCAGGATCCGGCCGTCCTTCGTGCGGTCGAAGACGGCGCCCCAGGCCTCGAGCTCGCGGACGCGGTCCGGGGCCTCCTTGGCGTGGAGCTCGGCCATGCGCGGGTTGTTGAGGTACTTCCCGCCGACCATCGTGTCGCGGAAGTGGGTCTCCCACCTGTCGGCCGGGTCGACGTGGCCGAGCGCCGCCGCGACGCCGCCCTCGGCCATGACGGTGTGGGCCTTGCCGAGCAGCGACTTGCAGACGAGCCCGACCTTCCGGCCCGCGGCATGGGCCTCGATCGCGGCCCGCAGGCCCGCGCCGCCGGCCCCGACGACGAGGACGTCGACGGCGTGCGTCTCGATCTCGTCGATCGCCTCCGGTCCGAGCGCCACGGGCGGCCTAGAGGTAGATCGCCGGGTCCGTGACGACCCCGGCCTGCAGAAGGCGGATGTAGACGTCGGCGAGCGTGACGGTGATGAGGCTGGTCCAGGCCCACCACATGTGGTTGCGGTTCAGGTCCGTGAGGCGCTGCCAGAGCGAGTAGCGGACGCGCCGCGCGCGGGTGCACGAGAAGCAGTCGATCCGCCCGCCGACGAGGTGCCGGAGCGAGTGGCACGACAGTGAGTAGCCCGTCAGCAGGATGACGTTCACCAGGAGCAGCAGGCCGCCGAGGCCGATCTGCGGGTGGGCCGTGCCGTTGAACGGCGTATGGATCGGCTCGCCGCCGTCCCACGCGCCGAAGGCCTGGATGACGTCGATCCACAGGAAGAAGAGCGGGATGAAGGCCAGGTACAGCAGGTACCGGTGGAGGTTCTGGAGGATGAACGGCAGGGCGTTCTCGAGGGCGATGTTGGTGTCGCGGTGGACCCTCGCCTCGCCCACCGCGCAGCCCGGCGGGTCGCCGAAGTAGAAGCGGTAGTAGGCCTTCCGGTAGTAGTAGCAGGTGGCCCGGAAGCCGATCGGGATCCACAGGATCAGCAGGCCGGGGCTGAGCCACGTCGGCATGTCCGGGAACAGGATCAGCGGTGAGAAGAGCGGCGAGAGGTACGGCTCGGCGATCACGTACTGCGGCCCGAACAGCGGCCCCCAGAACACGCCGCTGAACGTGAGGTAGCCGGCGCAGACCGTGAAGACGATTGCCTGGATGATCGGGTAGACCGCCCAGTTGTCGCGGCGGGACGTCCGTCCGAAGCCCTGCGGCGCCGTGCCGCGGGGCCGGCGGAGCGCGCGGAGGACCGCGCCCTGGACGGTCACGCGGTCGCCCCGGCCGGCGCACCGGCCCCCGCGCCCGCGCCGGCGGGCGC
>DATLYV010000046.1:0-3896 GCA_035574535.1 Binatia bacterium
GTTGCCCGCCTCACCCGCGCCGCGCGTGCGGACCCGGCCGCCGCGCTCGTGGTTGAGCTGGCCCATCCCGTCGACGAACCCGCGCGCCGCCGCGGCCCCCGCCGCCGCCCGGACCGAGTCCTCGGCGACCGCCGCCGCGGAGCCCTCCCCCGGCCGACGGAAGAACTCGGCGAAGCCCCCGTCCGCCTCGAGGTCGCGTCGGACCATCACGGAGTCATACGTCTCGAGCGCCTTGGCCACGCGATCCACCAGCGGCCGCGGGAATCCCAGCGCGTACCCCACCTCGCGTACCGCGGATCGGGCCCGGTACGTCACGAGGTTGGAGACCATCCCGGTGTGCTCCGGCCCATATCGCCGATACACGTACTGGATGACCTCCTCGCGGCGCTCGGAGGAGAAGTCGATGTCGACGTCCGGGTAGGTCGTGCGGCCCTCGTTGATGAAGCGCTCGAACAGCAGGTTGTGCTGGATCGGCTCGACCCGGCTGATCCCGAGCGTGTACGACACAATCGAACTCGTCGCGCTGCCCCGACCCTGCGCCGGGATGCCCTGCTCGCGGGCGAAGCGCATCAGGTCCCAGCAGATGAGGAAAAACTCGGCGAGGCCCGCCCGCTCGATGACCGAGAGCTCGTGCGCGAGGCGCCGCATGACCTCCGCGGTCAGCGGGTGGTAGCGGCGGCGCGCGCCCTCCCAGCACAGCGACGACAGGTAGGAGAACGGCGTCTCGCCCTTGGGGACGGGGAAGCCCGGAAAGCGATATTGCTCGAACCCGAGGTCGACCGAGCAGGACGCGGCGATCTCGCCCGCGGTGGCGATGCCCTCGGCCCAGGCGCGGGCCACGCGGTCGACGGACCCGGCAGACCAGCCGGGCGCGGTCGATGCGGTTAGCGCGGGCGCGTCGCTCGACCCGACGAGTGCGGCCGACTCGACCGGCCGGATCGATCCCGGCGGGAGTGCCAGCAGCTCGGCGGCCGACTTCAGGTACGACTCCGAGTCGGGTCGGCGGAGCGGCCCCAGGGTGTCGAGCGTCCGGCCGTGCTGGATCGCGGTCAGGACGTCGTGGAGCTCGCGGTCCCAGGATCGGGCGTAGTGGACGTCGTTCGTGACGACGACCGGCAGGCCCAGCTCGTCGGCGAGGGCCACGTGCTCGGTGACGAGCCAGTCGTCGTCGGGGAGCAGGTGGTGCGAGAGCTCGACATGGAGCGTCCCGTAGCGGCGCGCGAGGCGGCGGGCGGCGGCCCGGGCGCCCTCGCGGTCGCCGACGCGGAGCCGGCGCGCGAGCTCGCTCTCGCGGCCGCCAGAGAGCGCGATCAGGCCCTCGGCATGCTCGTCGAGGAGGGTCTGGGTGAACCGCGGGACCCGCTTGGTCCCGTCGAGGTTCGCGCGGGAGACGAGGCGGCAGAGACTGCGGTAGCCCGTGCCGTCCCTGGCGAGGAGAACCAGGTGCGGGCCGCGCTGCCGCTCGCCGATCCCGCGGAGGTCCTCCTTGACCACGCCGCGGTGGCCCGGGAGGCGGGGACGGTCGGGCCGCGGCCGCGCCGGGAGGCCCTCGACGGCGCTCGGCTCGAGCGGCGTCGGGGGGAGTGCCGGCCCTCGCCTCCGTGGCCGCCGCGCCGGCACCACGACGTTGCCCGGGTCGGGAGCGGCCGCGTCCTGCAGCTCGATCTCGATCCCGATGACCGGCCGCAGCCCCACCGCCTGCGCGGCGGAGGCGAACCGGACCACGCCGTAGAGCCCGTCGTGGTCCGTGACCGCGAGGCCGGACAGGCCCAGCTCGACCGCCCGCTCGACCATGACCTCGACCGGCGAGGCGCCGTGGAGGAACGAGAAGTTGGTGTGGGCGTGGAGCTCGGCGTAGGTCGGTGGCATGGCCCGTCTCGTCGGTTCTCGGTGGTCCGGTGCGGTCCGGTGCGGTCTCCCGGCGGCGCCTCGGCCCTGGCTCGAGGGGGGCCCTCCATCATAGAACAAACGTTCTTATCGGAATCACGCAACACATCGGCGCGATGCGGCGTCTGACGCGCGTGGAAACCGATCCCCGCAGCTGGCCCGCCGTCCTGACGAGGACGGTCGCGATGCTCCTCATCGCGGCCTTCCTCATCCTCGTCCTCCTCCCGGCGGCGCTGGCTGCGAGCGTTCGGTAAGCACGGGGTCCCGGGGCGCCACCCGAGACCCGGCGAAGGCGGGCGCAGGAGCCCTGCCGTCGACCCGGTCGGCCGCCTGGTGAGCGGGCGGACGATCGAAGAAGGACCCTGCCGCATCTGGGGGCGGCAGGGTCCTTTCACGTCTGCGACCATCCGACCGATGGATCGACCGCGAGCCGACGGCGGGGCCGGGATGGCCCACGGGCCCGCGCTCGGGGTCGCGCTCGTCGTCGCGCTTGCGGCGCTCGCGCTTGCAGGCTGCGGGGCCCCGCATGCGACGGCCCGACCCACCGGGATCGGCCCGACCCCGACGCCGGTCCCCGTCCCGACCACCTCCGGTGCGACGCCGTCCGTCGTCGGGCTCCCGACGAACCGGCCGGGCCAGCTCGACAGCGAGTGGGGCCCGATCTGGGCCACCCTCCCAGAGGGCTTCCCCGTTTACCCCGGCGCCCGGGAAGCCGAGGCCGAAGCGGCCGCCAGCGCGGCGTACACCGTCCCGGCGGGCGACGCCGTGAACGCGCGGACGGTGGCGTCGTGGTACGGGCGGGAGCTCGCGGACGTCGGGCTCGGTGGCGGGCTGGACGGGCCCCTCGAGGACGGCTCGTTCGCGGCCTGGTCGTCGAACGGGTATGGCTGCGACATCCGCGCCGCCGCGCTGCCGCGCGGGTCGGAGGTCTACGTGACGGTGTTCTACGGTGCGCTCTGCCCATTCGAGTGGGCCGGCGGGTGAGCCTCGGGTTTCAGTCGTACAGCCGCTCGAGGTGCCAGGTGCCGGCGACGCGGTCGAAGTAGATGAGGGCGAGCCAGCGCTCGCCGACGACCTTGTAGTAGTCGCGGGCGATCGGCTCGCGCCACCACGACTCCTCGACGCGCCAGCGGTTGCAGACCTCGACGACCTCGCGCCGGCCGGCCCAGGAGATGGCAAGGCGCCCGTCGTCGACCTCCACGGCGATCTCGGGATGGGCGCGGAGCAGGCGGGTCATCGTGGGCCTCCGGCACCCGCCCCGCGGAAGGTCCAGCGCTGCTCCGGGAGCGGCGCCTCGGGATCGAGGAGCTCGACCCGCCGGATCCGGTCCTCGCCCCAGGTCAGGGTGAGGCGCGCGAGTTGCCAGGCGAGGCGGGCGCCGTGGAGCGCCTGTGGCACGAACAGGGGCAGCTGCTGGCCGGCCGCCGGGCTCGCGCCCGCGAGCTCCAGCTCCAGCCGGTCGACGGCGGCCGGCGGCGAGGTCCGCTCCAGCTTGGCGAGGAGCAGCCGCTCGATCGCCTCGGGGTCGGCGGTCGGCTCGGGGAAGCGGGTCTCGACGACCAGCTCCGGCGGCGTGCCCTTCGGTGCGAATGCCAGGTCGAGGTGGAGCCGGAGACTGCCCCGCTCGGCGGCGAGGCCCCGTGCGGCGAGGTTCGCGCCGAGCGCCACGGCGAGGCGGCGCAGCACGAACCGGATCGCTTCCAGCTCGGCGACGGCGGGCTCGATCGGCAGCCCGAGGACCAGGCGCTCCGGCGCGAGGCGGGGCCGGAACGGCTCGACCTCGAGGCCACGGGCGCGAGACCCGATCCTGCCCCCTTCCTCGCCGAACCGCGCCACCAGCGCCGACCCGGCCAGCTCGGCCACCTGGCCGATCCGGCGCAGCCCGAAACGGCGCAGCCGGGCGCGGATCTCGGCGTCGGGCGTCAGGAGCGAGGCGGGCAGCGGCGCGAGGAACTCCGCCTCCGCGCCCGGCGGCACCGAGACCAGCTCGCCGGGCCGCGCGGCGAGGG
>DATLYV010000047.1:0-12984 GCA_035574535.1 Binatia bacterium
CGGCCTCGAGGCACGCGAGCGCGTCCACGTGCCGGCCCTCGCGGGAGTACGCCCGGGCGAGGCCCGCGAGGTCGCCGGGTGGGACCTCGGACCAGCGCTCGCTGTCCGCGTACTCGCGGTCGAGGTGCACGAGCAGGCGCCCGAGCGAGCGCACGTCCTCGTCGTTGTGGCGCACCACGTCGACGAGTGGCCCCGGCTCGCCCCAGCGCAGGTAGTCGAGGTAGCGCGACGGGATCTCCCAGCCGGCGATGTCCCGCCCACGCCGCAGCCCGAGCAGCTCGGCCTCCACCGATGCCAGCCGCGCGTCGGCCATGCGGTGGCGGAACACGCGCCGCACGATCGGCAGCAGGTCCAGATGGCCCGCGTGGAGCGGCGGGTTCCAGCCGGCCATCCGGAACCGCGCGACGAGCAGTGGCCAGTCGAATCCGCGCCCGTTGTACGTCACGAGCCATCCGCCCCGCGGTATCCGCGACGCCAGCTCGGCGAGGAGCGCCGGCTCGTCCGCGTGGTCCGGCAGCAGCAGCTGGATCTGGCGGAACAGGCTGCCCTCCCACCACCCAAGCCCGACGAGGAACGCCAGCGTCCCGGCTGCAGTGGCCAGCCCGGTCGTCTCCGTGTCGAGGCAGAGCAGGGGAGCGTCCGCGGGCGGCTGCCCCGGCAGCGTGGCCAGGCGCGAGCGGTCCAGCGGCAAGATCGTGGTCGGGCACTCGACGAGCACGAACGAGCCCTGCCGCGTCCGGATCAGCTCGCCGTCGACCGCGGCCGCGAGCCGTTCCGCGCCGATGCTCGAACGGCGCGCCTTGTCCGCGACGGAGGGCGGCGCGGACTCGCGCGTCGCGAGCCCGGCGCGGAAGTTCGCGAACCGCCGCTCGAGCGAGACGGAGGCCGTCACGCCGGCACCCGCTCGGCGGGGGCCTCAGTCGCGCCGACCCCAGCGTCGCCCGTGCGGGAGGACGGCTGGAGGTGTGCGAGGAGGCGGAGCGCCAACGCCTTGCCGTTGACCTCGGGATCCAGGCGAGGACCGGTGCACGCCGGGCAGCCCGCCTCGCACGAACACGCCTCGATGAGCGCCTGCGCCCCAGTCACCAGCTCGTCGTGGCGCTTCCACAGTCGCTCGGACAGCCCGATGCCGCCAGGGACCGCCTCGTACAGGTAGATCGTCGGCGCCTCGGAGTGCGGCGACCGCACCTGCGTGACGAGCCCCAGATCGCGCGGGTCGACCATCAGCAGCACCGCCGCGACCGCCTGGATCGCCCGACCGGCTCCCAGCAGCGCGACATCGAGATCGTCCTTGCGCCAAATGGCACGAAGGCCGTCGGGACGGTCAGGTCGGTCGGGCGCAAGGCGACCGGGAGGAGGCTCGTCGAGCGCAGTTCCCGGTGCGTGAGCCGAGCCGCCGGACCGGGCAACGGGGCGATCGGTCGGCATCACCGTCCCGTCCTCGGGTTCGAATGTGAGCCAGTACGCAGTTGTCTGCAGTTCCAGCTCGGGTAGATCGATCGGGCCCCAGCCCACGTTCTCGTCCGTCCCGAACTTGAGCTTCTTGAACAGCGTGACGAGGCTCGCGACCATCACCTCGCCGTGGATCCGCCGCCCGCCGACGGCAGGCTCGGACGCGAAGACGTCGAGCGGCTTCAGCGTCACGGCCCGGTTCGCGTACGTGTAGTAGTCGACGTCGACCTTGCGGACGTAGGCCTTCCGCTCGCCCCAGTCAAGCTTGTCCACGTGGTATTGCTGGCTCTCGTGCAGGTAGATGGCCTGCGTGTGCACGAGCACCTGGGCGGAGAACAGGTCCGTTTCGCCGATGACCCGCGGCCGGTCCGGCGTCGTGTCGATGATCACGACGTTCTCCGGGGCCGCGGTCCGCAGGCTCACCTCTGACGCCGGGAAGTTCTCCGAGCTCCAGTACCACCGCCCGTCCGACGACTGCCGGACGTGGCCTTCCTCGCCGATGAACGCCAGCAGGTCGTCCACCGGCCCGGGACCGAACACCTCGCCCGGCTCGAACGGCCGCTCGAACGTGGCGCAGCGCAGGTGGGCGAGCAGGACGTGGAGGTTGTCCGGGTCGATCCGCGCCTCCTCGGGGCTGCCCTCGAGCAGGAACTCCGGGTGGTGGATCACGTACTGGTCGACCGGCGAGCCCGACGCGATCAGCACGCCGACGCTGGCGTCCCGGCGCCGCCCGGCCCGGCCGAGCTGCTGCCACGTCCCGGCCACCGAGCCCGGGTAGCCCGCGAGGATCGACACATCCAGCGCGCCGATGTCCACGCCGAGCTCGAGCGCGTTCGTGGAGACCACGCCGAGGATCTCCCCGTCCCGGAGCCCGCGCTCGATCGCCCGCCGCTCCGTGGGCAGGTACCCGCCGCGGTAGCCGCGGATGCGCGACCGCGGCCCAAAGTGCTCGCGCAGCGCCTCCCGCAGCCGGGTCAGGATGATCTCGACCGCGACCCGCGCCTTCCCGAACACGATCGTCTGCCGCCCGGCGCGGATGAACGGCAGGGCCCAGCGCTCCGCGTGGGTCAGCGCGGAGCCGCGTGCGCCAGTGGCCGGGTCGAGCAGCGGCGGATCGACGAGCAGGATGTGCTTCGCGCCCGCCGGGGCTCCGTTGCGGTCGATCAGCCGCGGCGTCCGTCCGATCAGCTGCGCCGCGAGCTCCGCCGGGTTCCCGATCGTGGCCGAGGAGCAGACGATGATCGGGTTCGAGCCATAGTGGGCACACAGCCGCAGCAGCCGCCGCAGGACGTTCGCCACGTGGCTCCCGAAGACGCCGCGGTAGGTGTGCAGCTCGTCGATCACGATCACGCGGACCTGCTCGAAGAGCTGGAACCACTTCGTGTGATGGGGGAGGATCGCCGAGTGGAGCATGTCCGGGTTGGTCACCACCACCTGCCCCGCGGTCCGGATCGCGGACCGGATCGGCGCCGGCGTGTCGCCGTCGTAGGTCGCGGCCGCGATCGACAGTGAGCTCGCCTTGGCAAGCCCCGCGAACTCGGCGACCTGGTCCTGCCCCAGCGCCTTCGTCGGGAACAGCAGGAGCGCGCGCGCCGACGGGTCCTCCGCGAGCGACTGGAGCACCGGCAGCGCGTAGCAGAGCGTCTTGCCCGAGGCGGTCGGGGTCACCACGACGATGTCCTCGCCGGCGTGGACGGCCTCGATCGCCTCCGCCTGGTGGCTGTAGAGCGAGGTGATGCCGCGGCTCTCGAGGCCGGCGACGATCCGCGGGTCCAGCCACTCCGGGAACGGCGCCGTGACGGCCTCGCGCTCCGGCAGGAGGGCGTGGTGCGTGACCGCCCGGGCGAGCGACGGCTCCTCGAGGAGCCGGTTCAACACGACCTCCGTCGAGGCGGGGGCGTAGGTGCGCACGGCTGGCCTCCGAATGCTTCGAAAAGTGAACGCCCGTTCGATTGGCGCGAGTCTAGCGGCAGGTTCGGGCCCCGGCGTGCCATCTCGACTGTCACAACCGCGTCACCCGAACCACCCCGCACCGCACCGAACCACCCCGCACCTGTGACGAAACCGGGTTGACACCCCCGGAATCGCGTAGCTACGCTCGGCCGACGATGCCCCCCGATCCGCGCGAGCTCGACGCCGTCCCGGCATTCCTGCGCCGGGGCGTGCGCGCGCCCTCGCCGGCCGCGCAGAAGCCAACCCGCCGGACGACCCGCGCCGCCCGTGCGGCGAGCGAGCCGAAGATCCCGCCCTACGTCCCGCCCACGCCGGTCGCGGCCTTCGACGACGAGGACGATCCCGGCCCCCGCCTTGATCCCGCGACCCTCCCGATGCCGCGGCTGTCCCGGCGCCGCGTCGTCACCGCGGCCGGCGTCCTCGCCTCGGCGCTGCTCGCGCTGAGCTTCGCCCGCCAGGTCGGCGAGGCGACCGCGGCCACCAGCCGGGCCGAGGAGCTCCGGGCCAACAACGCCGCGCTCCGCGAGGAGGTCGAGCGCCTCGAGCAGGACCTCGGGCGCGTGCAGGACCAGCGGTTCGTCAAGCTCCAGGCCCGCGCCTACGGCCTCGGCGGCCCGCGGGAAATCCCGTTCGCGCTCGCGGCCGGCGCGCCGTCGTTGCCACCGGACGCCCCCGGCTCGGCCGCGGTCCGGCTCGGCGCGGAGGTCGACACGACGACCCCGCTCGAAGCCTGGCTCGAGGTCCTCTTCGGCCCGTCCGACTGATCCACCGCGGCAGGGGCGGCACCTCGGCGTCCGCGTAACCGGCGGCCGCGCCGGCCGCGAGGCCGGCCCTCGACACTCGTTACGCCGGGCGCCCATCTCGGCTACCGTCGCCTCGTGACCGCCCAAGGAGAGTACGCGCGGATCCTCGGGGAGAACGAGCGATTCGTCGAGACCTTCGACCGCTCGGCGCTGACCGCCGCGCCGCGCAGGGGCCTCGCGATCCTGACCTGCATGGACGCCCGGATCGACGTCCAGGACGCCCTCGGGCTGCGCGTTGGCGACGCCCACATCATCCGCAACGCCGGCGGCTTGGCGACCGACGACGCGATCCGCTCGCTGGTCGTGAGCCAGCAGCTGCTCGGGACGAGGGAGATCATCATCATCGGGCATACCGCGTGCGGGCTCCAGCGCGCCGACGAGGCAGACCTGCGCCGGCGGGTCGAGCTCGCGACCGGCCGCTCGACCGACATGGGCTTCGGGGCGTTCGACGACCTCGATGCGATGGTCCGCGGGCAGGTCGAGATCCTGCGCGGCGAGCCGTCCATCCTCGATGTGCCCGTGCACGGCCTCGTCTACGAGGTCGAGACGGGCCGGCTTCGGCCGGTGGTCTGAGCCGATGGGCTCCCCGTGCGCCGAGGTTGCCCGGGCTTCGGGCTGAGGCTGGGCGCGCCCGCGCCGGCCGGGCCTCGCCTCCAGCCCACCGGCCCCGGATGCGAGCGCCCGCTCGGAGTCACGCTCCCCGGGGCACGAACCCTCGCCACACCGGGGTTTGGCAGTGACGGGGCCCGACAGCTGTCCTCGTCGAGGCCACCGCCAGGCCCGCGGCGGGCAGCGAGTCGCACACGAGCTTTGATGCGATTTGGAGGACGCCGGTTGGAGGACGCCGGACCCCGCTCGCGCAGGCGGCGGCCCCTCGGGTACCATCTCCCGACCGTGGCTGGGTAGCTCAGTGGTAGAGCAAGCGGCTCATAATCGCTAGGTCACAGGTTCGAATCCTGTCCCAGCTACCAATCCACGCCTCCGTAATGATTTCTTGACCAACGGCACGTCCGTGGGTCCATCCCCGTCTGCGACGATGCATCCGATCGGGCCATAGAGGGTCCACGGATGACCGTGGCTATACTCGATCCCGGGTCCGTTGACAGCTCAACGGCCCTTCGTTCGGAGGCGTTCGTTTCTTGAATCCCAGGTTCATGCGCAACGGGCTGCTGATGCTCGTCCTCGTGATGGGTGTCTCGGCGCTGCTGTACACGTGGCTCAGCGGCCCGACCAACACGGCGACCAAGCCGTACTCCGGCCCCGAGTCCTTCCTCGAGGACGTCGAGAAGGGCCTCGTCGCCAAGGTCTTCCAGAGCGGCGAGACGCTGAGTGTCTTCAAGAAGCCGTACGCCGCCGGCGACACCGAGCCTGACTACACCGTCACGATCGCGAACGTGCTCGTGTCCGTGCGCCAGGACATCGCCGACGCGGCCCAGAAGGGGGGTGTCGAGGAACCCACCCTCGACACGAAACCAGCGCCCGACAACTCCTGGATCGGGCTCGTCCTGACCGGCCTGCTGCCGCTCCTGATCATCGGCGGCTTCATCTACTTCATGATGCGCCAGGCCCAGGGCACCAACAACCAGGCCCTGAGTTTCGGCAAGAGCCGCGCCCGCATGTTCCTCGGGAACAAGCAGGTCGTGACCTTCGCTGACGTCGCGGGCGTCGACGAGGCCAAGACCGAGCTCCAGGAGGTCGTCGAGTTCCTGAAGTTCCCGGAGAAGTTCAACACCCTCGGCGCGCGCATCCCGCGGGGCGTGCTCCTCGTCGGCCCGCCGGGCACCGGCAAGACGCTCCTCGCGCGCGCGGTTGCGGGCGAGGCGGGCGTGCCGTTCTTCTCGATCTCGGGCTCCGAGTTCGTCGAGATGTTCGTCGGCGTCGGCGCGAGCCGCGTGCGCGACCTGTTCGACCAGGCCAAGCGCAACAGCCCGTGCATCGTGTTCGTGGACGAGATCGACGCGGTCGGGCGGCAGCGCGGCGCGGGCCTCGGCGGCAGCCACGACGAGCGCGAGCAGACCCTGAACCAGATCCTCGTCGAGATGGACGGCTTCGACACGAACACGAACGTGATCGTCGTCGCGGCCACCAACCGGCCTGACGTCCTCGACCCGGCGCTGCTCCGCCCGGGCCGCTTCGACCGCCAGGTCATCCTCGACCGCCCGGACATGAAGGGTCGCATCGCGATCCTGAAGGTCCACACGAAGGGCAAGCCGCTCGACAAGAACGTCTCGATCGAGGAGCTGGCGCGCCAGTCGCCCGGCTTCTCCGGCGCGGACCTTGCGAACCTCGTCAACGAGGGCGCGATCCTCGCCGCGCGGCGCAATCGCAAGCTCGTCACCATGGCCGACTTCGAGGAGGCGCTTGAGCGCATCGTGGCCGGCCCGGAGCGCAAGAGCCGCGTCATCAGCGACGCCGAGAAGCTGATCATCGCCTACCACGAGGGCGGCCACGCCGTCGTGCAGCGGATCCTGCCGAAGTGCGACCCGGTCCAGAAGGTCACGATCATCAGCCGCGGCATGGCCCTCGGCTACACGATCGCGCTCCCGACCGAGGACCGCTACCTCCAGTCGAAGAGCGAGTTCGAGGACAAGATCGCCGGCCTGCTGGGCGGCAACGTCGCCGAGCGGATGGTCTTCGGCGATACGACGACAGGGTCGTCGAACGACATCGAGAAGGCGACCGACCTCGCGCGCCGCATGGTCACCGAGTTCGGCATGAGCGACCGGCTCGGCCCGCTGGCGTTCGGGAAGCGCGACGAGCTCGTGTTCCTCGGGCGTGAGATCGGCGAGCAGCGGAACTACTCGGATGAGATCGCCAAGACGATCGACGAGGAGATCCGGGCGATCATGGACCGCGCCTACGAGCGCGCGACCCAGGTCCTCGAGACCCATCGCGACCGGCTCGACGCGCTCGCCCAGAAGCTGATCGCGCAGGAGACGGTCGACGCGGAGGAGTTCGAGGCGCTCTTCAGCGACCTGCCCCCGAAGGAGGACATCCACGGCCTGCCGCCTCGGAAGCCTCGACCCGAGGGCGGCGAGCCGGCCACCGAGCCGACGGCCGCGGCCAAGCCCGGGCCCAAGCCGAAGTCCTCGCCCGCGCCAGCCTGACGCGGCGCGGCCCCACCCCGCAACCCGGAACCGCCCGGCCGATCGGCCGGGCGGTTCGATTTCGTGCCCCTCGCAAGCGTCCGCCGATGCCCGGCCGCGGCGACTATTCCTGCCAGTGAAGTTTCGAAGGGAACGGACTCGAAGTCTGCCTCGCCCTCGGCTGTTTCCCGGCCGCTTCATTCCTGAGAGGCATCAGCCTGGCCCGTGGTTGCCGCAGACCGGGCCGCAAACGCTCGTATCGGCCGCTGAACTTCACCCACAGGAATATCGCGGGTCCGGAGCGAGCCGGACCGACGCGGATCGGGCGCTTGGATCCCGGGCTACCATCTCGGCCATGCTGACGCTGACCACCGTCGAGGAATCGATCGAATCCTTCCTCGAGGCCCGCAAGGCGGAGCGCCTGGAGTCGTACATGGAGCTCCTGCGCATCCCGTCGATCTCGACCCTTCCTGAGCACCGGCCGGACATCGAGCGGACGGCGCGCTGGATCGTCGACGAGATGACGCGGATCGGCATCGAGCACGCCGCGGTCATGCCGACGGCCGGCAACCCGGTCGTCTACGGCGACTGGCTCCACGCCCCGGGCGCGCCGACGATCCTCGTGTACTGCCACTACGACGTTCAGCCGGTCGATCCCATCGAGCTGTGGGAGACCGCGCCGTTCGAGCCGTTCGTCCGCGGCGAGGGCGCCGAGGCCCGGATGGTCGGCCGGGGCGCGGCTGACGACAAGGGCCAACTGCACATGCACCTGAAGGCCGCCGAGGCGATGCTCGCGACGCGCGGCCGCTTGCCGATCAACGTCAAGTACATCTTCGAGGGCGAGGAGGAGCACTCGTCCGTCGGGCTCGAGGCGTGGCTCCGGGAGAACCGCGAGCTCCTGGACGCGGACGCGATCGTCATCAGCGACACCGGCTTCTTCGAGGGCAACGTGCCGGCCCTCACGACCTCGTTGCGCGGCATGGTCTACGTCCAGATCGACGTGACAGGCGGGCCGATCGACCTCCACTCGGGCAGTTACGGCGGCGCGGTCCAGAACCCGGCCAACGCGCTGGCCTGGATCATCACGAAGCTGAAGGACGAATCCGGCCGCGTGCTCATCCCGGGCTTCTACGACGACGTCCGACCGGCGACGCCGCAGGAGCGCTTCGAGATCAGCTGCCTGCCATTCGACGAGCAGGACTTCCACCGCGTCACCGGCGTCCCGGAGCTGGTGCCGGGTGAGCCCGGCTTCTCGCTCCTCGAGTGCATGGGCGTCCGCCCCACGCTCGACGTCAACGGCATCTGGGGCGGCTTCACCGGCGAGGGCTCCAAGACGATCATCCCGGCCCACGCCCACGCGAAGGTCAGCTGCCGGCTCGTGCCGGACCAGGACGGCGAGAAGCTGTTCGTCGCGATCCGCGACTACGTGAAGCAGGTCGCGCCCCGGGGCGTGACCGTTGCGGTCCACAACCTCGGCACCGCGAAGCCGCTGCGGATGGACCCGGAACTGCCGGTCTCGAAGGCCGCGGCGCGGGCGCTCGAGGCCACCCACGGCCAGGTGCCGGTGTTCATCCGGTCCGGGGGCAGCATCCCGGTCGCGGCGCTCTTCCGGGAGGTCCTCGGGCTGCCGATCACGATGCTCGGGTTCACGAACCCGGATGACAACGCACACGCCCCGAACGAGACGATGGTCCTGTTGAACTATGAAGCAGGACTGCGCACGATCACCCGGCTGTGGGACGATCTATCGACGATGTCGCCGCAGGAAGCTCGGATGGGAGGCACGACCGCGTGACTGGGGGAAGCGAGAGAGCCGGGACCCGCGCCGCCCAGGCGGCCGCGCCGACGACCGGGAGTGACGGCTGGTTCCTCGAGACCGGCAGCGGGTCGATGGCGCCCGTCAGCGCCCTCGACGTCCTGAACGACGTTCGCGAGAAGGTCGCAACGGGCGAGCTGGCCGACTACGAGCCGGTGCCGCTCGGGATGTCGCCGCTGGACAAGATGCTCGGTGGCGGGCTGCGGCCCGGCGAGCTGCTGCTGATCGGCGGGGCCCAGGGCACGGGCAAGACGACGATGGCCCTGCAGATGGCGCGGAACATCGCGGCGTCCGGGCAGGCCTACGTCCTGTACGTCTGCTTCGAGCACGACGAGCCGTACATGCTCAACCGGCTCATCGCGATGGAGTCGGTGCTGCCGCACCTGCCGAACACGAAGCCGACCACCGGCGCCGTGAAGATCACCGACGTCCGCAACGAGGTCGTCCGCTCGTGGAGCCGCGGCGCCGGCGAGGAGGGCCCGGTCGACCTGGCCCAGAGCGCCAAGCTGAAGCCCGCGATCGAGCGGATCGCGCGCTACGGCGGGAACCTGTTCCTGCTGCGCGGGTCCGCCACGGCGAGCACGGTCGAGAACCTGCGCGAGCTGATCGATGTCCATCGGCGCCGCTCCGGCGAGCGCCGCATGGTCCTGATCGTCGACTACCTCCAGAAGGTGCCCCAGATCCCGGAACCGCCCACGGAGTCCGAGAAGGTCACGTACGTCGTCAACGGGCTCAAGGACATCGCGCTCACTGAGAAGCTGCCGACGATCGCCATCGTCGCGGCCGACAAGGAGGGCCTCAAGGCCGCGCGCCTGCGCAACCACCACCTGCGCGGGTCGTCGGCGATCAACTACGAGGCCGACGTGATCCTGATCCTGAACGAGAAGTACAACATCGTCGCGAAGGTCAACATCGAGTTCAACCCGTACCAGGCGCAGCGCTTCCGCGACTGGATCGTCTGCTCGATCGAGAAGAACCGCAGCGGCGCCGACAGTATCGACGTGGAGTTCCAGAAGCACTTCGAGTTCTCCTGCTTCGACCCGACCGGCCGCCCGGTGCAGGAAAAGCTCATCGAGGAGCGCCTCTACAACGACTAGGCCCGGCCCCCGGCCGGCGGGACCGGCCGTCGCAGCCAGGTCGGCTGGGGAGGGGGCAGCCAGGTCGGCTGCGGAGGCGGCAGCCGCAGGTCGGCTGGGGAGAGGGCAGCAGGTCGGCTGCGGAGGCGGCAGCCGCAGGTCGCCCGGAGCCGGTCTGCCGCGGCGCGGAGCTGACGGTCGCACGCGGTACCCTCCGCGGCCATGACGAGGGGGTGGTGATGCGCGTCCTGATCACCGGTGGGGCCGGCTTCGTGGGGCGGGCGACGGTGCGCGCGGCGGTCGAGGCCGGGCACCAGGTTCGCATCGTCTCGCGCGACGCGTGGCCCAGCGGCTCGCTCTTCGACAAGCTCGGCGTCGAGGTCGTCACCGGCGACGCGCAGGACCCCGCGGTCATCGACAAGGCCCTGCAGGGCATGGACGCGCTCGTCCAGGCCGCCGCGACCTACCGCTACGACCGCAAGGCCGGGCCGGCGATGGCCAACAACGCGCCGCTCGCCCGCACGATCCTCTCGGCCGCGTTGCGCGCCGGCACGGCGAAGGTCGTCGACGTCAGCTCGCTCGTGATCTTCGCGCTCGGCCTTTCGCCGGTCACGGAGGAC
The DNA here is from genome assembly GCA_035574535.1 of Binatia bacterium. Classification (GTDB taxonomy): domain Bacteria; phylum Chloroflexota; class Limnocylindria; order Limnocylindrales; family CSP1-4; genus UBA5189. Next base: position 10,807 of record DATLYV010000047.1, read on the forward strand.
ACGCCCCTCACGAAGCCCGGCGATCCCGCCTGGCGGGACCCGTACCTGCGCAGCAAGGTCGAGTCGGAGCTCGTGGGTCAGGAGCTGGAGGCGAAGGGCCTGCCACGCGTGACCGTGCACCCCGGGATGGTGATCGGCCCGGAGGACACGGCGATGGGCCCGAGCAGCGGCTTCCTCACCTTCCTGCTCGGCGACGGCTTCTCGATCGAGAGCCGCGCGCCCTGGGTCGACGTCCGCGACGTCGCCCGGGCGATCGTCCTCGCCCTCGACAAGCCCGCCGGGCGCCACTACCTGCTCACGTCCGGCGTGGTCAGCCACCGCGACGTGGCTGCGATCCTCGACGAGCTGACCGGCCGGACCGTCAAGCGGCGGTTCCTCGGCGGGGCGGCGCTGCGAAGGATCGCGAGGGTCAATGACCTCTTCGGCGGGCGCCTGAGCCCACTTCCCGCGAGCGATTCGATCGACTGGATCATCGACAACGCGGACGCGGTCGACACGACGCGCACGCGGGCGGATCTCGGGCTCGAGTTCCGGCCGCTGCGCGAGACCCTCGCCGACACCGTCCGCTGGTGGGCCGAGCACGACGCCATCGACCGCGAGCTGGCGGGCAAGCTCGCGTCGAAGCCGGTGTAGGTCGTGACGCGGCGAGCCTCGGGCGGGGGAACCGCGCTGCGCGAGTTCCCGGAGCGGGTCGAGATCGTCGTCGAGATCCCGCGGGGCAGCCGCAACAAGTACGAGTTCGACGAGGAGGCCGGTGTCTTCCGGCTCGACCGGGTCCTCGCGTCCGCCGTCCATTACAACTTCGACTACGGCTACATCGAGGGCACCCGGGCCGACGACGGCGACCACACCGACGCCCTGCTCCTGATCGACGAGCCGACCTTCCCCGGCTGCCACGTCTGGGCCCGCCCCATCGGCGTCCTCGAGATGCGCGACGACAAGGGCGGCGACTTCAAGATCCTGTGCGTCGCCGAGGGCGACCCGCACCAGGCGCACGTCGAGCGGCTCGACCAGGTCCGGCCGCACCGGCTCGTCGAGATCGTCAACTTCTTCGAGACGTACAAGATGCTCGAAGACAAGAACGTCGAGGTCGACGGCTGGAGCGAGGTCGACCGGGCGTTCGAGATCCTCCGTGCCGACCGTGCCGCCTGGGAGCGGGAGCGGGGGCGGGATCCCGAAGCGAGCTCGTGAGCGGCCGTTCCGGCGCAGACGGTCCCGGCCGTCGCCCAGACGTGCCCGGCGGTCGCGCCGATGGGCCGTGCCGGCGACCGGGTCGCGGGGGCGGGGACCGCCGGGACGCGCCGGTCGACCCTGCCGGCGTGCTGCGACTCTTCTTCGCCGTGCCGGTCCCGGCCGCGGCGCGCGATCGCGTCGGCGAGCTGATCCGGCGGGTCCAGGCGGGCGCGGGCGACGGCACGGCGCGGGTCCGCTGGGTCCGCGTGGACGGGTTGCACCTGACGCTTCGCTTCCTGGGGCTGACGCCCGAGGACCGCGTGGCGCCGCTGCGGGAGGTCGCGGACGCCATCGCGGGCGCCGCCGCTCCCTTCGAGGTCCAGCTCTCCGGCGGCGGCGCCTTCCCGAGCCTGTCGCGGCCACGGAGCCTCTGGATCGGCGTGGGCCAGGGGTCGGAGCGCCTGGCGGCCATCGCGGACGCGCTCACCGAGGCGGTCGGGGCGTGCGGCCTCGAGCTCGACACGCGGCCATTCACGGCCCACCTGACGATCGCGCGGACGGACGGCGTGCGGCTCGGCCCGGTCGTGGCGCGGGCGCTGGAGCACGCGGCGGAGGGGCTCGACGTGCGGTTCACCGCGGATCGGATCGTGCTCTTCCGGAGCCTCCTCGGGAACGGACCGGCGCGGTACGAGCCGCTCCACGAGGCCCGGCTGGGCGGCTGACTCGCCTCCCGCGGCATCCTGCCCGCCTCCTGCGGCGCCCGACCGGCGCGCGGTGGGCCGCGCTACGATCGAGGCCCCATGCCGAGCACCCTCGCCTGCCGGATCTGCGGTCGCGTCGTCTACACCACGGCCGACTTCGAATCCCTGTTCGCCGAGGAATCTCGCTGCCCGCGCTGCGGTGGCGTCCTCTTCCCGGAGCGTCGCGTCGCGCAGCGGCGGCGGGGCGAGCGGCGTCAGAACCCGCGGGACGATCCGGGTCCGCCGGCCGGCTACGAGCGGCGGG
>DATLYV010000048.1:0-6108 GCA_035574535.1 Binatia bacterium
CCCGGCGCCCGCGTCTCGACCGCGGCCGCCCCCGCCTCCGCGGCGGCCCGCGTCTCCGCGGCGGCCCGCGTCTCCGCGGCGGCCCGTGACCGCCGCTCATGCGCGAACAGCGCCACGGCCGCGAAGCCCATCGCGGCAACCACCAGCAGCGCGTGCCGCGGGCCGAGGGTCGCCGCCACCACGCCGGCGACGTTCGGGGCCACGACCAGCGAGAAGTTCTGGACACTCTGGTCGACCGAGCTGAACGTCACGCCGAGTTCGCGCGGGATCCGCCGCATGAGCGCGTCGAACATCGCCAGCTGCGCGCCCGCGCCGGCGGCGCCCGCCCCGAACGCGAGGACCGGCACTGCCGGCAGCCAGCCCGTGAGGGCGAGGAGGGCCATCGACAGCGCCACCCCGGCGAGCGACGGCAGCAGCACGACCCTCCCGTGCCCGCGGCGCGCAACCTGCCGCGCCCCGAGGTAGCCGAGCATGCTGCCGACGTTGTAGGCCCCGGCGATGATCCCGATCCACGCGTCGTCGGCCGCGAGGTCGTGGACGTAGAACAGCGGCAGGATCGGCAGCGACAGGCCGATCGCGAACGTGTAGACGAACGCCCGCAGCTCGAAGCCGACGAACGGCCGGTTCGATGTGATGAGGCGCCACAGGTCGCGCAGCCGGTCGACCAGGGACGCGTGCGGCCGCTCGACGGCCAGCGGCTGGTCCGGGATCGCGAGCCGGCTCGACTGGAGGTAGCTGCCGAAGCCCGCGAGCGAGATCAGGATCAGCAGCGCCTGGTAGTTCGCCGGGAACGGCAGCGCGTTCAGGAACTGCCCCCCGACGGCGACGGCGAGGGCGGTCGAGACTCCCGCGATCGCCCAGCGCCGACCGAGCAGGTCGAAGCGACCGCCCGGCCCCGCGGCGCCGTCCATGACCATCGAGAAGCCCACGAGCCCGGCGGTCGACGGCAGCGACGCAAGGCCCCAGATCAGCAGCGAGGCGCCGATCGCGAGGTCGCGCGGCAGCACGGCCACGGCAGCGGCGATCGCCGCGTACCCCATCCACGCGACGAGCCGCAGCCGGCTGTACCACGGCACGATGTTCGGCCGCGCCTGCAGCCAGCGCCCGAACGGGATCGCCAGCAGGAACGCGGTGAGGGCCGGCAGCGCGGTCAGCTGCGCCACGTCGTTCTCGGACGCGCCGAGCCGCAGCAGGAATACGGGCAGGAACGTGCTCGCCGCCGTGACGATCCCGACGAAGACCGAATCGCGCTGGACGAGCCGCCAGTTGCGGGCCTGGATCGCGTTTCGGTACGCAACGTCCGACCCGGGGCGCGCCTCTTCCCCCGGCGCGACTGCGAACTCTGCCACCGGCCGCAACGCTAGCAAGCCGCTCGACCCGCCGCCGTGTGCCGGCCAAACCCCGGATTCGCGCCCGGGCCGCAACCTCCGCTCCGTCGCGCCCGCGGCCGATCCATGGCAGCATCGGCGGCCACATGGCCACCTGGCAGGAGCTCATCGGATCGAACGGGCCCGTGGTCGCCGACGGCGCGATGGGCACGATGCTTATGGCCAACGGGCTCGAGTTCGGTGACCCGCCCGAGGTCTGGAACCTCGAGCACCCGGAGATCATCCGGCGCGTCCAGCGCGGCTACGTCGAGGCGGGCTCGCAGATCCTGCTGACGAACACCTTCGGCGGCAACCGCCTGCGCCTCGAGCTGCACGGGCGCCAGGACCGTGTCGAGCAGCTCAACCGGACCGCCGCGGTCCTCGCCCGCGTCGAGGCCAACGCCGCGGGCCATCCGGTGATCGTCGCCGGCGACATCGGGCCGTCGGGCCAGATCATGTCGGCCATCGGCGGCACGCTCACGCCCGAGCTCGCGCGCGAGGTCTTCGCGGAGCAGGCCCGCGGCCTCGCGGCCGCCGGCGTCGACGTCCTGTGGATTGAGACGATGAGCGACGTCAGCGAGGCCGTCGCGGCGATCCAGGGCGCCCGCGACGCGGCCCCGGACACGCCGGTGATCGCGACGATGAGCTTCGACACTCGCGGCCACACGATGATGGGCGTCTCGCCAGAGCAGGCCGCGGAGGCGCTGCTCGAGGCGGGCGCGGTGGCCGTCGGCGGCAACTGCGGCAACGGCCCGGAGGAGCTCGTGCCCGTGATCGAGCGGATGCGGGCGGCGTTCCCGGATGCGATCCTCGTCGCCAAGGGCAACGTCGGCCAGCCGACGTTGGTCGGCATGTCCGTCGCGTACGAGACCACGCCCGAGGACATGGCCGGCTTCGCGCGCCGCTTCCGCGACGCCGGCGCGAACGTCATCGGCGCCTGCTGCGGCAGCACGCCGCCCCACGTCCGTGCGATGGCCGAGGCCCTGCGCGGCGGTTGAGACCGCTCGGGGAATCCTGTGCGCCCGCGCCTGCACGGGCACTCGACGCCCGGCCGACCCCGCCCCCACCTCAGTGAGCACCAGTGCCATCCTGTCCGTGGCCATCGTGTCGGTCCTCCCGGGTGATTTCAGACATCACTGGAAGACCTTGCGATGGCCCTCGCCGTCGAGGGTCCCGATCTTCACCACTCGTCGGGACACTCCTCGCACGACGGGACGTGTTCGGTGGCGAAACCGCCGGATCGAGGTTCCAGCGGGCCCTCGCGACGCCATTTCGCCGAAAGGATGCGAACGGTGCCGCCGCGCGACACCGACGCGCAACCCGCAGCCCATCGCACGTTGACGACCCGGTGGAGGGCGCGCCAAGAGTCCCCTGCTAGAGTCGGGCCGTGGAACGGAACGCGGTCGTGGAACGGAACGCGGGCAACTGGGCGAACGCAGCCGGCGCGGCCGACGCCGCCGAACGACCCGAGCGCCGGGAGGGCGGCGGGCCCATCGTCGCGCAGTGGCTCGGCCGCATCGGCTACCGCGAGGCCTGGGATCTCCAGAAGGAGCTGGTCGCGCGGCGCGCCGCCGGCGAGATCGAGGACCGACTGCTGCTCCTCGAGCACGACGCCGTCCTGACGCTCGGCCGCCAGGCGGACGAGCGGCACGTGCTCGCGTCGCCGCGCGAGCTGCGGCGCCGCGGCATCGAGGTCATCCGCGTCGAGCGCGGCGGCGAGGTGACGTATCACGGCCCGGGCCAGCTCGTCGCCTACCCGATCATCCGGCTCGCCGACCGCGGGATCCTCGTCCGGCCGCTCGTCGCGGCGCTCGAGGCGGCGATGATCGCGACGTGCGCCGAGCTCGGCGTCACGGCCTTCCGGCGCGACGGGCACCCCGGCTGCTGGGTCGAGGGGGATCCGGGACGCGGCCGACCGCATCGCAAGATCGGGGCGCTGGGACTGCGCATCGAGCGTGGCGTGAGCTACCACGGCATCGCTCTGAACGTGGACGTGGACCTGCGCGACTTCGACCTCATCGACCCGTGCGGGATGCCCGGCCTCGTCTCGACCTCGATCGCCGAGGAGCTGGGTCGGACGGCCGAGCCGCCCTCGACCGCGGCGGTGGAGCGCGCCGGCTCGCACTTCGTGGCCGCGTTCGCGCGGGAGCTGCGGGCCCCGCTCGCGTGGGCGCCCGCGGCCGCGCCCGCCCCCACAAGCGTCCCCGCATGACCGCTGCGCACGTGCCGGCGCGCTTGAGAATCCCGGCATGAGCGCCGGCCTGTTCGAGCTGCGCAAGGACCCCATCACGAGCTGGTGGGTCGCGACGATCGTCGATCGCGACTTCGATCGATCGCGCTTCGCGCGTGCCGCGGCCCCGATCGACGACGGTGGCGACTGCCAGAACTGCCGCATCCCACCCGGCGACGGGGTCCGGATGCGGATGCTCAAGGACTACGCGTTCCACGTCATCGGCACGGAGGCCGAGCGGGATGCCCTGGACCGTGGCATCGCCCAGGTGAGCGTCGCCGACGCCCGTGCGGCCGGCAGCTGGCGCACCGTCGCGGCGCCGCCGGGCGAGCATCGCTCCCTGGATCGGGTCGGCGACGTTCTCGAGCAGATGCTCGCGCTCGCGCGCGACGCCGTGGCCGAGGCGACCGCGGCCGCCCAGACCGACTACATCCAGGTGGTGCAGAACTGGGGCGCCCAGGCCGGTGCCCGCACGAACCACCTCTGCCTCGACCTGTACGACCTGCCGCTGATCCCGCACCGCGTCGCCGAGGAGCTCGGCGGCGCCGCCCGCTACGTCATCCGGGAGGGCGAGTGCCCGTGGTGCCGCCTCGTCCGCGAGGAGGCACGAAGGGGCGACCGCCTGGTCTGGCAGGGCGCGTCGTCCGTCGCCTTCGCGCCGTGGGGCTCGCGCTCGCCGTTCGAGGTCTGGATCGTGCCCCGCGAGCACCAGGCCGACTTCGGCCGCGCCACGGAGGCCGCCATCCGCGCCTCGGCGACCGCCCTCCGGCACGTCCTCGGCGCCCTCAATGTCGCCCTGGACGGGCCGCCGTACAACCTGGTGCTCCACACGGCGCCGCTCCGCGAGCGGGTGGACGCGACGTTCCACTGGCACTGGGAGGTCCACCCGCGCCTGCGCGAGGTGGCCGGCCTGGAGCTCGGGACGGGGCTGCCCGTCAACCCGGTCTCGCCCGAGGCGGCCGTGGAGGAGCTCCTGGAACGCAGCGGGGCCGGCGCGGAGGCGCCGGCGTGAGGCGGGCCCGGGGGCAAGGCCCGCGTCACAACACTTGGGGTCGAGGCGTCCCTCGCCTCGATCGAACCGCCTCCCATGGGCGCGGGCCCATCCCGCCCACGGGCTCCAGCACGAGAGGCCGCCCCGCTTGCTCGAACGCACCGTCCCAGCGTCGCCGTCCCCGCTCGCCCTTCGACGCCCCATGACCAGGTCGTGGGACCAGGACGAGGCGAAGGTCTTCGTCGAGACGCTGTTCGCGAAGCACCATCACGAGATCTACGCATACCTGATCCGCATGCTCCGCGACGCGGACCTCGCGGCCGACCTGACCCAGGACGCGTTCGTGAAGGCCTACAAGAACTACGACACGCTGGAGAAGGACGAGAACGCCCGCGCCTGGCTGTACCAGATCGCGCACCGGGTGGCCCTCGACGAGCTGCGCCGCCGCAAGATCGTCCGGATGGTCCCGTGGACCGGTGAATCCCGCGGCGCCGCGCCCTCCGCGGAGCGCCTGGCGATGGACCTCCGCCTCTCCGGCCCGCTCGAGCGCGCCCTCGCCAGGATCCCCGAGCGCCAGCGCGCGGCCCTCCTGCTCGCCGAGCTGCACGACCTCACCGGCCTCGAGCTGGCCGCCGCGATGGGCGTCAGCCACGTGGCCGCCCGCGCGATCCTGACCCGCGCGCGCGAGAGCCTCCGCCGCGCCCTGGCCGCCGAGAAGCAGGCCGAGGCCGCTGCCGAGGCCGAGCGCGACGCCACGTACGCCGCGCGCGAGGCGAGGGGCGAGCGATGACCCTGCCGTTCCGCGGCCGCCACCATGACGGCGAGTCGATGCACGACCGCGCCCGCGCCCTCTCGTCCGCCGAGCTCTTGGAGCCGCTCGCCGACGACGACGCCGCGTGGCTCGCGAGCCACCTCGAGAGCTGCGGCGAGTGCCGCAGCGAGCGCGAGGCCTTCAGCGCCGATCGGCAGCTGCTCCGCTCGCTCCGCGACCGGCCGATGGACCCGCCGCGGGACCTCTGGTCCCGGACGGCGGCCGCCATCGACCACGAGGCCCGCGCCGCCAGCCGCCGCCGCGCCGTCACCGATTCCGGGCGCCGGGCCGGGCGCGACCTGTGGCGCGGCCTGCCCTTCGGGGCAGTGGCCGGCGCCCTCGTCGTGTTGGTCGTGGTCGGCGCCTCGGTCTTCCGGCCGTTGCCGCTGCCGAACGCCTCGTCCAACCCCTCGGCCAACGTCTCGATCACTGACCGGCCGCAGCCCACGAACCTCGCCATCGCCGACGCCGGGCAGGTCGGCTGGATTCGCCAGGCCGAGGACGGCACCTGGGAGCTCGTCATCTCCGAGGTGGACGAGGTCTGCCCGCGCACGAAGGCCGGCTGCGAGCCGCTCGACTCCGGGGCGCTGGCGCGGCCGCTTACCCTCGGCAGCGACGACACCGGTGTCGCGATCTCGCCAAAGAACGAGCAGCTCGTCGTCACGTCGCACGGCGACGCGTCGGAGCCGGGCAAGGTTTATGTCCTGCC
>DATLYV010000049.1:0-20232 GCA_035574535.1 Binatia bacterium
GATGGTCATGCCCGGCGACAACGTCGAGATGGGCGTCGAGCTGATCACCCCGATCGCGCTCGAGGTCGGCCAGCGCTTCGCCATCCGCGAGGGCGGCCGGACCGTCGGCGCCGGCGCCATCACCAGCATCGCCGAGTAACGCGATGGCGAAGCAGCGGATCCGGATCCGTCTCAAGGCCTACGACCACCGGCTGCTCGATCAGTCGGCGGCGCAGATCGTCGAGACGGCGCAGCGCACGGGCGCCGACATCGTCGGGCCCGTGCCCCTGCCGACCCGGATCGAGAAGTTCACGGTCCTCCGCTCGCCCTTCATCGACAAGGACAGCCGGGAGCAGTTCGAGATCCGCACCCACAAGCGGCTCGTCGACATCCTGGATCCGTCGTCGAAGACGGTCGACGCCCTGATGCGACTCTCGCTCCCGGCGGGCGTCGACATCGAGATCAAGATGTGATGGCGATCGGGCTGATCGGCCGCAAGCGCGGCATGACGCAGGTATTCCAGCCTGACGGCACGATGGTGGCCGTCTCGGTGGTCGAGGTCGCCCCAAACACAGTGACCCGCGTCCGCACGGCGGAGCGCGACGGCTACACGGCCGTCCAGCTCGGCACGGACGAGAAGAAGAACCTGACCAAGCCGGTCGCCGGCCAGCTCGGCGACCTGCCGAGCCTCGGCACGCTCCGCGAGTTCCGCGTCGACGACGTCGCGGGCTACGAGGTCGGGCAGACCCTGGCGGTCGGCGACGTGTTCGCCGACGGCGACCTGGTCGACGTGACCGGCGTCTCGAAGGGCAAGGGCTTCGCGGGCCACGTGAAGCGCCACAACTTCGGCCGCGGCCCCAAGACCCACGGCTCCGACCACCACCGCGAGCCGGGCTCGATCGGCCCGGGCACGACCCCCGGCCGCGTCTACAAGGGCCTGCGCATGGCCGGCCACATGGGCGACGAGCGCGTGACCACCAAGAAGCTGCACGTCGTCAAGGCCGACGCGGACCGCAACCTGCTCCTCGTCAAGGGCAGCGTCCCCGGCCCGAAGGGCAGCCTGCTCCTCGTGAAGAAGGCCAAGTGATGGCGACGACGACGCTCTTCGACCGCACCGGCAAGGACCTCGGCAGCGTGGAGCTGCACGACGACCTGTTCGGCGCGCCCGTCAACGAGGCCGTGCTCCACCAGGTGGTCACGGCCCAGCTCGCCGGCCGCCGGATCGGCACCCACGACACCAAGACCCGCGGCGAGGTCCGCGGCGGCGGCAAGAAGCCGTACCGCCAGAAGGGCACCGGCCGCGCCCGCCAGGGCTCGCGCGTCGCGCCGCACTACCGCGGCGGCGGCACCGTCTTCGGGCCGCACCCGCGCTCGTACGAGCAGCGGCTGCCGAAAAAGATGAAGCGGGCGGCCCTGCGCGGCGCGCTCACCGCCAAGCTCGGTGACGAGGCGATCCGGGTGGTCGACAGCTTCGGCCTCGAGGCGATCAAGACCCAGGAGGTCGTGAAGGTCCTCGACGCCCTCAAGGCGACCGGCCGGGTGCTGGTCGTGGCGCCGGCCGCGGACGAGAAGCTGCGCCTCTCGGCCCGCAACCTGCCGACCGTCGACGTGATCCTCGCCGACTCGCTCAACGTCGTCGACCTGCTGAAGGCCGACACGGTCGTGATCGAGCAGCCGGCCCTCGCCCGGATGGAGGAGGTCTACCTGTGAGCGCGCTGACCGCGCCCGAGATCATCCTGCGCCCGGTCGTGTCGGAGAAGTCGATCGACCAGTCGACGCACGGGCGCTACACCTTCCGGGTCCACCCGAAGGCGAACAAGATCCAGATCAAGGCGGCGATCGAGGAGCTGTACGCGGCCGACAAGGTCAGCGTCGTCTCGGTCAACGTCCTGACGACCAAGGCCAAGGAGAAGGTCCGCGGCACCCGCCGCGGCCGGATCCGCGGCGCCACCTCGCCGTGGCGCAAGGCCGTCGTGACGCTGGCCCCCGGCCAGAAGATCCAGTTCTTCGAGGGGGTCTAGGCATGCCGCTCCGAAGCTACAAGCCGACCTCCCCCGGGCGTCGCGGGATGACCCGCTCGACGTTCGAGGAGATCACGACGACCGAGCCGTACAAGCCGCTCCTCGAGCCGATGAAGCGCTCGTCGGGCCGGAACAACCAGGGCCGCCTCACCGTGCGCCATCGCGGCGGCGGCGAGAAGACCCACTACCGGCGGATCGACTTCAAGCGCGACAAGCACGGGGTGCCGGCGCGGATCGCCACGGTCGAGTACGACCCGAACCGCTCCGCCCGGATCGGCCTGCTGCACTACCGCGACGGCGAGAAGCGCTACATGCTCCTGCCGCACGGGCTGAAGGTCGGCGACGTCGTCGTCTCCGGCCCCGGCGCGGAGGCGCGGGTCGGCAATGCCCTGCCGATCGCGAATATCCCGCTCGGCACCACGATCCACAACATCGAGCTCATCCCCGGCCGGGGCGGCCAGATCGTCCGCTCGGCGGGCACGTCGGCCCAGCTCCTGGCCAAGGAGGGAGAGCTCGCCCAGGTCCGCCTCCCGTCCGGCGAGGTGCGCCGCATCAGCATCCGCTGCATGGCCACGATCGGGCAGGTCGGCAACCTGGACCACGAGAACCAGAGCCTCGGCAAGGCCGGGCGGGCCCGCCACATGGGCCAGCGGCCGGAGGTCCGGGGCGTCGTCATGAACCCACGTGACCATCCCCACGGCGGCGGCGAGGGCAAGTCCCCGACGGGCATGCCCCCGAAGACGCCCTGGGGCAAGCCGGCGATGGGCTACCGCACCCGGCGCGCACGGACCGGCGGGCTGATCGTCCGCTCGCGGCGCCGGAAGTAGCGGGAGGCGAGGTAGATGTCCCGATCCATCAAGAAGGGGCCGTTCATCGAGCCCCGGCTGCTCGGCCGGATCGAGCAGATGAACAAGAAGAACGAGAAGAAGGTCATCAAGACGTGGTCGCGCGCCTCGGTGATCTTCCCGTCGTTCATCGGCCACACGGTCGCGGTCTACAACGGGCGCAAGCACGTCCCGGTGTACGTGACCGAGAACATGGTTGGCCACCGGCTCGGCGAGTTCGCGCCGACCCGCACGTATCGCGGGCACGGCAAGAGCACGGACCGGTCGACGGCGCCGAAGTGATCGTGCGATGAAGGTTTCTGCGACCGCCAAGTACGTCCGCGGCTCGACCCGCAAGGTCCGCCTCGTCACCGAGGCGATCCGCGGGCGATCCGTGGAGGAGGCGAGCGCGCTGCTCCGCTTCATGCCCCAGCACGCCGCGAAGGACGTGGCCGGGGTGCTGAAGAGCGCGGCCGCGAACGCCGAGAACAACCTGAACCTCGCCGCGGACGAGCTGGTCGTGCTCGACGCGCGGGCCGACAAGGGCCCCACCATCAAGCGCTGGCGCCCGCGCGCCCAGGGTCGGGCGTTCCCGATCCACAAGGGCGTCACCCACATCACCGTCACCGTCGGCGACCGGGAGGGCTGAGCACATGGGACACAAGGTCCACCCGTACGGGTTCCGACTCGGGGTGACGCGAACGTGGACCGCGAAGTGGTACCACGACAAGGAGTACACGGACCTCCTGAAGGAGGACCTGGCGATCCGCCAGCTGGTCGACAAGCGCCTCGCGAACGCGAGCGTCTCCGGCCTCGAGATCGAGCGGAACTTCGGCCAGGTCACCGTGACCGTGCACACCGCCAAGCCTGGCATCGTCATCGGCAAGGGCGGCCAGAACGTCGAGGTCCTGCGCCAGCAGATCGGCGCGCTCACGAAGCGCAAGGTCAAGCTGGAGATCAAGGAGATCCGCCAGCCCGAGCTGGACGCGTTCCTCGTCGCCACCAACATCAGCCAGCAGCTGACCCGCCGCATCGCCTTCAAGAAGGCCATGAAGCAGGCCATCCAGCGGTCGATGAAGGCCGGCGCCAAGGGCGTGAAGATCATGGTCTCCGGCCGCCTCGGCGGCGCGGAGATGAGCCGCCGCGAGTGGGACCGCGAGGGTCGCATCCCGCTCGGGACGCTCCGCGCGGACATCAGTTACGGCCAGGTCCACGCGCACACGACGTACGGCCGGATCGGCGTGAAGGTCTGGATCTACCGCGGCGACGTGCCGCCGCCGCAGCGCAACGTCCCGCCCGTCGCGGCCGGCGCGGTGCAGGGGGCGTAGGCCGATGCTGCTGCCGCGACGCGTCAAGCATCGCAAGGTCATGCGCGGGCGCATGTCCGGCCAGGCCAAGGGCGGCCACTTCGTCGCCTTCGGCGACTACGGGCTGGCGACGCTCGAGCCGGCCTGGATCACGAGCCGCCAGATCGAGGCCGCCCGGCGCGCGATGACCCGCTCGGTCAAGCGCGGCGGGAAGATCTGGATCCGGATCTTCCCGGACAAGCCGGTGACGAAGAAGCCGGCCGAGACCCGCATGGGCTCCGGCAAGGGCGCGCCCGACCACTGGGTCGCGGTCGTCAAGCCTGGCCGGATCCTGTTCGAGATGGCCGGCGTCGGCCACGAGGAGGCGGCCGAGGCCATGCGCCTCGCCAGCCACAAGCTCCCGGTCGCGACGAAGGTCGTGGCCCGCGAGGGCGCCGTCGAGGGAGGCGAGCGATGAGCGACATCGCCAAGGTTCGCGAGATGTCCGACAAGGAGCTCGTCGACGCCCTCCAGCAGGCCAAGCAGGACCTCTGGAGCGCGCGCTTCGCGCTCTCGACCCGCCAGCTGAACGACACCAGCAGCATCCCCAACACGAGGCGCCAGATCGCGCGGATCCTCACGGTCCAGCGCGAGCGCGGCCTCGGCCTGGTTCGACCGACGAAGTCCCCGGCCCCGTCGACCGGGCGCGCGGCCCGCTCTGGCCGGTCCGCGAAACAGAACACCGGAAAGGGCGCGTAACTGATGGCCATGACCCAATCAACCCCGGGCGGCACCGCCGCCCGGGGCCAGCGCAAGACGAAGATCGGGCGCGTGGTGAGCGACAGGATGGACAAGACGATCGTCGTGTCCGTCGAGCGGCTCGCCCGCCACCGGCTCTACAAGCGCGTCATCCGGCTGACCACGAAGTTCAAGGCCCACGACGAGGCCAACGAGGCGCATGTCGGCGATACCGTCCGCATCGAGGAGTCGCGGCCGCTGTCGGCGACGAAGCGCTGGCGCCTGGTCGAGATCGTCCAGCGGGCCGGCGACCACGGCAGCCCCGCGGAGCTGGTGTCCGAGGAGGCCGAGGTCTCCGAGGCGATCCACGCCGCGGCGCACCCGGGCCGCCGCCACGACGAGGCCGCAGCTGCCCCGGCCGCAGGTGGCGAGGCCGGTGAGGCCGCCGCCGGTGACGCCGCCGCCGACGAGGCGGAGAAGGGCGCCGAATGATCCAGCCGCAGACCCGCCTCAAGGTCGCCGACAACACGGGTGCCCGGACTATCCAGTGCATCCGCGTGATGGGGCGCTCGACGAAGACGACCGCCGTGATCGGCGACGTGATCGTCGCCAGCGTCAAGCAGGCGATCCCGAACGCGGCCGTCAAGAAGGGCGACGTCGTCCGCGCGGTCATCGTGCGGACGGCCAAGGAGTACGGCCGCCCCGACGGCAGCTACATCCGCTTCGACGAGAACGCAGCAGTGCTCATCAACAACCAGGGCAACCCGCGCGGCACCCGGATCTTCGGTCCGGTCGCCCGCGAGCTCCGCGACAAGAACTACATGAAGATCGTGTCGCTCGCGCCGGAGGTGCTGTGATGGCCCACGGCCGGACGCGGGTCCCGGAGATCCGCAAGGGCGACACCGTGCTCGTGCTGACCGGCAAGGACGCCGGGAAGCAGGGCGTGGTCGAGCGCGTGATCACGAACCGCCAGGCGCTCCAGCGCGCGACCGGCTCCGGCGAGCGCGTCGGCGGGTCCCGCCGGAGCTACTGGAAGCCGGCCTCCGGCCGGCCGGTCTCGGTCGTCGTCGAGGGCATCAACATCGCCAAGCGGCACACCAAGCCGCGCCAAACGCAGGGCCGGACCGACCGGACGCCCAAGATCCAGCAGGGCGGCATTCTCGACATCGCGAAGCCGCTCGATATCAGCAACGTGATGCTGGTCTGCCCCAACTGCAAGGAGCCGACCCGGATCCGGCACACCGTCCTCGACGACGGCCGCCGCATCCGCGTCTGCACAAACTGCGGGAAGGCGATCGAGGTGACGGCATGACCGAGCAGGACCTCGACACGACCGCCGTGGAGGAGCCGATGAACGGCGACGCCGCGGCCGAGGAGCCGATGGCCGCCGAGGACGCGCCCTCGGCGGAGGACACCCCCATGGCCGCCCAGGCCGAGGCCCAGCCGGTGCCGTCACACGCCCCGGAGCCGGCTGGCGACGCCGAGCCCGTCGAGGAGGCACCCGCGCCGTCCCGGCGCGCGGCCGCGTCCTCGAACGGCGCGAGCGGCCCGTCCGCCGGGCGGGGCGGCCTGCGCGGCCTGCGCCGGCGCTACCGCGAGGAGGTCGTGCCCGCACTTCAGAAGCAGTTCGAGTACCGCAACCCCAACCAGGTGCCGCGGCTCGAGAAGATCGTCGTCAACATCGGCCTCGGCGAGGCGCTCACGAACGCCAAGGCGATCGACGCCGCGTCGGCCGACCTGACGATGATCACCGGCCAGAAGCCGATCGTGACCCGCGCCCGCCGCTCGATCGCCCAGTTCCGCGTGCGGACGGGCAACCCGATCGGGCTCAAGGTCACGCTTCGCGGCCAGCGGATGTGGGACTTCCTGGAGCGGCTGACCATGCTCGCCCTCCCCCGCATCCGCGACTTCCGCGGCACGCCGAGCCGGTCGTTCGACGGCCGCGGCAACTACTCGCTCGGGCTGCGCGAGCAGATCGCGTTCCCCGAGATCGACTACGACAAGGTGGACCGTCTCCGCGGGCTGGAGATCAGCATCGTGACGACGGCGAAGTCCGACGAGGAGTCGAAGCGCCTGCTCGAGCTCCTCGGCATGCCCTTCGCCTCGTAGGCGCGGGGGAGGTACCGATGGCCAAGAAGTCGATGATCGCCAAGGCAAAGCGGAAGCCGAAGTTCGGCGTCCGGGGATACCACCGCTGCACGATCTGCGGTCGACCGCGCGCGTTCATGCGCCGCTTCGCCCTCTGCCGAATCTGCTTCCGGGAACGCGCCCTCCAGGGCGAGCTGCCTGGCGTCACCAAGTCGAGCTGGTAGGTCCCACGTGAACATCTCCGATCCCATCGCGGACATGCTGACCCGCGTCCGCAACGCCTCCAGGGCGCGCCACACCGAGGTGGTCGTGCCGGCCTCGCGCACCAAGCGCGAGATCGCCCGCATCCTCAAGGACGAGGGCTTCATCGCCGACGTCGTCGAGGAGCAGCAGGGCCCGGCGAAGGTCCTCCGCCTCACGCTCCGCTACGTCGACGGCAAGGTGCCGGTCGTGTCCGGCCTCAAGCGCGTCTCGAAGCCGGGGCTGCGCGTCTACGCCTCCAAGACGGACATCCCGCGGGTCCTCGGCGGCCTCGGGGTCGTCATCGTCAGCACGAGCCAGGGGATCATGACCGGCGCGCAGGCCCGCAAGGCCCAGCTCGGCGGCGAAGTCCTGGCGTACGTCTGGTAGGCCGGACGATGTCGCGAATCGGACGCATGCCCATCCCCGTTCCCGCCGGGGTCGATGTCTCGATCGACGGTCGGAACGTGCGGGTCAAGGGCCCGAAGGGCGAGCTCTCGCGGGAGCTCCATCCCGAGATCGGCGTCGCCAGGGACGGCGACCAGATCGTGGTGACCCGCCCGTCGGAGGCCAAGACCCACAAGCAGCTCCACGGGCTCACCCGGACGCTGGTCAGCAACATGGTCGTCGGCGTGACGACCGGGTACCGCAAGCCGCTCGAGATCACGGGCGTCGGCTACCGCGCCGCGCTCGTCGGGCGGAAGCTCCAGCTCAACCTGGGCTACAGCCACCCGATCGAGATCGACCCGCCCGCGGGCATCACGTTCGAGGTCGAGAACCCGACCCGGCTCGCCGTGGTCGGCATCGACAAGGAGCTGGTCGGCCAGGTCGCCGCGAAGGTGCGCGCGACCCGCAAGCCCGAGCCGTACAAGGGCAAGGGCGTGCGCTACGCCGGCGAGCAGATCCGCCGCAAGGCCGGCAAGGCCGGCAAGATCGGCGGCAAGAAGTAACCGCCGAGAGCAACCGAGGAAGTCACCAATGACGGCAACCATCAGCCGCGTCGCCGCCCGCCAGAAGCGCCACGCTCGCCTCCGCCTCAAGGTGGCGGGCAATCCAGCGCGCCCGCGGCTGGCCGTCTTCCGCAGCCTCAACCACATCTACGCCCAGGTCATCGACGACACGTCGGGCCGGACGGTCGCCGCCGCCTCGTCGCTGGAGCCCGAGCTGCGGTCGGCCAGCGGCACGAAGTCGGACGATGCCGCCGTCGTCGGGCGCCTCGTCGCCGAGCGCGCGAAAGCCGCCGGCGTCCGGGCGGTCGTGTTCGACCGCGCGGGCTTCCGGTACCACGGTCGCGTCAAGTCACTCGCGGATGCGGCTCGCGAAGCCGGCCTGGATTTCTGAGGAGCCCACCGTGCCACGCATCGATCCCAACAAGCTCACGCTCGAGGAGCGCGTCGTCCAGATCAACCGCGTCGCGAAGGTCGTCAAGGGCGGCCGGCGCTTCAGCTTCAGCGCGATGATCGTCGTCGGTGACGGCGCCGGCCATGTCGGCGTCGGGCTCGGCAAGGCCGGCGAGGTGCCCGAGGCGATCCGCAAGGGCGTCGAGGACGCGAAGAAGAACATCATCAGGATCCCCACGGTCGGGACGACGATCCCGCACGAGGTCCGGACGACCTATGCCTCGAGCGAGGTCCTCCTCAAGCCCGCCAGCCAGGGCACCGGCGTCATCGCCGGCGGCTCCGTGCGCGCGGTCGTCGAGGCGGCCGGCATCCGCGACATCCTGACCAAGGTCTACGGCTCGACCAACCCGGTCAACGTCACGCGAGCGACCCTCGAGGGGCTCCGCAGCCTGAAGTCGGCCGCAGAACTGAGCGCGCGCCGCGGTGTGCCCGTCCGGCTGCACATCCCGGGCCAGCCGACGTCGGAGGCGACGATCGATGCCCGCTAAGGAGTCGACCGCTACCCTGCGCGTGACGCAGGTCAAGAGCTCGATCAGCCACATCGCCCGCAACCGGGCAACGCTCAAGGCCCTCGGCCTGCGCGGCATCGGGTCGACGGTCGAGGTCCCGGCGAACGACGCGACCCGCGGCATGGTCCGCCAGGTCCGCTTCCTCGTCAGCGTCGAGGAGATCGGCACGCCCGCCTCGAAGGGCGCCGAGGAGAAGTCCAAGTGAAGCTGCATGACTTGAAGCCCGCGCCCGGGTCCCGGACGGCCAAGCGCCGTGTCGGGCGCGGCATCGCGGCCGGCCAGGGCAAGACCGCGGGCCGCGGCACGAAGGGCCAGAAGGCGCGCGCCGGCGGGAAGATCCCCGCGTGGTTCGAGGGCGGCCAGACGCCGCTCCACCAGCGGATTCCGAAGCTGCGCGGCTTCAAGAACCACTTCAAGGTCACCTACGAGGTCGTCAACGTCGGCGACATCGCGCGCCTGGTCCAGCTCGGCGAGCTCGAGGGCGGCGAGATGCCGGGCGGCAAGGCCTCGAAGGGCAAGCCCGCGCCGATCACGGTCAACCAGGAGATCCTCCGCGCCGCGGGGCTCGTCCGTCGGCTGGACCGGCCGATGAAGATCCTCGGCGGCGGCGAGCTCAGCACGCCGCTGTTCGTGGTCGCGGACGCGTTCACCGCCAGCGCCCGGTCGAAGATCGAGGCGGCCGGCGGCACGGTCTCGGTCCTCGAGGTCCCCGACGCGAAGCGCCCGGCGCTCGGCGTGGGCGAGGACGCCCACGCCGAGGGAGCGCCTGGCGACGAGGCTGCCGCCGCCGAGACCGAGGGTGCTGCCGCGGCCGAGGCGTCGACCGAGGCGGAGGCCGTGGACGCCGACGTGCTCGAGGCGGTCGCCGCGCAGGCGGCGAGGGCCGGGACGACCGGGTCGGCCGAGGAGGCCCCGGAGGTTGCGGCCGATTCGGAGGAGCCGGCCGAGGAGGCGAAGCCGAAGGCTCGCAAGTCGCGCGCCCCCAAGTCCGACAGCGCCGAAGCGGACGCGTAGCGCGTGTTCGAGTCGCTGCTCAACGCCTTCCGGGCGCCGGACATCCGGCGCCGGATCTTCTTCGTCCTCGGGATCCTGATCGTCTACCGGATCTTGGCCCAGGTGCCGCTCCCCGGTATCGACCGCCAGGCGCTGGCCGATTTCTTCCGCAACAACAGCGCCTTCGGGATCCTCGACCTGTTCGCCGGCGGCGGCCTGTCGCAGCTGTCGATCGTCGGGCTGGCGATGAATCCCTACATCAACGCCTCGATCATCATGCAGCTGATGTCGGGCGTGATCCCGTCGCTCCAGGCGCTGAGCCGCGAGGGCGAGTACGGCCGGCAGAAGCTGAACCAGTACACCCGCTACCTGACCGTGCCGATGGCGCTCCTGCAGGCCTTCGGCATCCTCTCGGCCCTCGCCGCGCAGAACGTCATCATCGGCGGCTTCGGCCTGGGCATCGCGCTCAGCTGGGTCCAGATGATCACGCTGACCGCCGGCGCCGTCCTCCTGATGTGGCTCGGTGAGCTCATCACCGAGAAGGGCATCGGCAACGGCATCAGCTTCATCATCTTCGCCGGTATCGTCAGCCGGGCCCCGGCGGGCTTCATCCAGATGCTCAGCGCGCCCTCGCCGCGCGACATCGTCCTCTTCGGCGTCCTCGCGATCGTCGCGGTCGCGGTGATCATCTACATCCAGGAGGGCCAGCGCCGCATCCCGATCCAGTACGCGAGCCGCGTCCGCGGCCGGCGCATGTACCAGGGCGGCCAGACGTTTCTGCCGCTGCGGGTCAACCTCGCCGGCGTGATCCCGATCATCTTCGCGATCAGCATCCTGGCCTTCCCGGGCCAGCTTGCGGCCTACTTCTCGTTCTCGGAGGTCCAGATCGTCCGCGACGTCGCGATCGCGGTCGGCAGCTTCCTCGCCGCGAACACGATCCAGTACTCGATCATCTACTTTCTGCTGACCGTCGGCTTCACGTACTTCTACACGGCCTTCACGTTCAAGCCGGACGAGACGGCCGAGCAGCTCCGCAAGAACGGCGGTTTCATCCCGGGCATCCGACCCGGCCGGCCGACGCAGGAGTACCTCGCCCGCGTGGTCAGCCGCATCACGCTCGCCGGCGCCCTGTTCCTGGGCACGGTCGCCGTGGCGCCGGTGATCATGGGCGTGCTCGACCCGAGCCTCCAGAGCCTCGCGATCGGCGGCACGGGCCTCCTGATCGTGGTCTCCGTCGTCGTCGAGACGATGAAGCAGATCGAGGCGCAGCTGATGATGCGCAACTACGAGGGGTTCATCCGCTAGCCCGATGCCGGTCATCGTCCTGCTGGGAGCACCCGGCGCCGGCAAGGGCACCCAGGCGCCCATCCTGTCGGCGTGCCTCGGCGTGCCGATCCTCGCCTCGGGCGACCTGCTCCGGGCCGAGGTCGCGAGCGGCAGCGAGGTCGGCCGCGAGGTCGACGCGATCATGCGCGCGGGCGAACTCGTGCCCGACGCGACGATGGCGCGCCTGTTCCTCGGCCGCCTCGGCCAGCCCGACGCCGTGAACGGTGCCCTCCTCGACGGCTACCCGCGCACGCGCGCGCAGGCGGAGGCGCTCGACGAAGCGCTCGTGGCCAGCGGCAGTCGCGTCGACCGGGCGATCCTGATCGACGTCCCGATCGAGGAGCTCATCGGGCGCTTCGCGGGCCGGCTCGTGTGCAAATCCGGCCACGTCTACAACGAGAGGACCAACCCGCCGCGCACGCCCGGCGTCTGCGACATCGACGGCTCCGAGCTCGTCCACCGCGCCGACGACGAGGAGGCCACCGTGCGCGCCCGCATGGAGCAGCAGCTCGGCCCGCTCAACGAGGTCGCCGACCACTACCGCCGGCGCGGCCTGCTGACGACGATCGACGGGACGTTCTCGATCGGCGCGGTCGCTGCCGCGTTGCTTACGGCCGTCCGCGAGCCGGCCTGACGTCCGGTGATCACGCGCAAGTCGCCCGCCGAGATCGAGAAGATGCGTCGGGCGGGCCGGATCGTTGCCGAGGTGCTCGCGCTCATCGAGTCCGAGCTTGCGCCGGGCGTCTCGACCGCCCACCTCGACCGCATCGCCGAGCGGCACATCCGCGCGGCCGGCGCGATCCCGTCGTTCAAGGGCTATCTCGGCGGCGGCCGCTACGGCAAGGGGCCCGACGCGTTCCCCGCGAGTACCTGCATCTCGATCGACAACGAGGTCGTCCACGGCATCCCGGGCGACCGCACGATCCGCGGGGGCTCGATCGTCTCGGTCGACGTCGGGGCGATCCTCGACGGCTGGCACGGCGACGGGGCGCGGACGTTCATCGTCGGCGAGGTGCCGGACGAGGTGCGCAAGCTGGTCGAGGCCACCCAGCTCGCGATGATGGCCGGGATCAACGCGGCCCAGCCGGGCGCGCGGATCGAAGACATCTCGGCGGCGGTCGAGGACGTCGGCCGGGCCCACGGGTACGGGATCGTCCGCCCGTTCGTCGGCCACGGGATCGGCACCAAGATGCACGAGGACCCGCAGGTTCCGAACTACCGCACCGGCCGCCGCGGCGAGGAGCTGAAGCCCGGCACCTGCCTGGCGATCGAGCCGATGTTCACCCTCGGCAGCGGCGGCGTCCACATCGAGCCCGACCGCTGGACCGTCAGCACCACCGACGGCGCCCTGGCCGCCCACTTCGAGCACACCATCGCCGTCACCGAGCACGGCCCCCAGATCCTGACGAGGGTTTGACGAAGCAGGCCGGACCCCAAGTCCATCGAGCCGAAGCGCGCGATGCCGTCCCATCCCGGGTCGACTCGCGACCGCGCTGGCTCGAGGGACTGGTGGGCAACGGCAGGAGCCGCCGTCGCGGGCGGACGTGCCCGACCGAAGGAGCGTTGGGCTGGAGCGAAGCGAAGCACATGGCGACGCCCGGCGGGGACCAGCTGGCGGCGGCACGAGATTGCCACGATCCGCGGTCTTCTGATACGCTACGCGTTCGTGTGTCGGCCCGTCCGGGCCGGCATTCCGTGTGAGAAAGGGACCCAGCACCGCCCGTGGCGAAACGAGATGCGATCGAAGTGGAAGGCACGGTGATCGAGCCGTTGCCGAACACGATGTTCGCGGTTGAGCTGGAGAACGGGCACCGCGTGCTGGCGCATATCTCCGGGAAGCTCCGGATGAACTTCATCCGGATCCTGCCCGGCGACCGCGTCCGAGTGGAGCTCTCGCCCTACGACCTGACGCGCGGTCGGATCACGTACCGCCTGAAGTGACCGGCTTCGTCGAGGCCGGCCGCAACGGGGCGGCGACCACGACGAGAACGACAGGAACGACGAGGAACCGTTGAAAGTCAGAGCCTCCATCAAGGCCCGCTGCGACAACTGCAAGGTCATCCGCCGCCACGGCACGGTGATGGTCATCTGCACCAATCCCAAGCACAAGCAGCGACAGGGGTAGGCGACCGATGGCACGTATCGCCGGCGTCGACATCCCCCGCGAGAAGCGCGTGGAGGTCGCCCTGACCTACATCTACGGCATCGGCCTGCCGACCGCGCAGAGAGTCCTCGCGCAGACGAGCATCAACCCGGACACCCGCGTCCGCGATCTCACCGAGGACCAGGTGAACCGCCTCCGCGAGCTCATCGATCGGCGCTACAAGGTCGAGGGCGATCTGCGCCGCGAGGTCGCGACGAACATCAAGCGACTCCAGGACATCGGCTCCTATCGCGGCCTCCGGCATCGCCGGAACCTGCCGGTCCGGGGCCAGCGGACCAAGACAAACGCGCGCCAGCGGCGCGGCCCGAAGCGCACGGTCGGCGCTCGGCGCAAGGCCACGAAGTAGGGCGGGGTAGCGAACCGACATGGCTGAACGCAAGAAGGCGGCCAAGCAGCGCCGCCGCGAGCGGAAGAATGTGCCGCAGGGCCACGCCCACATCCAGGCGTCGTTCAACAACACGATCATCACCATCACGGACCTCAACGGCGCCGTGATCAGCTGGGGCTCCGCCGGCGTCGCCGGCTTCAAGGGCTCCCGCAAGAGCACCCCGTACGCCGCGGCCCTCTCGGCCGACCTCGCCGCGCGCAAGGCGATGGAGCACGGGATGCGCCAGGTCGAGGTCTTCGTCAAGGGCCCCGGCGCCGGGCGCGAGCAGGCGATCCGCTCGCTGCAGGCCGCGGGGCTGGAGGTCAGCGCCATCACCGACGTCACGCCCATCCCGCACAACGGCTGCCGCCCACCCAAGCGGCGGAGGGTCTGAGCCGTGGCCCGCTATACCGAGTCCGTCTGCCGCCTCTGCCGCCGGGAGGGCGCCAAGCTCTTCCTGAAGGGCACGCGCTGCTACACGAAGAAGTGTTCGTTCGAGCGGCGCCCGACGCCCCCCGGACAGCACGGCGTCCGCCGCCGCAAGATGGGCGACTTCGGCATCCAGCTGCGCGAGAAGCAGAAGGTCCGCCGCGTCTACGGCGTCCTCGAGCGGCAGTTCCGCAACTACTACCGCCAGGCGGAGAGCCATACCGGCGTCACCGGCGAGGCGCTCCTCCAGTCGCTCGAGACCCGGCTGGACAACGTCGTCTTCCGGCTCGGCTTCGCCGCGTCGCGGCCGATGGCCCGCCAGCTCGTGTCCCACGGCCACTTCGCCGTGAACGGCGTCCCCACGAACATCGCCTCGTACGCCCTCAAGCCGGGCGACCGGGTCGAGGTCCGCGAGAGCCGCCGCGATCGCGAGGCCTTCAAGACCATCAAGGAGACGCTGCGCTCGCACCAGGCGCCCGAGTGGCTGAGCCTGGACGCAGCCAACATGGCGGGCTCCGTCGTCAGCATCCCCCGCCGCGACCAGATGCCGCTCGATCTCTCCGAGCAGCTCGTGGTCGAGTACTACTCGAGGTAGCCCCGCTCATGATCGAACTCGAGACCCCGCAGATCGAGCCCGTCGAGGAGGGCGGCGCCGGCACGTACGCCAAGTACGAGGTCGGGCCTCTCCAGGCCGGCTATGGCGTGACGCTCGGCAACGCGCTCCGGCGCGTCCTCCTGTCGTCCCTCGAGGGCGCGGCGGTCACGTCGCTCCAGATCCGGGACGTCTACCAGGAGTTCTCCACGATCCCCGGGGTCAAGGAGGACGTCACCCAGATCGTCCTGAACGTCAAGCGGCTCCGGATGAAGAGCT
Source organism: Binatia bacterium (assembly GCA_035574535.1). Lineage (GTDB taxonomy): Bacteria > Chloroflexota > Limnocylindria > Limnocylindrales > CSP1-4 > UBA5189. Next base: position 15,236 of record DATLYV010000049.1, read on the forward strand.
TCGCGACCCACCCGGTCCAGGTCCGGCTCACCAAGAGTGGCGCCGGCCCGGTCCTCGCGGCCGACATCATGGAGTCGGCGGACGTCGAGATCGTCAACCGCGACCTCGTCCTCATGACGCTCGACTCCGACGACGTGACGATCGACATGGACATGACGGTCGAGCGCGGCGTCGGCTACCTCGGCGTCGAGCGGACCGAGGCCCTGCCGATCGGCGTCATCGCGGTCGACGCGATCTTCACGCCGGTCCGCAAGGTCAACTACTGGGTCGAGAGCACCCGCGTCGGCCAGGTCACGAACTTCGACAAGCTGACGATCGAGATCGAGACGGACGGCACGATCGGGCCGGAGGAGGCGCTCAGCCGCGCCGCATCGATCCTGATCGAGCAGTTCCGCCCGTTCGTGACAATCGGCCAGGCCCAGATGACTGCCGACCGCGGCGTCCCCGGCGTGCCGCAGCTGCCGCCGAACATGCTCGACATGCCGATCGAGGACCTCGACCTGCCGATGCGGGCCTACAACTCGCTGAAGCGCAACAACATCGTCAAGGTCGGGCAGCTCCTCCAGCTCAAGGACGAGGACCTGCTCCGGATGCGCAACTTCGGCAAGAAGTCGCTCGATGAGATGAAGGAGCGCCTTCGGATGCGCGGCTTCATCCTCCCCGAGACCGAGCCCTCGGACTTCGACGGCGAGGACGGCGAGGACGGCGCGTCCTTCGAGGACGACGAGGAAGCCTGATCGATGGCGCACCGTATCGACGGCCGCAAGCTCGGCCGGAAGATGGGCCCCCGCATGGCGCTGTACAGGAACCTCACGGTCTCGGTGCTGCGCTACGAGCGGGTCAAGACCACCGAGGCGAAGGCCAAGGAGGTCCAGGGCCGCGTCGAGCGGATGATCACGCTCGCCAAGCGCGGCGACCTGTCGGCCCGGCGCACCGTCGTGGCGCAGTTCCCGAACGAGCCGCTCGTCGTCACCAAGCTGTTCGACGAGATCGCGCCCAAGTACGCCGATCGCTCGTCGGGCTTCACGCGGATCGTCAAGCTCGGCCCACGGGCCGGTGATGCCGCCGAGATCGTCCAGATCGAATTGGTGTAAGCGATGCCCGAGAGGGCGCCCCGTGGCTCGGCCGCGAAGCGGTACAGAGCGACGGTCGAATATGACGGCACGGAGTTCGCGGGCTTCCAGATCCAGGAGGGAGCCCGGACCGTCCAGGGAGAGCTCGAGGCCGCGCTCGCCCGCCTGTCCGGCGGGAAACGGGTCGTGGTCCAGGGCGCGGGGCGGACCGACGCCGGGGTGCATGCCACGGGGCAGGTGATCGCGTTCACCTACCCGGGCCGCCTCTCGGCCGAGGCCCTCACCGACGCGCTCAACGGTTCGCTCCCGCCGGATGTCGCGGTTCGCGACCTCCGCCGGGTGCCACCCGGGTTCAACCCCCGCTACGCCGCCCGCTACCGGGAGTACCGCTACTCCATCTGGAACGGGCCGCGGAGCCCGCTCCGGGAGCGCACGGCGCTCTGGGTGCGGACGGGCCTGGACGTCGCCGCGATGGCGAGAGCCGCGGAGGCCTTCGAGGGCCGCCACGATTTCTCGGCGTTCGGCGGGGTCGATCCGCAGCCGGTCCGGACCGTCCATCGGATCCGGGTCCGGCGAGACGGCTCGATGATCACGATCGACGTTCGGGCCGACGCCTTCCTGCGCGGCATGGTGCGACGCATCGTCGCGGTCCTGCTCGCGGTCGGGAAGGGGAAGCTCGAGGCCTCGGCGGTGCCGGGGCTGCTGACCGCCGGGAAGCCGGCACTGGGCGGCGCCGCTGCGCCGGCCCGGGGGCTCTGCCTCCGACGCGTCGTCCTGGGACGGCGGGCCGGGAGCGGGCCGACAACGAAGGAAACGGGAAACGAGGACCGATGAACGACAAGACGTACACCGCGCGACAGGGTGAGGTCGAGCGCCAGTGGTTCGTCGTGGACGCGACGGGCGAGACGCTCGGCCGCCTCGCCACGCGGGTCGCGCGCGTCCTCGAGGGCAAGCACAAGCCCACCTGGTCCCCAAACCTCGACGGCGGCGACCACGTGATCGTCCTGAACGCCGGGAAGATCCGAGTCAGCGCCGACAAGCTGAACTCCAAGACGTACATCCGGCACAGCGGCTACCCGCAGGGCCTCAAGGAGGAGTCGCTCGGCAAGCTTCTCGAGCGACGGCCCGAGGAGGTCATCCGCCGGGCGATCAAGGGCATGCTGCCGCACACCCGGCTGGGCGCCCAGCAGCTGCGCAAGCTGAAGGTGTACGCCGGCTCCGACCATCCCCATCAGGCCCAGCGGCCTGAGCCGCTTGCCTGACGGAGGCTCTTGACATGGCAACGACCCCGACCTTCACCAGCGGCACTGGCCGGCGCAAGACGGCCGTCGCGCGTGTCCGGCTCCTGCCGGGCGAGGGCGAGATCGTGATCAACGGGCGCTCGCTCGCGGAGCACTTCGGCGCGGCGATCGAGGAGGCGGACATCCGCCTGCCGTTCCGGGTGACGAACACGGACGGCCGCTACAACGCGATGATCAAGGTCCAAGGCGGCGGCGTGACCGGGCAGGCCGGCGCGGTCAAGCACGGCATCGCACGGGCGCTGCTCGAGCTCGACCCCGAGGCGCACCGCCTGCCGCTCCGCCAGGCCGGCCTCCTGACCCGCGACCCTCGGATGAAGGAGCGCAAGAAGTACGGCCTGAAGCGGGCGCGCAAGGCGCCGCAGTACACGAAGCGCTAGCCGACCCGTACTTCGGGCGCCGGCCGTTCCCGCGATCCGCGCGGTAGGCTCGGCAGCGTGACCAGCAGCCTCTTCGAGCAGTACAAGGCGGCGCTCCGGCGCGGCCACCTCGCGGCGCTCGCAGGCGAGCTCGAGGACGCCCTCGCGGCCTACGACGAGGCCGCCCGCCTGGTTCCGAGTCGGCCGCTGCCCAACGCGAGCCGCGGCACGGTTCTCCACCGCCTCGACCGCTGGGAGGAGGCGGCGGAGGCGTTCGACAGGGCGCTCGAGCTGGCCCCCGACGACGAAGCGTCCCTGCGCGCGCGGGCGACCGCGCGGGCAGACCGAGGCCTGGCCTCGGGCGCGGCGGCCGACTTCGAACGGCTGGCCTTCGTGCTCGACGTCGCGGGGCGGGCGGGCGACGCAGCCGAGGCGGCGCGACGGGCCGTCGAGCTGGAGCCGACCTCCGCGCGCGAGGCGCTGGTTTCTCGTCTTCGCGCCGCGGCGGGCCACGTTGCCGATGCCGGAGATGGCGCTGTCGAGGCGGCGTCCGAGGCGCAAGTCGCACAGGAGCCGGCCGAGGTTCCCGCCGAGACGCCGGCTGACGACGACGCCGGGATGGATGCCGCGTTCGCGGCCATGCGCGACCGGGTCGCCGAGGCCGAGGCCGAGTCCGCCGAGCCGCAGCCCGAGACCGAGGCGCACGTCGACCTCGGCGCGTACGACGCCCTCGAGGCCCTGCGGGCCGGGATGGCGGTGGAGGAGGAATCCCCGACGGCGGACGCGGAGGCGCTTGCGGGCTCGGTGGAGGCCGAGCTGTCGTCGGGCGATGCTGAGGAGGCCGGGGCACCCGAGGACGCCGCCGGGACGGCTGCCGAGACCGGCGCGTCCGGCGACGCCGAGGCCGCGGCGGCCGAGGCCGCGGCGGCCGAGGCCGACGCGACATCGTGGCCGGGTATCGACCTGCCGTCGCCGCCCCCGCCGCCGCTCGAGGGGCCGTTGCCGGACCCGGAGGAGCTCCTCGCGGAGGCCGCCCTGGTCCTCGACGCCGGCGAGGTCGACGCGGCGCGCGACCTCATGCTCACCGCGGTCCGCGTCCACCGCGAGGCCGGCCGCATCGACGCCGCCCTCGACGTCTGCCTGAACCTCCTGTCGATCGCGCCGGGCGACTCGCGCGTCCACCTCGCGATCGCGAACCTCCAGTTCGACCGAGGCTGGACCGCCATCGCCAAGGAGAAGCTCGACCTGCTCGTCCGGCTGACGACGCTGACCGGCGACACCCAGGCCGCAGCGGACGTCCAGGGCCTCGCGTCCGAGCGGCTCCGCGACGACGAGTCCGCCACGCCGGCGGGCCGCTGAGGGGTCGCGAGCCCGGCACGGCGTGCCGGCCTGATTCCGGCTGGCAACCGCCCCCGCCCGATCGGGGGCCAGGTGGCGCGCGGTACACTCGCCGACGATGCCGCAGCTTCTGGAGTCGATCCTCGATCAGGTTCGGCTCACCTCGCTGCTCGACATCGGGATCACCGCGCTCCTCATCTATTGGCTCTTCAGCCTGATCCAGGGCACCAGCGCGGTGCGCCTCGTCATCGGCGTCACCGTCCTGTTCGCGGTCTACTTCGCCGCGCGGCTGCTGCGCCTGCCGTTGCTCACCCAGATCCTCGAGACCGGGGCGGTCGTGGGCCTGTTCGCGCTCGTGGTGATCTTCCAGCCGGAGCTGCGGCGTGCGCTCGACCGGATCGGGCGGGTCGGCTCGCTCGGCTGGCTCGTGTCGGCGGAAAGCCGCCGCGTCGACCAGGTCGCGACCGAGGTCGCCCGAGCGGCGAGCGTCCTGTCCGCCGAGGGCCACGGCGCGCTGATCGTGATCGAGCGCGAGACGGGCCTCGAGCAGATCGCCGAGACCGGCGTGATGATCCACGGCGACCTGTCCTCCGACCTGCTTCGGACGATCTTCTCGCCGCGCTCGCCGCTCCACGATGGCGCCGTGATCATCCGCGGGTCGCGGATCCTCGCGGCCGGGGCCGTCCTGCCGCTCGGCGAGACGACGCTGCTGTCCGAGCGCTTCGGCACGCGCCACCGGGCGGCGCTCGGGACGACCGAGCAGACCGACGCCATCGTCGTGGTGGTCTCGGAGGAGAACGGCCAGGTCAGCATCGTGGAACGGGCCCGGATCCGGCGCAACCTCAACGAGGCCCAGGTCGCCCGCGCGATCCGCGCCCTGCTGGAACCGACGACCGATCGGGCGCGGCTCCGCCTCACCGGTGTCCAGA
>DATLYV010000050.1:0-3893 GCA_035574535.1 Binatia bacterium
GGCGCCCGGCCCCCACGCCCGTGCGAGCACCGCGGAGCCGCTGAGCCGCAGCTCCAGCGTCGCCGGGCCGTCGGCCGTCCGGGTGGCCCGGATCGCCCCCGCGGCCGCGACCCGCATCGTCGGGTCGCCGGCGCCGCGGACGTGCAGCCCGAGCACTGCCCGGAGGTCGAACCCGCGCTCCCCGGCCGCGCCCAGCGGCACGACGGCCTCGACCGGCGCCTCGGCTCCAGGAGCCGCTACGGGTACCTCGCGAGCCCGTATCACCACGGCTGCGCCGGCGCTGCAACCACGTTGCAAGTCGTCCGCGCGGCGGCCCACGCCCCCGCCGCAAGCCGTTTTCGGGTATCGTCCGCGCAGACGTGCGACTCCCCAGAGTCGTCGCGCGCGCCGCGCTCACCGCGGCGCTCGCCTCGGTCGTCGTCCCCGCGGTCGCCGGGTCGCGCATCCCAAGCGCAACCCAGACCATCGATCCATCGGCCTTCACACTGGTCGATCTCGGAGTTGCGGAGACGTCGATGACGACGCCGCTCCTCGACCCCGCGTACCGGTCCGCCGGCAACCTCGACGCCGAAGGTGTGCTCCGTGAGCCGCAGTCCGACGTTGCCACCGTCTCGACCCGGCCCGTGGTCAACCTCCCCGACCCGAAGGCGATCGTCAAGCTCGCCTGGCGCCTCGACAGCAACATCAGCTGGTACGGGCCGGGCCTCTGGGGCCGCAGCGGCGCCTGCGGCATGTTCGGCCCGGACGGCCTCCAGCCCGACGACGTCGGCGTCGCCCACCGGACCCTGCCGTGCGGCACGAAGGTGACCTTCCGGTACAACGGCGTCACCGTGACCACCCGGGTGGTCGATCGCGGCCCCTACGTGGCCGGCCGGACGTGGGACATGACGAAGGGCCTCTGCACCCTCCTGAACCACTGCTTCACCGGCGGGGGCGTCTACTACATCGTCCACTGACGTCGGGCCGACGGGCCCGCCGACGAGCGTCCGGGCGCCTATCCTCGGCGCCATGGAGCGGTGGCGGACGATCATCGAGCCGTTCCGGATCCATTCGGTCGAGCCGATCCGCCTGACGACGGTCGAGCAGCGCGAGGCGGCGCTCGAGGCGGCCGGGTACAACCTCTTCAACCTCCACGCCGACGACGTCCTGATCGATCTCCTGACCGATTCTGGCACCGGCGCGATGTCCCGCGACCAGTGGGCCGCGATCCAGCACGGCGACGAGAGCTACGCCGGCTCGCCCTCGTGGTTCACGTTCCTGGACGCGGTTCGGGGGCTCTTCCCCTTCACGCACGTCATCCCCACCCACCAGGGCCGCGCGGCCGAGAAGATCCTCTTCAGCGTCGTCGGCGGGCCGGGCAGGCTCGTGCCCAACAACACCCACTTCGACACGACCCGGGCGAACGTCGAGGCGACAGGCGCGGAGGCGATCGACCTCGTGATCCCGGAGGGTCGCGACCCGGCGGCGCTGCACCCGTTCAAGGGCAACATGGACGTCGGGGCGCTCGACCGTCTCCTCGCCGAGCGCGCCCCCGACGTCCCCGTCGTGTTCGTCACGGTCACGAACAACTCGGGCGGCGGCCAGCCCGTCTCGCTCGAGAACCTGCGGGCCGTCCGCGCGGTCTGCGACCGGCACGGCGTCCCGCTCTTCCTCGACGCCTGCCGCTTCGCGGAGAACGCCTGGTTCATCAAGCTCCGCGAGGCCGGGCAGGCGGATCGCTCGATCGTCGAGATCGTCCGCGAGATGGCCTCCCTCGCCGACGGCATGACGATGTCCGCGAAGAAGGACGGGCTCGCGAACATCGGCGGCTGGCTGGCGATGCACGACGACGCCCTCGCCGAGCGCTGCCGCAACCTCCTGATCCTCACCGAGGGCTTCCCGACCTACGGCGGCCTGGCGGGCCGGGACCTCGAGGCGATCGCGCAGGGGCTGCGCGAGGTCGTCCACGAGGACTACCTGCGGTACCGGGTCCGCTCGATCGAGTACCTGGGCGAGGCGCTGGACGCGGCCGGCGTGCCGCTCGTCAAGCCGTTTGGCGGCCACGCGGTCTACCTCGACGCGCGCGCGCTGCTCCCGCACGTCCCGCCGCTCGAGTATCCGGGACAGGCGCTCGCCGTCGCGCTGTACCGCGAGGGCGGCATCCGCGGCTGCGAGATCGGCACGGTGATGTTTGGGCGGCACCCGGACGGCTCCGAGACGCCGGCGGCGATGGACCTCGTTCGACTGGCGATCCCGCGCCGGACGTACACGCAGAGCCACGTCGACTACGTCATCGAGGTGGTCCGCTGGGTCGCCTCACGGGCGTCGGAGCTGCGCGGTTTCCGGATCGCCGAGCAGCCGCCCGCGCTGCGGCACTTCACGGCGAGGTTCGAGCCGCTCTGACGGCGCGGGCGCGTCAGGCCGTCGAGGGCTCCTTCGCGTCCGCCGGCTCGGCGGCGGCTTCGTCCGCCGCCTCCTCCGGACCTGCGCTCGCCGGTTCCGTCGCGGGCGCGCTCGCTGGCGTGCCGTTCGCCGGCGTGCCATTCGTCGACCCGGGCTGCGGCGTTGCAGGGACCGAACCATTCCCGCTCGCGGGTGCCGGAGGGACGCGCTCGAAGACCTGGACGTGGTCGTCGGGGGCGACGAAGTCGAGCTCGTCGACGTAGGCGGGGATGGTGAACCCGAACTCGGAGCCCTTGCCCTCGAGCGGGCGGGCCCAGATGCGGCCGCCCATCGCAGCGACGAGTTCCCGGCAGACGAACAGCCCGATCCCGGCGCCCGGCGCGATCGCGGCCTGCGATGCGGAGCGGTAGTACAGCCCGAACAGCCGGTCGGCGTCCTCCTCGGAGATTCCGGGGCCGTCGTCGCGGACCCGGATGATCACCTCGTTGTCGCTGTCCTCGAGGCTGACCTCGACCGTCGAGCCGGCGCCCGAGTACTTGGCCGCGTTCGACAGGAGGTTGCGCATGATCTGCGCGAGGTACTCCTCGTCCGCGGCGACCATCTGGACCGGCCCCGGCGAGACGAACTTGATCGTGACCTCGGGCCAGAGCGCCTTCTCGCGCTCGACCAGCTGCTTGATGATCCGCTCCAGCAGCACGGGCCGGACGCCCCCGAACTCGCCGCCGCGCTCGATCCGGGCCATCGCGACGAGGTTCTCGATCATCCGCTGCAAGCGCTCCGCCTCAGCGGCGACCCCGACGAGCAGCTCGTTGCGCGTCTCCGGGTCGAGGCGGGCGCCGCGGCCGAGGAGCAGCTGCGTGCCGCCATAGATCGACGTGACTGGCGTCCGCAGCTCGTGCGAGAGGACGCCCAGGAAGCGGTCGCGGATCTGGTCGGCCTCGTGGCGCCACGTGACGTCGGAGATGACCGCGACCTGGAACGGTCGGCCATCCAGCTCGTAGGTGCTGCGCGCGATCTCGGCCGGGAAGTGGGTGCCGTCGAGGCGCCGCCCGGTCGTCTCGGAGCGGTACACGGGTCGGTCGCCCAGCCCGGTCGGGGTCTCGTCCTTGGTCATCGCCACGAGGTCGCCGAGTGGCATCCCGATCAGCCGCTGGACCGGCCCGCCGAAGAGCTCGCCGGCCTGGCGCGTGGCCCACGTGACGCGGCCCTCGTCGTCGAGGGCCAAGATCGGGTTCGGGTCGGCCTCGAGGAGGGCGCGGAAGCGGGCCTCGCTCGCGCGGAGCGTGCGCGACTCCTCGGCCTCGCGGCGGGCCTCGCCGAGCCCGATAAGCATCTCCTCGCGATCGATCGCGTGGGCCGTGAGCGAGGCCAGGTCGCCGAGCAGGTTGAGGTCGTCGCCCACGAACAGCGGCCGGCCCTCGACCTCGGCGATCAGCCGCTCGGTGGCGTCCGTGTCGGCGCGCACGGCCAGCGTGACCGTCGAGAGCGGCGGGCGCTTCGGATCGTCCGGC
>DATLYV010000051.1:0-11122 GCA_035574535.1 Binatia bacterium
CGGCCGCCGATCCGGCATCGGCCGCCGATCCGGCATCGGCCGGCGAGCCCGCGCCGGCGCCGGCCCGACCGCCGGTCCAGCGGCGCCGCGGCGTCGGCCCGTTCAGCCTCCGCCAGGTCACGCTCGCGACGCTGGTCGTCATGGGCACGGCGATCGCGCTGACGCTCGCGACCGTCCCGATTGCCAACCTCGCCCCGACCCTGCCCGTCCCCGAGCCGTCGGCGTTCCTGCTCGGGTCGCCGGTGCCGGGCCTCCGAGTCGGCGACCTGGCCCCCGAGCTCGAGGTCGAGAGGGACGGCGGCCGTCTCCAGCTCACCGACCTCGACGGCAACCCGATCCGCCTCGCGGACCTCCGCGGCAAGGTCGTCTGGATCAACTTCTGGGCCTCGTGGTGCCCGCCCTGCCAGTTCGAGACGCCGGTCATCCGCGCGATGGACCAGCGCTACCGCGACCGCGGCCTCCAGATCGTCGCGATCCAGGTCCAGCAGACGGTCCAGGCGGGCCGCGACTACGCCGCACGCTACGAACTCGAGTACACCATCGGCGCCGACGTCACCGGGGAATTCTTCCACCTCTACCGCGGCTTCGCGCTGCCGACGCAGTTCTTCCTGGACACGGACGGCCGCATCCGTCAGATCATCAACGGCCCGATCTCGGAGGACCGCGCGATCGCGCTGCTCGAACCGCTGCTGCCGATCCCGGCGACCCCCTCGCCGTCACCGGCTCCGTCCGCCGCGGCACCCACGCCTGTGCCCTCCGCTCCACCATCGACCGCGACGCCGACGCCCGGACCCACGCTGCCACCCGGCTTCCCGGTCACGCCGCACCCGGAGAACACACCGGGCTAGGTTCCTGGCGCCCCTCGCTGTTCGTCCCCCCACGCCGGTGGCCGGGTTCTGCACTGCCCACGGTGCAAACGCGACGACGTGCGGCCCGCGTCGCGCCCGCCGCCTGATGACACCCCGAAGTCGGCAGGCCTGCACCACGGCCGGTGCATCTCGACGTCGTTGGCGCCACCTCGACGCGGATCGGGTTCAGCGGCGGGCACCGCGAGATCGCATCGGGTGACCATCTCGTCTCGTCTGCACCGCCAGCGGTGCATCGACGGCCGTGGCCGCCAGGCGGACCGCCAGCGGGTGCCGCATCAGACGGGTTCGAACCGGTACCGGTCGCGATCCGGCGAGAGGCGCCCAATCGGCGTCAGCGGCTCATGACTGAGCGCGATCAGCCAGTCCTCCTCGACAGCCCGCCGGAACAGCTCGCCCTTGACCTCGACCGAATCGAGCGGGAAGTCGTCGAACGCCGTCACCCAGCGCGGGTTCGCGCTCCACGGCCGCATCCCCAGGTCGCCGAAGAACGCCAGCGTCCGCGCGCCGGGCCCGGAGCCGCGCACGACGACGGCCTGGTGGCCCTTGGAATGCCCACCCGTCCGGATCACCGACACGCCCGGCAGCAGCTCGACCTCCCCGTCGACCGCGCCCTCGCTCCCCCACTCGCGCACGAGGCGCAGCTCCGGCTGGTCGTACGAGGCGACGATGCGGCTGTTGTCGTCCAGCGCGATCTCCCACTCTGCCCGCTGGGCGACGATGCGCGCCCGCGGGAACGCCTTCGACCCGTCGGCCCGCAGCAGCCCACCCGCGTGGTCGAAGTGCAGGTGGCTCATGACGACCACGTCGATCGATCCGGGCTCGAACCCGGCCGCCTCCATCGCGGCGACGATCGGCCGACCCTCGTAGCGGCGCATCTCGCGGACCTTGTCGCTGACACGCTCGCCGATGCCCGTCTCGATCAACACGCGCCCCGCCGGCGTCTCCACGACCAGGCAGTTCAGCGCCTGGAGCAGCCGGTGATCGTGGTCGATCTCCCCGGTCACGAGCCTGTCCCACAGGATCCGCGGCACGGGCCCGAACAGCGCGCCCGCGTCCGACCGGAACGTGCCCGCCTGCACGAGCGAGACGCGCGTCCCGCCCCCGAGCTCCGTCGACCAGTCCAGCTGCGGGTCCAATTCAGGTGCTCAGCTCCAGCGGCATGACCAGGGCGTCGGGCTCGCCTTCGATCAGCTCCAGCTTCAGCGGCTCTTCGCCGAAGAGCTCCGGATTGTGCTCGGCTTCCATCCGGCTGGGTGGGTCGGGGACGAACTGCCGTCCCACCGCGAGATACTGCCGCTGGTATCGAGAGCCGAGGTCCTGGCCGTAGGCCTTGTCGGGCGCGGACAACATCCGCTCGAAGGTGAGCTTGCAGAGACGCTGGCCGTGCTCGAGCGCGAAGGCGACGTCATGGGCACGAACCTCGAGGACCGCGGCGGTTCCCTGGCGCTGATCCGGCGGCACGACGCCGAACCCCGGGTCGAAGAAGCCGGCGTAGTGCGTCCGAAGCTCCCCGCTGGTCGGGTCGTAGGCGGCCATTTCCGCCGCCAGCTCCAGGGGAATCCGCACCCGCTCCCGTGAGACGAGCAGGTAGAACTCCTCGGGTTCGAGGATCAGGCGACCCCGACGATCCAGACCGATTCGGTCCCAGAAGTCGGCGATCTTGTACTTCCCCGTCACGGAGAGGTCGAGCAGGGCGCTGCTCTTCTTCGCCTTGTATCCGACGTACTGGAGGTTGCGGGAGCGGGAGAGGTCGACGCTGAGGAAGATCCCGTCATGCACGGGGGCCGTTTCACCGGGACTGACGGTGCGGGGTCCGAAGACGAGGTGCTCCCGCTGACTGATCTCGTAGAGCTCGGCATCGCTGACGCGCGGCGCTCCGACGATCAAGCGGAGTTGGTTCAGCGTGTAGCCCTGGCGGAGCTTGATCGTGAATGACCGGGAGACGACCTCGAGGAACAGCTCGCCCTGGTACCCCAGCTTCACCTCATCGAAGCGCTGCCCGCGATCGACGATGAGTCTCGTGAACACGTCGAGGCGTCCGGTCGACGAGCGCGGATTGGCCCGGGCTCGCACGAACTCCGGGAGCCGGAGTCGTTCCTGGAGCGGAATCAGATATGGTCGGCCACGCTCCAGGACGCCACCCGCCGTCAGATCGATCTCGTCCATGACGTAGTCGCGCAGCTTCTCGCGGACGGTCATGGAGCCAGGCAGGAAGCTCGATTGCAGCCTGTAGGCGACGGGACCGACCGTCAGATCGAGACTGGCGGGCTGAAAGTTCCTGTCCGGGGTGTCGGCGTTGGAGACGATCCAGCCCAGATCGACGGCCTGCCGCAGCGTCTGCCGGGGCAGGACTCCTGAAGCTCGCTCGTCGATCACATGCCAATTCTGGCGGCTCCGAACCTCGAGAGTGCGGACGCTCCGTCGCAGAGAGAGGCGCTACAGTGCCGCCCGTGGACGACCGACGGGCCCTGCTCGAGCGAACCGCAGCGCTGGCGAACGACTTCCTCGATCGACTTGCGACGCGGCCCGTCGGTCGACCGGTCGACCTCGAGCAGTTGCGGGCGGTGATGGGCGGCCCGATCCCCGACGCGCCGCAGGCCCCGATCGACGTCATCGAGGGCCTGTACCGCGCCGCGGAGCCGGGCATCGTCGGGAGCGCCGGCCCGCGCTACTTCGGGTTCGTCGTCGGCGGGTCGCTGCCCGCCGCGCTCGCGGCCGACTGGCTGACGAGCACCTGGGACCAGAACACCGGGCTGTACGTCTTGTCGCCGGCGGCGGCGGTCGCGGAGGAGGTGGCCGCGGACTGGCTGGTCGAGCTGTTCGGACTGCCGAGAGGCTCGAGCGTCGGGTTCACGACCGGCGCGACGATGGCCAGCTTCACGGCGCTCGCGGCGGCACGGCACGCGGTCCTGGAGCGGGCGGGCTGGAACGTCGAGGACAACGGCTACGTCGGCGCGCCGCCGATCGAGGTCGTCGTCAGCGACGAGAGCCACGTGACGATCTTCGCGTCGCTGCAGATGCTCGGTCTCGGGCGCTCGCGGGTGCATCGCGTCCCGACGGACGCGCACGGCCGGATGCGCGCGGACGCGCTGCGCGAGACGCTCGCCCGCCTGGACGGCCCGATGATCGTCTGCGCCCAGGCCGGCAACGTGAACACCGGCGCCTTCGACCCGCTCGCGGAGATCGCCGCGGCCGTCCGGGCGAGGCCGAACGCCTGGCTGCACGTCGACGGAGCGTTCGGGCTCTGGGCGGCCGTCGTGCCCTCGCTGGGCGAGCTGCTGACCGGCGTCGAGGCGGCCGATTCGTGGACGACCGATGCCCACAAGTGGCTGAACGTGCCGTACGACTCGGGGATCGTGATCTGCCGGGATCCGGCGCCGCACCACGCCGCGATGACGCTCGGGGCGGCGTACTACGTCGAGACGGCGGGCGCGGAGCGCGACCCCTACAACTGGGTGCCGGAGTCGTCGCGCCGCGGCCGCGGCTTTGCCGTCTTCGCGGCGCTGCGGTCGCTGGGACGGAGCGGGCTCACCGAGATGATCGACCGGTGCTGCCGGCTCGCCCGACGGATGGCCGATGGCCTCCGCGGGGCCGATGGCGTGACGATCCTCAACGACGTCGTGCTCAACCAGGTGCTCGTGCGGTTCTCGCCGCCGGGCGCGCCCGCCGGGGCGGGCGCGTCACCCGACGCGGCGGTCGACGACTTCACCCGCAAGGTCGTCGCCGCGGTCCAGGCCGACGGCACGTGCTGGCTCGGCGGGACGACCTGGCACGGCATGGCTGCGATGCGCATCTCGGTCTCGAACTGGTCCACGACCGAGGCGGACGCCGACGTCTCGGTGGAGGCGATCCTCCGCTGCGCCCGCGAGGCCGCAGCGATTCTCACGCCCGCGTAGGACCTGGACCACCGCCCGCGGTCGAGCCGTCGTGGAGCAGCGATCGAGGGTCAGTCGAGCTTGCGCTTGCCTCGAACGTCGATCGCGACGACGTCGCCCGCGCCGCCCTCGAAAAGCGCGTCGACCTCGCGCTTGAGGTCCTCGATGCCCTCGAAGCTCTGGTACACGCTGGCGAACCGGATGTAGGCGATCTGGTCGAGCTCGCGCAGCTTCTCCATCGCGAGCTGCCCGATCCGGGCCGACCTGACCTCGGTCATGCCCTCGCCGCGCAGCTGGGCCTCGATCTCGTCCGCCGCCTGCTCGGCCGCGCCATCGGGCACCGGCCGGCGCGTCAGCGCCTTGCGCAGGCCGTTGGCGAGCTTGTCGCGGTCGAACTCCTGCCGCGTGCCATCGCGCTTGACGACCAGAAGACGCGCGGCCTCGACCCGCTCGTACGTGGTGAATCGCGTGCTGCACGCCGCGCACTCGCGGCGCCGGCGGATCGTCACGCCCTCGTCCAGGTCGCGCGAGTCGACGACCCGGGTGTCTCGCTCACCGCAGACGGGACATCGCATTCGGTACGGGACCTCCCTGGACCACTATCCGTTGTGGTGTGGCGAGATCATACCACTACATCTGGGTCCCCGCGGCTGCGTCTCTGGGCAGCCCCTCGAAGAGGGCGTCCAGGTCGCCGGTCCAGAACGTCGGTCGTCCGGCCGCGGAGCGCCCACCGGCCACGATGACCTCGCCGTTCGTTACCAACGTCCGGACCGCATCGCCGGGTGTGGCCTCGATGACGACACGGCCCTGCCAGCCGAGGCCCGGGATGGCGAGCCAGGCGTCGCCGTTGAAGGCGCTCAGCGACACGAATCCAGGCTCCGTGCTGAGCACGAGCTCCGCGCCCGTCGGCTGGCGTCCGGGCAGCACGTCCGGGGCGACGAGCTCCCAGGTCGTGCCGTCCCACAGCCAGGCGCGCGGGCTTCGGACGCCGCGCATTTCCTCGGCGCCCACGATGACGACCCGGTCCTCGCTGGCGGCGATGCCGCGTCCGCCGCCCGCAAGCGCCGCGATCTCAGCCCACTCCCACGTCTGCAGGTCGGTTGACGTCAGGACCCCGGTGATCGTGCTGCCCGGCGGCGTCGACCGCTGCACCACGAGCGCGTGCCAGCGCCCACCCTGCCAGACGACGCCGCGGACCGAGTACGGTCCGATGTCCTCGACCTCGGGCACCCACCAGCTGATGCCGTCCTCGGAGATGCGGAGCTCCTCGAACGCCGAACTGACGTCCTCCGTCACGCCGGCCACGTACCCGGCGCATGGCGCGTCGCCGTGGCAGCCGCCCCAGGCCAGCGCCTCGACCCGCGCCGGACCGATCGCGAGGCCGACGGGGTCGGGCTCCCGGCGCCACTCGCCGTCGACGGTCGACCAGGCCTGCCACCGCGCCTCGGGCGTGCCGTCGTGGCCGTAGACGACCAGGCGGCCATCCACGACGACGCCAGCCTCGACGAGAAAGCCCGGCACCGGGAGCTCGAACTGCTCCCAGTTGCGGCCGTCGGTCGAGGTCAGGAGGGCCGAGGCCACCGGGCCGTACGGGCCGCCGTCCGGCCCGTCGTCGGTCTCGACCTCGGCCGCGAAGCGGTCTCCGACGACCCAGAGCCCCTCGACGGTCGCGCCTCGGCCGTAGCCGCGGAGCTCGATGGGGTCCCAGGTCCACGGCGCGCGCGACGGTGCCGGGGTCGCCACGGCGACGGGCACGGTCGCTCCGGGGCCCGGCGAGGCGTTCGGCGTCCGACCGGGGTTCCCGCTCGCGACCAGGATCGCGCCGCCGATCGCGATGACCGTCCCGATCGCAACGAGCTGTGCCCGCCTCGCCGATGGCGACCGGTCGATGCGGCCGCGCGCGACGAACGCCGCGTCCGCGGTGGGTCGAACGTCGGCGGGCTCCGGGTCGCCATCGCGCCGTTCATCGACTCGACGCGTGTCCATGGGCCCTAGGCCCGCCTGCCGAGCTCCTCGAGCAGGGCCTTGCCGACCTCGAAGAGGTCGCCGACAACGACGAGGTCGGCGAACTCCGTGATCGGCGCGTCGGGGTCGCGATTGATGCCGATGATCGTGCCCGCGGTCTGCATGCCGACCTTGTGCTGGATCGCGCCGGAGATGCCGAGCGCGAGGTACAGCTGCGGCTTCACGATCTTGCCGGTCTGGCCGATCTGCTGGGCATACGGGATCCAGCCGGAGTCCACGGCGGCCCTCGTCGCGCCGACGGCGCCGCCGAGCGCGTCCGCGATCTGCTGGACCAGCTGGAAGCCCTCTGGCCCGCCGACGCCGCGGCCGCCCGCGACGATCACGCGGGCCTCCTCGATCGGGAGCGCCGCGGCGGCCTCCTCGATGCGGTCGACGACCTTGACGAGCGGCAGCGGGAAGTCGGCCTCGGGAGCGCGAATCTCCACTGCCCCGGGTGTCGCGGCCGGCTCGGCGGTCACGACGTTGGGGCGGACCGTCACGATCCCCCACGCCCCGTCCGTGAACGTCGAGGTCGTCACGAGCTTGCCGCCGAAGACGCTCATCTGGACTGACGGGCCGCCACCCTCCCAGGTCACGGCGGTCGCGTTGACGAGAGCCGGGCGATCGAGCAGGGCCATGAGGGTCCCCGCGACGTCCCGGCCGTCCGGGCCGGCACCGGTCAGGACGGCAGCGGGCGACTCGGCGGCGAGAATTGCCGCTGCCCGCTGCGCCGCGACCTGGGCCCAGGCGTGGCCATCGGCTGCCGGCTCGGCGACGGCGACGACCCGCGGCAGGTACCGCGCGAGCTCCGCCGCGGCCCCGGAAGGATCCGCGGCCACGACGATTCCCGCCGCGTCGCCGCCGGCCGCCTCGGCCAGCGAGCGGGCGAGCGTCGCGACCTCGATCGAGAGCTTCGCGAGGGAGCCGTCGGCCCCGACCTCGCCGACCACCCAGATCGTGCCGGCCATCAGATCAGCCTCCGCGCGGCCAGCAGCTCGACGATCGCCTTCGCGCCCTCCTCGGGCGTGCCCCGGACCACCTTGGTCGCGCCCCGCGCCGGCGGCTTCTCCTGCCCCGTGACCGTCGTCCGAGCTGCCGCGCCGCCGATCGAGCCGCCGTCCAGCCCGAGGTCGGCCAGCGACTTCGTGACGATCTCTTTCGACCGGGCGGCCATGATCCCCTTGAGCGACGGGTAGCGCGGCTCGCCGAGCAGCTGCGTCCCGACGACGAGTGCCGGCATCGGCGCTTCGAGAACGTCGAAGCCGGTCGGGCTGATCCGACGGACCCGGACCGTCCCGGACGCCGTGTCGGGCTCGATCCTGGCCGCCGACGAGAGGTACGGCAGCCCGAGCTTCGTCGCCACCGCCGCGCCGATCACGCCACCCACCCCGTCGGACGTGTCGAAGCCCGCGAACACGAGGTCGTACTCGAGCTGGCGGAGGGCCGCCACGAGCGCGGCAACCGTCGAGCCATAGTCCGAGCCCGCGAGCGCCGGGTCGGTGACGAGGACGCCGCGGTGCGCGCCCATGGCGAGGCCCTTGCGCATCGTCTCGATGCCGTTCGGGGGCGCCATCGAGACGAGGATGACCTCGCCGTCGCCGGCGGCTTCGACGAGCTTCAGGGCCGCCTCGAGCGCGTACTCGTCGTTGCCGTTGATGACGGAGGGTGACGCGGACCGGTCGAGTCGACCGTCCGGCCCGAGGCGCTCCGCGGCCGCGGCGGGGTCGGGGACGGGCTTGGTGAGGACGACGATCTTCACGGCCGCAAGGGTAGCGGCGCGGCGGGACTCGACGCCCGCGTCAGCCGGCGATCCCGCGCCGCGACGTCAGCGGTCGATGAGCAGCGGGCTCCAGTCGACCTGCAGACGATCGTTTTCCGCGGTGCCGACGTGCTCGACCTCGACCAGGTGGACCCCCGGCCACATCCGGAGCCGGACATCGACCGCGCGGCGGCGCTCCGCGTCCGTCCAGTCCTCGAGCATCGTCACGCCGTCGATCTTGAGCCGGACGGCGCCGGTGCCCTCGACCCGGAACATGTACCACCACGGGGCGAAGGAGAACTGGCCCACCCAGCGAGCGGAGTACGGGCCCGGCTCGTCGAGCCAGTAGCCGCCGATGGCCTTCTCGCCGAGGTCGACGTCGATGGCCGCCTCGGGGCGCGAGAACAGCGCCGGGCCCGCGAACGCGCCGGCGAAGTACGTGGCGCAGAATCCGGTCGTGGCTGCGTCCTCCTCGGCCGCCGCGGCGTGCGCCTTCTGGCAGCCAGGCTTCGAGGTCACGACCTGGCCCGAGTGGAAGACGGCGTTCTCGTAGCCCTGGAAGTAGACCGGGATCGAGCGCGTCACGCCCGCGCCCTGGTACTGCCGCGCGAAGTGGAGGTGCGGCAGGCAGCTCGTGTAACCGGTGTCGCCGGATCGGCCGATGACCTGGCCGGCGGACACGACGTCCCCGACCTCGACGTCGACCGTCGCCAGGTGCGCGTACAGGGTCGCGCTCCCGTCCGGGTGGTCGATCGTCACGTAGTTTGCCTGGTTCATGAGCTCGGGCCCGCCGCAGGCACGCTCGCCCTCGTGCGTGAAGGCCACCACGCCGGATGCCGCCGCCCGGACGGGTGTCCAGCGGTACAGTCCGAAGTCGTACGCGTAGCCGGATCGGCCGTTGTGGCTGTAGGTGGTATACCAGCCCTGCGCAATCGGGACCTCCATCCCGGCGTCGAACGGGAGGCGGTAGCCGGACGCGGCGCCCGGCTCCATCACCCGGGGCTCGGGCGGCTCGCTCGGGGCGGTGCCGTCCTCGCCGAGCGCCGCGGTTGGGGCGGCAAGGAGTGCCAGCAGCGCGAGGAGCGCGAAGCGCACAACAGGGAACGCGTGGGAGGGGTGGGGCCGCCCCTGGGACGGGCGGACAGGAACGGGCAATGAAGCTCCGGGACTTCGCGAGAGGTGCGGCCTGCGACCGTGCACGGGTGAGCGACGTGCAGCGGGGACCCTACCCCAGGTTCCGAATCTGTGTCTTGCACTCGATCGGGCTATGTGCCCCGGTGCAACGCGCCGGCGACCCGTTCGAGCGTCGGCTCGCCGCTAGGAGAGCTTGCCGAGGAGCGAGCGCGCGATCACCAGCCGCTGGACCTGCTGGGTGCCCTCGTAGAGCTGCGTGATCTTGGCGTCGCGCATCATCCGCTCGACCGGGTAGTCGTCGGTGTAGCCGTAGCCGCCGAGCACCTGCACCGCGTCCGTCGTGACGGCCATCGCGTTGTCGCCGGCCACGAGCTTCGCGAGCGAGGCCCAGCGCGCCGCGTCGCGCGCCCCCGCCTCGATCTCGACGCAGGCCTTGTAGGTCAGCTGCCGGGCCGACTCGACCTTCGCGTCCATGTCCGCGAGCATCGCCTGGACCATCTGGAGCTCGCCGATCCGCTGGCCGAACTGCTTGCGCTCGCGGGCGTACTGGACGGCCACGTCGAGCGCGCCCTGCGCGATCCCGACCGCCTGGGCCGCGATCCCGGGCCTCGACCGGTCGAAGGTCGCCATCGCGAGCTTCCAGCCGTCGCCCTCCTCGCCGATGCGGTTCGCGGCCGGGACGCGGACGCCGTCGAACGTGAGCTCCGCCGTGGGGCTGCCGCGGATTCCGAGCTTGTGCTCGAGGCGCTCGACGGAGAAGCCGGGCGTCGGCACCTCGACCGCGAAGCAGCTGAGGCGCTGGTGGCGCGGCGCGTCGGGGTCCGTCACCGCGAAGACCGTCACGACGCCCGCAACGCTGCCGTGGGTGATAAATCGCTTTCCGCCGTCGAGGACGTAGTCGTCGCCGTCGCGAACGGCCCTCGTGCGGGCCGCGGCGGCGTCCGAGCCGGCCTCGGGCTCCGTGAGCGCGAAGGCGATCAGCTTCTCCCCCGACGCGAGCGGTGGCAGGAATCGCTGCTTCTGCTCGTCCGTTCCGCCGAGGAGGATCGGCAGGGCGCCGAGGGCCTGGACGGACAGGATCAGGCTGGAGGTCGCGTCCGCGCGGGCGATCTCCTCGATCGCGATGCACTGCGTCAGGAGGTCCGCGCCGACGCCGCCGTAGGCCTCCGGGAACGGCAGGGCCAGGATGTCGTGCTGGGCAAGGAGCTGGCGGATGTCGTCGGGGAACTGGGCCGTCCGGTCGATCTCGGGAGCGCGGGGCGCGATCTTCTCCTCGGCCAGCCGCCGGATGGTGTCGCGCAGGAGGACCTGCTCCTCGGTCAGGCGGTAGGTCGCGTCGCCGGCCACGGGTTTCTCCTATGTCAAGCCGCGACCGCCAGACCAGCGATCGTGGCGCTCTCGTCGGCGCGCAGCCGTCGGAACACCTCGTCACTGATCCGCCGTCGGAGGGCGCGGATGGCCTCGGTGCGGCTGTCGCCGGC
>DATLYV010000052.1:0-3596 GCA_035574535.1 Binatia bacterium
GCCGTCGGGCGGTCGATGCCAGTCGCCGCTCTTCCCGCCCGTCTTCGAGACGAGCCGGACGAACCGGACCTCGACCCCGCGCTCGACGCCCTTGACCATGTCGTAGGCGGTGAGGGCGGCGATCGAGGCCGCGGTCAGCGCCTCCATCTCGACGCCGGTCGGGCCGATCGTCGCGGCCTCGGCGCGGATCCGCAGGCCGCCCGCGACGCGATCCGGCGTGACGGTGACCAGGAGATCGGTCAGCGGAAGCGGGTGGCACAGCGGGATCAGGTCGGACGTCCGCTTGCCGCCCATCACGCCCGCGAGCTCGGCGACGGACAGGACGTCGCCCTTGGCGGCGCGGCCGTCGATGACGAGGCTCAGCGTCTCCGGCGAGAGCGAAACGAACGCCTCCGCGACGGCGCGACGGACAGTCGGGGGCTTGGCGCTGACGTCGACCATGCGGGGACGTCCCGTCCGATCGACGTGGGTCAGACGGCGGCGCTCGGCGCGAGGGGCGGGCCCGGGCCCGACGGGGCGCTCCATGTTGCGCCCATGATGGCGCAGCGGGCCGCGATGATGTGGCGAGGCCGGCGCCCGTATTCCTGCCAGAGAAGTTCTGCGGTCCGAAGGGCACCGAGGCCGGCATGCAACGCCTCGTCCGCGGCCATTTCTGCACTGGCAGGAATGAACCTGCCGGTCTGGGCCACGTTCGACCGCGATCGGGGTCGACTTCTTCACTGGCAGGAATGAAGACGTCGCTCAGGGCGCGGGCAGCTGCCTTCGAAAGGCGGATTTCTACACTGGGAGGAATAGTCCCGGCGACGCAGCGTCCCGGCGACGCAGCGTGAAGGCAGCCGATCGCGAGGCGCTTAGGCGCTCAGGCAGGATCGAGCCACCAGAGATCGACCGGGTCGCCGGCGCGGTGGGCGTCGACCGATTCGGGGACGACGGCGAGGGCGTCCGCGGCGGCGAGCGCCGACAGGACGTGGCTCCCCTGCCCCGCCGGGCCGTGCGACAGCCGGACCTCGACCCGGCCTTGCGCGTCGCGACGCGGCGCGCCGTCGGCGTCGCGCTCGGCCGTCACGCGCAGGAACGCCCGTCGACCGTGGGCCTTGCGGACGTCCTCGAGCAGGACCGCCCGATCGACCGGACGGAGCAGGTCGCGCCGCCCGGCGAGGGCGCGGATCGCCGGCCGGACGAACAGTTCGAACGTGACGAAGCTCGACACCGGGTTGCCCGGCAGCCCGAAGAGGAGTGCCCGGCCACCGTCGGGCCGCGGCGCGGTCCCGAACGCGAAAGGCTTGCCCGGCTGGACGGCGACGCGCCACAGGCCGATCTCCCCGATCGACTCGAACGCCAGCTTCACGACGTCGTACGGGCCGACCGAAACGCCGCCGGCCACGACGATGGCGTCGAGCCCGCGCTCCAGCGCGGCCCGGAGGCGCGCGGTGACCTCGTCGAGGTCGTCCGGCGCGATGCCGAGCGGCACCGCCTCCGCGCCCGAGGCCTCCACGAGCGCCCGGATGCCAGGGCCGTTCGCGTCCGGGATTCCTGCCGGCCCCAGCGCCGTGCCCGCGGCCCGCACCTCGTTGCCGGTCGCAAGGACCGCGACGGAGGGCCGGCGCCGAACCGTGAGCTCTGCGACGCCCGCTCCGGCCGCGAGGGCCACCGCGGCCGGGGTCACCGCGGAGCCGGCCGTGAGAATCGTCGCTCCCTCCGCGAGGTCGCTGCCGCGGCGCCGGACGTGGGCGCCGGGCGCGACGGCCTCGTGGACCAGGATCGCCACCGGCAGCGGACCGCTCGCATCGCGCCCGCGGGAGCCCATCACGCCGGGTCGGACGATCGGCGTCGTCGCCTCGACCGGGACGACGGCGTCCGCGCCGTTCGGCACCGGCGCGCCGGTCGCGATCCGGATCGCCTTCCCGCCCTCGACCGCGTGACCCGCCACACCGCCGGCCGGGACGTCGCCCGTGACGTCGAGCCGCGAAGGGCTCGCCTCGGTCGCGTCGGCCACGTCGGCCGCCCGGACCGCGTACCCGTCCATCGCGGAGTTGTCCCATGGCGGCAGAGTCACCCTGGCGACGACGTCCTCGGCCAGCGCCCGCCCGAGCGCGTCCTCGACCGGGACCGTCGCCGCGCCGAGCGGGCCGGGCACGGCGGCAAGGATCGCCTCGCGGGCCGCCTCGACCGTGAGGAGCCGGTCGCCCTGGTCGCCGCTCACTCGTCCTGCCCCGATGCGGATGGCGGCGAGGACGGCCGGTCCAGCGTGCCCTCAGGATCCGGCTTCCCCTGGAGGCGGCGGAGGAAGCCGCCGACGCTCGACCGCGTCAGCACCCCGACGAGCTCCCCGTCCGCCACGACGGGCAAGCCGTCGAGACCCAGCCGGTACAGCCGCTCCAGGGCCTCCTTCAGCGAGCCCGACGGGGACAGCAGCTGGAGTGCGGGTGGCCGGACCATGACTTCCTCGACCCGTTTCGTGGTCCAGGCGGAGCGCCGGAGTGCCTGCACCTGGCGCGCGCCCAGGAGGCCCACGATCTCGTTCCCGCGCACCACGGGGACCGCGGTCAGCGGCGTTCCTCGATCGAGCAGCTGGGCGGCGAACGTGTCGACCGTCAGGCCGGGCGAGACCGTGATCGGGTCCGGCTCCATCGCCTCGCCGACCGTCCGGCCGCGAACGAGCGTCTCGAGGCGCGCCCGCTGGCGCAGCGCGTTCGCGGAGAGGATCAGGAACCAGCCCGTCAGGGCGAGCATCGCGCCGGTGGCGCCGCCCTGGAGGAGGAGGATCGCGATCCCCGCGAGGATCGCCACGATCCCGCTGAGGCGTCCGGTGCGGGAGGCGACTCGCCAGCCTGCCTCCTCGGACCCGGTCCGGCGCCAGGCGAGGTCGCGGACGATCCGGCCGCCGTCGAGCGGGTAGGCCGGCACGAGGTTGACGACCCCGAGGACGAGGTTCAGGAAGACCAGCACCGCCAGGACGCCCGTCGCGGGCTCGAAGCCCTCGCCGAGGGCCGAGGTCCCGGTGGTCAGGCCCAGGAGTGTGAACGCGATCCCGAGGCTGATCGCCGGCCCGGAGGCGGCGATCACGACGTCGTGGCGCGGGTCGGGCGAGGCGGGGTCCAGGGGCGTCGAGCCGCCGAAGAACGAGACGGCGATGGCATCGACCGTGACGCCTCGGCGGCGCGCGACGATCGCGTGCGCCAGGTCGTGCGAGAGCGAACTCATGAAGAAGCCGAAGGCGACGATGCCGCCGAGGAGCCAGCCCTTCGGGCCGGAGAGCTCCGGGTCGATCTCGGTCAGCTGGCTGAAGGCGATGACCGTCACGATCGCCAGCACGACGACCCACGCCAGCGACACGCGGATCTCGATACCCAGGACGCGCGCGATCGGGATGCCCATCAGGCCCTCGCGCCGCTCCCGCGCGCGACCCACCACGTGGCCGCCGAAACGACGAGGATCACCGCGCCCACCGCGATCGCGGTCTCGGACCAGAACTCGTACGGAAAGAGCTGGACCAGCTTGTCCGTCCTCGGGTCGAAGGTGTAGGTGCCGCGGGTGAAGAACAGCTGGTGGAACAGCTCGAAGGCCGCATCGAAGGCGATAATCGCGAAGGCCCC
>DATLYV010000053.1:0-3946 GCA_035574535.1 Binatia bacterium
GCCATCGACACCGGGGCGAAGGTCGAGACCGTCATCGCACCCGCCGCGGAGGCCTCCGCAGCCGCGGCCGCCAGGATCCGCTCCTTCAACCCGCTCGGCGGCGCGACCGGCTCGACCGTCTCGAACAGGACCGGCACGACGCTCCCGAGCTCCGCGACCTCGGCGTGGGCCTCCGGGCAGACCGCGAGGTGGTCGCGGACTGCCTCGGCCTCGGCATCGGGCAGCGCGCCCAGCACGAACGACCCGGCGAGTTCCCCGACGTCGGAGCAGCGCAGGCCGGCGAAGACGTGCTCAGCCATCGCCGACCCTCGTGCCGGCACGCGCATCAGCAGCATCCGCATCGCGGGCTCTCGCGCCCGCGCGCTCCCGCGCCTGCAGGGCCGCCCGCATGCCGGCGAGCCCGAGCCGCATCCGCCCCTTCACGGTCCCGAGCGGCACGCCTGTCCGCTCCGCGATCTCGGCCTGCGTGAGCCCGGCGAAGTAGGCGAGCTCGATCGCCTCGCGCTGGACGTCCGAGATGGCCGCCAGGGCTGCCGCGACGTCGTCGCGATCGAGCCGCTGGCGGACCTCGGTCCAGGTGTCGGGCAGCGTCAGCGCCTCCGGCAGGTGCGCCTCGGAGTCCGGCAGCTCGATCGTCTGGCGCCGCCGGCGGATCACATCGATCGCCCGGTGGTGGACGATCGACAGGAGCCACGTCCGGACCGATCCGCGCGCGTCGACGTACCGCGCGGCGCTCCGCCACGCCCCCAGAAACGCTTCCTGGACGACGTCCTCGGCGGCCGTGCGGTCACCGGTGATCCGAAACGCGATCGAGAAGGCCATCGCTCCGTACTGCTCGTACAACAGGTCGAGCGCCCCGAGATCGCCCCCAGCCAGGCGCTCCACGAACTCCCGATCGGTCCGGTCTACATCGAGGCCGCTCGCGCCCGTCGCGTCGACCCCGGGGTCGCTCATCGGTGGGTTCGCAGGTTCGCCGACCGCGGTTCAATCCCGGACCGCGGGCGCTGGCTGGACTGGCGCACGCGGCGAGTGTAGAGACTGCCCCGGGGCCGTCCAGCGATGGCACGGAAGCCGGAGCAGCCGTTTGCATCGACCGCCCGGCGGCGATTGATCCGGCCCGCCGGGACCCGCGTAGGAGGGGCGACGACGCGGGCACGGTGCCCCGTCCGGCACCCGCCAACCCGAGACCTGAGGGCCGATTTCCTGACGCGTCGAGTCGGTCCGGGGGCTGGGTTGGCCCAGGAGGAAACTCGATGCGACGGCCCTCTCTTCGTACTGCCGGCCTGCTGACCACAGCCGGCCTCACGCTCGCGCTGGGCGGCGCGCCGCTGCTCACGACGGGCGCGGATCACCTCGACGCGCCGGCGCTCGGCGGCCTCACCAACATGGCCGGCGAGTTCGCGCCCCACTCGGAGCACGGCGACCGCGACATCAACGACGTCTACGTCTTCCAGGGCAGCGACGCGTCGCGCACCGTGCTGGCCATGACGACCAATCCCGCGGCGAACCTCTTCGGCGCGGAGTTCGGGACGAACGTCCGATACATCATCAACGTCGACCGTAATGGCGATGCGAAGCAGGACCTGGCCTACGTCTGGCGGTTCGGCTCGCCGAACGGCGACGGCGCCCAGTCGTACCACGTCACCCGCTACACCGGCGCCAACGCGCGCTCGCTGCGCCAGGGCGTCCAGATCGGCTCCGGCTGGACCGGCGGGTCCGGGGTCGGGACCGCGAAGGGCGGTGCAATGGTCTTCGCCGGCCTCCGCAGCGATCCCTTCTTCTTCGACCTGACCGGCTTCGTCGGGACGGTCTTTGGCGTCGGGACCGACGCGCTGGGCGATGACCCGACCGACTTCTTCACCCCGCTCAACACCAACGCCCTCGTGATCGAGGTGCCCGATGACGCCATCGGGGCCACGAGCATCGGCGTGTGGGGATCGACCTCGTACTGGGACGGCTCGACCTGGAAGGCGGCCGACCAGATGGGTCGCCCGGCGATCAACACGGTCTTCAACAACGGCCTCGTCGACCCCAACTCGGGACAGACGAAGAACCGCTTCAACAAGACCGCTCCCGCCGCCCAGGCCACGGCGTACGGCGGCCTGTTCCGGAACAACATCATCGCGACGCTGACGAACATCAACGCCGCGCTCGGCACGGGCTGCGACGACTACGACGCGGACACCGCCGCGGCGATCGCCGACATCCTCCTGCCCGACGTGATCACGTACGACACGTCGACCGCGGCGGCCGGCCCGCTCAACGGGCGCGCGCTTGCCGATGACGTCATCGACATCGAGCTCGGGCTCACGACCAACGGTTGCGTGACGAGCGACGGTGTCGGGCCGCACGGCGACTACCTGTCGACCTTCCCGTACCTCGGTGTCCCGCACTGAGGCCGCTCGTGGAGGGCGTCGTTCGCGGCGCCCTCCACGCCTCCCTGACTCCTTCTCCTGACACGCTCGATCGATGGGAACCCGAGGCATGACCGCCCTCCCCCTGCCCCGCCCTCGCCGCGTCCGACCCGTCGCGATCCTCGCCGCGGCCATCCTGCTCGCCGTCGCCAGCCAGGCCGGCGCCCTGCTGGCCCCGACGACGCCCGCGACCGGTCCGGCGGCGCCCGGCGCGCAGGATCCGGCCCGTCCGATCGATCTTGGGCCCATCGATCCCGGCGGTGCGCCCGTCGCCGCCGGTCCCGGGAGCCTCGCCCAGATCGATCATTCGATCGCGGCCTGGACCGCGAACCTCGCGGGCAACGACCGCGACTTCCTGTCCGCGGCGAATCTCGCGCAGCTGTACGAGGCGCGGGCCCGGCTCAGCGGCGACGTCACCGACTACGCCCGCGCCATCGAGGCGGCCGACCGCTCGCTGGCCATCGAGCCGCGACAGCTCGATGTCCGGGCGCTCCACGCCCGGCTCCTCCTCGCGACCCACGAGTTCCGACGCGCCCTCGCCGAGGCCGAGAGCCTCGACCGGACGGTCCGGGACGAGCCGGCGATCCTCGCGATCGTCGGGGACGCGCGCCTGGAGCTCGGCGACATCCCCGGCGCCGCGGCCGCGTACGAGCGGATCGCGGAGCTGCAGGCGGCGAACCCGGACGGGGCCTCCGCCGCGGCTCCGCTCACCGCGCGGTTCGCCCGGCTCGCGTTCCTGCGCGGCGACTCGGCCGGTGCCGTGGCCGATGCGCGGCGCGCATACGAAGCAGCCGCGACCGCGGGCCTCGCAGGGCCGGCGCGCAGCTGGTACGCGTACCTCGCCGGCGTCATGAGCATCTCGTCCGGGGATCCCGAGGCCGCCGCCGCGTGGTTCGACAAGGCGCTGGAGGCGTGGCCGCAGAGCCACCTCGCGCTGGCGGGTCGGGCGCGCGCGGCGGCGGCCCTCGGGGACGTCGACGCGGCCATCGCCGGCTACCGCGCCGCGATTGCGGTGGCCCCGCAGCCCGAGGCGCTTGCGGCCCTCGGCGACCTCCTGGCCCTGCAGGGTGACGCGACCGGCGCGGCCGAGCAGTACGCCACGGTGCGGGCCATTGCAGAGCTCCAGGGCGCCGGCGGCGGCCTGGTCTACAACCGCCAGCTCGTGCTGTTCGAGGTCGACCACGGCGGTGACGTCGCGGGCGCCCTCGCCCTGGCCGAGGCGGAGCTGCGGGACCGCAAGGACGTCTACGGCTACGACGCGTTCGCCTGGGCGCTGCTCGCGAACGGCCAAGCTGCCGAGGCGGACGCGGCGATGGCCTCGGCCCTCGCCCTCGGGACGCGCGACGCGCGGCTGCTCTTCCACGCCGGCGAGATCGCGCTGGCGGTGGGCGACGAGGCGAGAGCACGGTCACTGCTCGAGGAGGCGCTCGGGATCCGCGGCGCGCTCGATCCGCTGTCGACGGCGCGCGCGGCCGCGGCGCTGGAGTCGATCCGATGATCCGGCGCGCGCGATGGGCCCGCCGGGCCGCCGG
>DATLYV010000054.1:0-13921 GCA_035574535.1 Binatia bacterium
CGCTCCACGCGCGCGTCGCCCGGCGCCACGCGCTTCGCGACCCCGTCCAGCACCGAGCGGAGGTGGCTGTCGTCCGCGCCCCCGAGCTCGACGACGATCGCGCGCATCGGGCCGTACTGCGTCCGCGCGCCGTGGGCGACGCCGGCGGGCCAGAGGGCCGCCTCGCCCGCGGCGATCCGCCGCTCCGCGTCGCCCACCGTCACGAACCCGCCGCCCTCGATGACGATGAACCATGTCGAGTTGGGCGAGTCGTGGACGGGCACGGAGCCGCCCTTCGCGAAGGCCAGCTCGCTGATCGTGGCCCGGGCGTCGGAGTGGAGGACCACGCCCTCGACGCCGGCGGTGCCGGGCGGCCCGACGGACCTTCGATGCCCGACGCCGAACCGTCGAATCTCCATCGTCATGTCGTCACCCAGGAGGCGACCGTCGTGGGCCCGGGAATCGCTCGTCGAACCCTCGCGACCGTGCCTCCGTGACTCGCGGTCGTCGCTCGAACGTTCGTCCCGGAACCTCCGCTTACCGCCGCTTCCCGCCGCGCCGGCCGGACGGCCGTTTGGTCCGGATCGTGGCCTCAGGGCGCGCCTGGCGCGCCCGCGCGAGGTAGCGCTGGCGCGCGAGCTGGTGCTCGTACGCCTCGAACAGCGGCGGGAACCGCCGGAAGCGCGCGTACACCATCGTGAACAGGCCGCTGAACAGGATGACCAGGATCACGATGAAGTCGAACCGGAAGATCGCGCCCACGATCAGCAGGAAGAACGTGATCAGCCCGGACCAGAACAGCCACTCCCACATGTCCAGGTACAGCCGGTGGCGGTGGAGCGCCCGCGTCCGCAGTGTGTAGAGGACGATCAGCGCGATCAGCAGGACCAGCGACGCCATCCAGATCGGGTCGAACAGGTCCGGGAAGTTGGCGTCGTCGAACGCGAGGAAGAAGTACTCCCAGGGCAGCAGCTTCACGGTGGCACCTGCAGATCGTCGGTGGGCGATCGGGAGTATGCCACGTGGCCCCTTCGGGGCCGGCGCCCACCCACGGCTATACTCGGCGGCGACGGCGTCGCAGCGCGACGTGGCGACAACACCCCGAGCACGCTGGAGGGGACTTCGGGTTGCGAGCGCTGCTTTCGGTCGCGACGCGGGACGGCATCAGCGCATTCGCCCGCGGCCTCGAAACGCTCGGCGTCGAGCTCTTCGCGACGGACGGCACACGAGACTTCCTGGCCCAGGACGGGATCGAGGTTCGGCCCGTCACGGAGCTCACCGGCGTGCCCGCGATGCTCGACGGGTCGGTCAAGACGTTCCATCACGCCATCTACGCCGGGATCCTGGCGCGGCGCGACCAGCCCGAGCAGCTCGAGGAGCTCCGTCGGGAGGGCATCGAGCCGATCGACCTCGTCGTCGTCAACGTCCGGCCGTTCGGCGCGGACGTGGGCAAGGCCCTCGTGGGCGTCGACGAGGCGATCGCGATGATCGACGTCGGTGGCTCGGCGCTCCTCGGCGCGGCCGCGCGCAACCCCGCCGGCGTCGCCGCAATCGCGAGCCCCGAGCACTACCCGCAGATCCTCAACGAGCTCAAGGAGCGCGGCCAGGTCTCGCCAGAGCTGCGCGCCCAGCTGGCCGCGGAGGCCTTCGCGATGCTCGCCGCGTACCACGCCGAGATCGCGGCCTACCTCAACCAGCTCTCCGGGACCACCTACCCGCGCCGCCTCGCGATGGTCCTCGACAAGGTCAGCGACCTGCGCTACGGCGAGAACCCCCACCAGACCGGCGCGTTCTACCGCGAGACCACCCATCGATCGTCGAACCTCGCCGACGCGACGATCCTCCAGGGCGGGACGCCGTCGTTCAACAACCTCCTCGACCTCGACCTCGCCTGGCGCATCGCCAGCGACTACACGACCCCGACGGTGGTCATCACGAAGCACACCGATCCGGTCGGGCTGGCGTCCGCGGACGAGCTGGTCGAGGCTTACCGGCGGGCGCTCGAGACGGACCCCGTGGCGTCCTTCGGGGCGATCATCGGCGTCAACCGGACGCTCGACGGGCCGACGGCGCGCGAGATCGCGGCGAACTCGTACGAGGCGGTGATCGCGCCCGGCTTCGACGACTCGGCGATGGGCATCCTGCGCCAGAAGCCCGGCATCGAGCTGCTCCGCGTCCCCCCGAGCCCGACCGAGGGCATGCGCGACTACGGCATCGCGCGCCTCGACTTCAAGCGCATCGGCGGCGGCCTGCTGGTTGAGACGCTCGACGAACTCGGCATCGACGGCGGGCAGCTCCAGGTCGTCACCAAGCGCCGCCCGACGCTCGAGGAGCTGACCGACCTGCTGTTCGCCTGGCGGGCCGTCCGGCACGTCCGATCGAACGCGATCGTGCTGGCCAAGAACGCCGCGTCGGTGGGCATCGGGTCGGGGCAGCCCAGCCGGCAGGTCTCGGTCGAGATCGCGCTCCGGCGGGCGGGCGAGAAGGCCCGGCTCGCCGTGATGGCCGCGGACGCCTACTTCCCCTTCCCCGACGGCATCCAGATGGCGGCCCAGGCGGGCGTCACGGCGATCATCCAGCCGGGCGGTTCGATCCGCGACGAGATGGCCATCGAGGTGGCGGATCGCCACCATCTGGCGATGGTCTTCACCGGCCGCCGGCATTTCCGTCACTAGGAGCGTTGATGGAGAAGCTGCTTGCCCTCGAGATGGTCCGGGTCACCGAGGCGGCCGCGATCGCGAGCGCCCGGCTCATGGGCCGCGGCGACCGCCACGAGGCCGACCGGGTCGCCACGGAGGCGATGCGCCGCGCCATGGACGAGATCGAGATGGCCGGGACGATCGTCATCGGCGAGGGCGAGCGCGACGAGGCGCCCATGCTCTACATCGGCGAGCAGGTCGGCTCGGCGAACGACGGCGCGCCGGCGATCGACATCGCGGTCGATCCGCTCGAGGGAACGAACCTCGTCGCCACGGGCTCCGCGAACGCGATCACGGTCCTCGCCGCGTCGGAGCGCGGCGGACTCGTCCACGCGCCCGACACGTACCTCGAGAAGCTCTGCGTCGGCCCCACGGCGGCCGGCCACGTCGACATCACGAAGCCGCCCTCGGAGAACGTCCACCGGGTCGCGGAGGCCCTGCGGCGCCGCCCCGAGGACATCACCGTGATCATCCTCGACCGGCCGCGCCACCAGGACCTGATCGCCGAGGTCCGCTCGACCGGCGCTCGGATCAAGCTCATCACCGACGGCGACCTCTCGGCCGCGATCAGCTGCGCGGTCCAGGGCACCGGCGTCCACGCGGTCATGGGCATCGGCGGTGCGCCGGAGGGCGTGATCACGGCCGCGGCGATGCGCTGCCTCGGCGGCGAGATTCAGGCCCGCTTCCGGTACCGCAGCGACGAGGAGCGCGAGCGCGGCGCGCGGATGGGCCACGGCGACGAGCGCCGGATCTACCACACCGAGGACCTCGCCTCGGGCGAGAACCTCGTCTTTGCCGCCACCGGCGTCACGCCGGGCGATCTCCTCGAGGGCGTGCGGTTCTTCGGCGGCGGCGCCCGGACCCACTCGCTCGTGATGGCGTACCGGACCAAGGAGATCCGGTTCGTCGACACGGTCCACATGTTCGATCGGGACAAGCCGCCGAGCGTCCGGCTGTAGCCGGGCGATCGGGGCGGACGGAGGCAACGGAGCGCTGATGGCGCACCGCGGGCAGCGGATCCTGGCGATGGGCGGCGTCCAGCTGGCGCCGGGCACGCCCGACTGGCCGCTCCTCCAGTACATGCTCGACCTCAGCGGCCAGGAGCGGCCGCGAATCTGCTACATCGGCACGGCGGGCGGCGACCAGGCGGCAGGCCACGCCGCCTTCTACGCGACGTTCGCCCGGAGCGCCGAGCCGACGCACCTGAACCTGTTCGATCGCCGCGTCCCGGACGTCGAGGGCTTCCTGATGGGCCAGGACGTGATCTTCGTCGCCGGCGGCAACACCGCGAACATGCTCGCGATCTGGCGGGTCCACGGGGTCGACCGGGCTCTGAAGCTCGCCTGGGAGTCCGGTGTCGTGCTCGCCGGCTGGTCTGCCGGGGCGAACTGCTGGTTCGAGTCGTCGGTCACCGACTCGTTCGGGATGGAGCTCGATGCGCTCAAGGACGGGACGCGCTTTTTGCCCGGCAGCTTCTGCCCGCACTACGACAGCGAATCGCTGCGGCGGCCACGGTACTCCGAGCTCGTCGGGAGCGGGGCGCTGCCCGACGGGTTCGCCGCGGACGACAGCGTCGGGCTGCTGTTCGAGGGGCGCCAGCTCGTCGAGGCGGTCGCGTCTATGCCGGGCCAGCACGCCTACCGCGTCGAGCGGCGCACGGGCGACGCCGTGGAGGAGACGCAGATCCGGGCCCGGCTCCTGCGCTAGGACCGCCTCGGCGCGATCCAGGCACGTTCCGCGTCGCTCCAGACGGCGACGAGCTCGACGGCGTCCGGGCCCTCCGCGGCCTGGCGGCGTCGGCGGGCGGCGTCGACCGACTCGGGCCAGCCGGGCGGGACGAGGTCCGGGGCGAGGTCCGCCAGCGGCGCGAGGACGAACAGGCGGTCGCGCATCGACGGGTGAGGCACCTCGAGGAGGCCGGTCGCCGCCGACGGGTCCTGCGCGGCGCTCAGGGGCGCCGCCTCCGGCGGGCGCTCGACCGAGATGCGATGCCAGCCGAACAGCAGCAGGTCGAGGTCGACCTCGCGCGGGCCCCAGCGTTGGCGCCGCCGGCGACCGAAGTCGCGCTCGATGTCCTTCAATGCAATGAGCAGGGCCATCGCGTCGGACTCCGGGTCGGCGCCGGCCTCGACCTCGAGGGCGACCGCCGCGTTGAGGAAGTCGGGCTGGTCCGTGACGCCGACGGGCCGCGTGCGGTAGAGGCCCGAGACGCCGGCGACCCGCGCGCCGGGGATGGCGTCGAGCGCGGCGACGGCCTTCGTCAGCGTCGCCCCAGCGTCCCCGACGTTCGCGCCGAGGCCGATGTAAACCCGAACCCGTCGCATGGTCGACCTCCGCGTCGCGGCTGGCGTGGCGGCTAGAGTGCGTCCGATGTCGCGTGCCGCCGTCCGAATCCTGCACCCGGAGCCGGCCGCGGGCGCCGGCGAGCTGACGCGGCTGCTGGCGCAGGGCCGCGCGCTCGTCGCGGAGGCTCTCGCCGGGCGGTTTCTTCGCCTCGGCGCGGACGACCTGGACGTCCGCAGTGGCCCACCCGGCGCGGTGTCGTTCGGTGAGCGGCTGCGGGGGCTTGCCGGCGAGCTCGATGGCCGGACCGGCCTCGTCGTGCTGGGATCGGGCTCGATCCCGCTCGTGATGGACGACGACCTCCGTGCCCTGCTCGCGACGGCCGCTTCCGGGGAGCGGCGAGCGCTGACGAACAATCGCTACTCGTCGGATGTCGTCGCGGTCGGGGATGCCGCGATCGTTGGCATGGTGCCCGACATCGCGTCGGACAACGCCCTCCCTCGCTGGCTCGAGGAGGCGGGCGTGCCCGTGGAGGAGCTGCCGGACCGGGACCGCCTCGCGCTGGACCTCGATTCGCCGCTCGACCTGGAGCTCCTCCGGCGACATCCCGCGTGTCCCGCTCCGCTCAAGGCGCTCGCGGCTGCGAATTCCGACCTGTTGGCCCGCGTCGCGGAGACCTTCGATGCCCTCGCCGCGATTGCCCGCGACCCGCGGGCCGAGCTGCTCGTCGCGGGCCGCCTCTCCGCCTCCGCGCTGCGCGCGCTCGAGGTGGGCACGGCCTGCAGGATCCGCGCCCTCGTCGAGGAGCGCGGCCTGCGCACCGCCGCGCCCGGCCAGCGGCCGCCCGCGTCGACGCTCGGCCTGCTGCTCGATCGCGAGGGACCCGGCGCGATCGGGGCGGTCGTGGAACGGCTGGCGGACGGCGCGCTCCTGGACACGCGCGTCCCGCTCGCGCACCGGCTCGGGGCGGACGAATCCGCCTGGCCCGGGCCCGAGGACCGCTACGCGTCCGACCTGCTCCTCGCGGACCGGATCGCCGATCCGTGGCTCCGGGACCTGACCCGGAGCGCCGCGTCGCACCGGCTGCCGATTGCGCTGGGCGGGCACACGCTCGTCGGTCCGGGGCTGGGGCTCGCGCTCGGGATCGCACCTCCGCTCGACCGATGAACGGCGAGCGAACGCCAGGCGTCGAGGCGGGGCTGCGGCGCGACCCCTCGCTGGACCTCTCCGCGCCGCTGCCGGAGAGCGACCCCGAGCTCGTCGAGCGCATCCGCGCCGAGATCCGCGACCAGGGACCAATGACCTTCGCCCGGTTCATGGAGCTCGCGCTCTACGACCCCCAGCGCGGCTACTACGCGCGCTTCGATGCGGAGGCGTCCGGGCCGGGCCGGCGCGGCGACTTCCTGACGGCGCCGGAGAGCCACCCGATCTTCGGCTGGTCGATCGCCCGCCACCTCGAAAACGTCTGGGCCGCGCTCGGCCGGCCGGTGCGGTTCGTCGTCCGGGAGCACGGCGCCGGGACCGGCGCCCTCGCGGCCGGGATCCTCGACGGCCTCCGACGTGCCGGCTCGCCGCTCGCCGACGCCATCCGCTACCAGGCGATCGACGCCTCGCCCGCCCGCCTCGAGGCGCTCGCGGCGCGCCTGCGCGACGCCGGCCTCGACAGCGCCCTCGAGCCCGCGACGGACCAGCCGGAGGCCGGGGCGGTCCTCGCGAACGAGCTCCTCGACGCCCTGCCGATCCACCGGGTCGAGGGCGGCCCGGGCGGCAGGCTCCTCGAGCGCTTCGTGGACCTCGCTCCGGACGGCTCGCTCACGGAAACCGCCGCCGCGCCCTCGACCCCGGCACTCCAGGAACGCCTCGACAGCGAAGAAGTCCGCCTCGCCCCCGGCCAGGTCGCCGAGGTCTGCCTCGCCGTCGACCGCTGGGTCGCTTCGGCCGCCGCGACCCTCTCCGCGGGCGAGCTCCTGGTCATCGACTACGGCCACCCGGCCGAGGAGCTCTACCGGGAGGACCGCGGCTCGCTGCTCCGCGCCTACCACCGCCACCGCGTCCACGGTGACCCGTTCGTCGCGATCGGGCGCCAGGACCTGACCGCCCACGTCGACCTCACCGCCGTCGAGCGTGCGGCGCACGTGGCCGGCCTCGAGCCTGCCCTCCGGACGACCCAGGCGCGCTTCCTCGCCGGCCTCGGCGCGACGGACCTGCTCGTCGCGCTCCAGTCGGAGAAGGCGGCCAACCTCCCGGACTACCTCATGGCCAAGTCGGCCCTCTGGCGGATGCTCGATCCCCGCGCCACCGGCGCGTTCGCCGTCCTGGCCTTCTGGCGCGGCTCGACGCCCATGCCGGCCTTCCCTGCGCCGGGAACGTGAGCGCGGGCGCCCGCGATAGAATTGCGGCGGGCGACGGCCGTCTCCGGGCGGTCGGTCGCGAATGCCTCTGACCCACAGCGCAACGCGTCCCGCCCCGGGGACGCAAGCAACCAGGAATCGAGCGCCTCGGGCGTCCACGCCGGGCCGCGAGTCGTTCGGAGCGAGGATGCCTTGACCGGGATCTGGTACGTCATCGGGTTCGCCTTCGCGGCCGCATCCTTCACGTTCCTGACGTTCGGCGCGGCGTGGCTCGTCTCGCACCGCAACCGTGGCGACGTCCACAAGGGGCTGCCGTACGAGTCCGGCATCGACACCTACGGCGACACGCACGGCCGCTTCGGCCTGTCGTTCTACATCTACGCCCTGCTCTTCGTGGCCTTCGACATCGAGGTCGTCTTCATCTACCTCTGGGCCGTGATCTTCCGCGAGATGCCCGAGCCGATCGTCGGCTTCACGAGCATGCTCGTCTTCGTGGGCATCCTCCTGTTCGGGCTGGCGTACGCCTGGCGCAAGGGCGTCCTGAGCTGGCGAGGGCCGGGCCGATGACCGAGCGACGCGGCGACGAGGAGCCCGGTCCCGTGACCGGCGGCCTTGGCGCCAGCCCCAGCGACGTCACCCAGGTGGGCTCCGACCAGACCGGCAACCCGACCGGCGCGCTCACGATCCCCGGCTCGCGCGAGGTCACGGAGCCGATCGTCCTCCCGAACAGGCTCTGGACGGCCGCGGACCCGCTCGCCTACGACGGCGGCCGGCCGGCCGAGATCACCCACCTCAACGAGTTCGGGGCCGGGATGGCGGGCCGGCGCGACGACGCCCGCTGGTCGGGCATCCTGGAGGTCATCCCGACGAAGGCCGACTACGTCCTCGACCTGCTCCGCGCGAACAGCCTCTGGCCGCTCCTGTCCGGCCTGGCCTGCTGCGCGATCGAGATGATGTCCTTCGCCACCTCGCGCAACGACATCGACCGCTGGGGCGCCTTCCCGTTCCGCGCCTCGCCGCGCCAGGCCGACGTCCTGATCGTCGCCGGCACGCTCACGACGAAGATGGCCGGGCCGCTGCTGCGGCTTTGGGAGCAGATGCCGGAGCCGAAGTGGTGCGTCGCGATGGGCGACTGCACGTGCTCCGGCGGCCGCTACAAGCGCTCCTACTCCACGGTCGAGGGCATCGACCGGATCATGCCGGTCGACGTCTACGTCCCCGGCTGCCCGCCGCGGCCCGAGGGCCTGATCTTCGGGATGATGAAGCTCCAGCAGCTCGTCAAGGACCGGCGCGGCCACTGGCCCGAGCGGGCGATCGGCCCGACGGTCCCGGCCGGGGTCTGACGATGGATCGATCGCTCGCGCGGAGGCTCGAGGGGCGCTTCGGCGATGTGCTGCACGGGCCAGCCCGGCAGCGGCACGACCAGACGGAGATCCGCATCGGCCCCGGCGACGTGCAGGAGGTCATGCGGGCCCTCCACGACGAGCCAGTGCTCAGGTTCGAGATGCTCGCGGACCTCGCCGGCGTCGACACCGGCACGGAGATGCAGGTCGTCTACCACCTCTGGAGCGCGACCACGGACGACTGGCTCCGGGTGATCGTCGAGGGCCTGTCGCGCGACGACCCGCGCACGCCGTCGGTGACCTTCCTGTGGCAGGGGGCCGAGTGGATGGAGCGCGAGGCCTACGACATGTTCGGCATCACGTTCGAGGGCAACCGCGACCTCCGCCGGATCTACATGCCGCCCGACTACACGAGCTTCCCGCTGCGCAAGGACTTCTATCTCCCCGACGACGCCGCCCGCTCCCCCGGCGCGGGGGTCCGGCACGTCGAGCGAACCGTCCCGCCCGTCGCCACCGCACCCGGCGCGGTCCGGACGACGCGGCCCTAGGGGCACCGAGGACACGATGGCCACGACCCAGACCCCGCCACGGGCCAACGACCCAGGCCTCCGCCACGTCCCGAAGGGCCTGCACCGCTCGGCGGACGACCCGAACGTCCTCGTCGAGGACGACTTCGCGTTCTACGAGCCCATCCCGCCCTACCCGCCGCGCACCGAGCGGGAGGCCGAGTTCTACACCCTTGGCGAGGGCGAGATGTTCCTCAACATGGGGCCACAGCACCCGTCGACGCACGGCGTGCTCCGCGTCGTCCTGAAGCTGGACGGCGAGACCGTCGTCGACATCGACCCGGTCCTCGGGTACCTCCACCGGGGCGTCGAGAAGCTCGTCGAGAACGCCGACTACCACCAGACGATCAGCCAGGTCGACCCGCTGGAGTACATCTCCTCGCTGTTCTGCGAGTGGGCGCCGGTCACGGCCTACGAGAAGCTGCTCGACGTCCAGGTCCCGCGGCGCGCCGAGTACATCCGCGTCCTCGCCGGCGAGATGAACCGGATCGCCAGTCACGCGCTGTTCCTCGGCTGGTTCGCGCTCGACCTCGGCGGGCTGACGCCGATCCTGTGGTCGTTCATCGAGCGCGACGAGATCGTCGAGGCGCTCGCGGCGCTGACGGGCCAGCGGATGCTCTTCAACTACTTCCGGATCGGCGGCGTCAACGGCGACCTGAACCACGAGTTCCTCAGCCGCACGGGCGACTGGATGAGCCGCGCGGTCACCCAGATCGAGGCCGGGATCGGGCTGCTCAACGAGAACGAGATCTTCACCCGCCGCGCATCCGGGCTCGGGGTGGTCGACCGGGAGACGGCGCTGCGGTACTGCATGACCGGCCCGAACCTTCGCGCCACCGGCGTCCCGTTCGACGTCCGCCGGGCGCACCCGTACTCGGTCTACCCGGAGCTCGAGTTCGACATCCCGACCCGGACCGAGGGCGACTCGCTGGCCCGCTACCTGCTCCGGATGGAGGAGATCAAGCAGAGCCTCCGGATCATCGACCAGTGCCTCCACAACATGCCGGACGGCCCGATCATGGCCAAGCTCCCGCGTCTGCTGCGCCCGCGGCCGGGCCGGGCGTGGGCCGCGGTCGAGGCGCCGCGCGGCCTCTACGGCGCCTACGCGATCTCCGACGGCACCGACCAGCCGTTCCGCCTGAAGATCCACGACCCGTCGTTCATCCACCTCCAGGCGGTGGGCGCGCTGCTTCCGGGCAACCTCCTCGCCGACACGATGGCGATCATGGCGTCGCTGGATCCCGTCATGGGGGGCGTGGACAAGTGACGGCCCTGACGAGGACGTGGGACCAGCTGACCCTCCCCGGGAAGGCACTCGCGATCCTCATCCCGATCCTGGCCGTCCTGACGGTCGGGCTGATCCTGGTCGTCGCGCTGTTCGGCCAGACGATCCTCGACATCCTGATCGCGAACCTGCCGATCGTCCGGTTCGTGTTCGCGGCGACCGTCCTGCTGCTCCTCGCCCCGCCGGTCGCCTTCGTGATCATCTACATGGAGATGAAGATCATCGCGCTGATGAACCTCCGGATGGGCCCCGACCGGGTCGGCCCGTGGGGTTCGCTTCTGTCGACGGTTCACGGCCTCAAGGTCCTCATGAAAGAGGACTTCACCCCGACCCGCGCCGACCCCGTCGTCTTCACCTGGGCGCCCGTCGTGGTCTTCATGACGATGGCCCTCTCGGCCCTCGTCATCCCGTTCGCGCCGGGGCTGTTCGCCCAGGACTTCAACCTCGGCCTGCTGTACTTCTTCGCGATCGGCGGGTTGACCGTGGTCG
Source organism: Binatia bacterium (assembly GCA_035574535.1). Lineage (GTDB taxonomy): Bacteria > Chloroflexota > Limnocylindria > Limnocylindrales > CSP1-4 > UBA5189. Next base: position 10,996 of record DATLYV010000054.1, read on the forward strand.
GGCTGTTGATGGGCGGCTGGGCGAGCTTCAACAAGTACTCGCTCCTCGGCGGCCTCCGCTCGGCGGCCCAGATCGTCAGCTACGAGATCCCGCTGACGCTGTCGGTCGTGGGGCTCGTGCTCCTGGCGGGCACGATGAGCCTCAACCAGATCGTCCTGCAGCAAAGCGCGAGCGGCTGGTTCACCGACTGGTACGTCTTCCGCCAGCCCCTCGGCTTCCTGATCTTCGCGATCGCCGCCACGGCGGAGGCGAACCGCACGCCGTTCGACCTGACCGAGGCCGATTCCGAGATCGTCGCCGGCTTCGCGACCGAGTACTCGGGGATGCGCTTCGGGTTCTTCTTTTTCGCCGAGTACATCGGCGTGTTCGTCATCTCGGCGCTGACGGTCGTGCTGTTCCTCGGCGGCTGGAACGCGCCGTTCCCCTTCCCGCACATCGAGTGGCACATCGACGTCGGCCAGCTCGGGTTCGGGCTGCTGTTCATCGTCGCGCTCGCGCCTGTGCTGGGGACGATCCTGTTCGCCCTGCCGATCTACCTGTTCCGCTCGAAGACGCGGTGGTGGGTCGCGCTGATCGTCGGCTTCGTGCTGTTCAACGTCGTCGTCGGCGGGCTGGCGTTCCTGTGGGCCTACATCAACTTCGACTGGGTGGCCGGCCTGGTCTGGTTCCTCGGCAAGACGTTCGCGCTCGTGTTCACCTTCGTCTGGATGCGGGGCACGCTCCCGCGCGTCCGCATCGACCAGCTGATGGGCTTCGCCTGGAAGTGGCTGCTGCCCGCGTCGCTGCTGAACCTGTTCGTGACGGCGACCGCGGTGCTGATCCTGGACGGCATGGGGCGGGTCGGCTGATGGCGATCTTCCGCTCCGCCGTCCCGGGCCTCGGCATCGTCAAGGGCATGGCCGTCACGCTTCGCCGGTTCTACGAGCCAAAGGCCACGATCAAGTACCCGGAGATGCCGCCGGACGTCGCGACGAAGTTCCGCGGCCGCCTCCAGCTGCTCTACGACGAGTACGGCGCCCTGAAGTGCGAGACCTGCTTCCAGTGCGCCCAGGCCTGCCCGATCGAGTGCATCGACATGGGCGGCATGGACACCAAGGGCCGGTTCCACGTCCACTGGGGGCCGCCCGAGACGTACGGCGAGCGGCGCGAGGAGTCCGCGCTGCGGCGCTCGGGGCGGACCGTGCCGGACCAGGTCTACGAGCACTTCGCCACGTTCGACATCTCGACGGTCGACGAGATCCTCGAGCGGTACGACCACGACCCGAAGCACATGCTCCCGATTCTCGAGGCGACCCAGGCGGCGTTCGGCTACCTGCCCGTCGCCGCGATCAAGCGCATCAGCGAGCGGACCGGCGCGTGGTACGCGTTCGTCTACGGGACGGCCACGTTCTACTCGCACCTGCGCTTCGAGCCGCCGACCGCGGACGGCAAGCCGGTGGGCGTCGCCGCGCGCCGGCCGACCGACGACGGCTACGTGGCGGCCCTCGGTGCCTCGCTCGGGGGTCGGCGGCAGTGACGGCAACCCTCCTGCCCACGCCGAAGGACTGGCCCGCGATCCTGCTGGATCGCGCCGGCGCCAAGGACCCGACGGACCTCGACGAGGCCGTCAAGGCCGGCGCGTTCGAGGGGCTGCGGCGCGCGATCCGCGAGCTCGGGCCGGAGGCGACGATCGCCGAGGTCGAGGCTGCCGGGCTGCGCGGCCGGGGCGGCGCCGGCCACCCGACGGCCCGGAAGTGGCGAGCGGCGGCCGGCACCGAGGCGAGGGAGCGATACGTGGTCGCGAACGGCTATGGCGCGGACCCCGCGGCCGGCACCGATCGCGCGCTGGTCGAGGCCAATCCCTACGCGGTGGTCGAGGGCGCCGCGATCGCGGCCTTCGCGATCGGCGCGGAGCAGGCCTACCTCTCCGTCCGCGCCTCGGACACCGAGGCGGTCCGCCGGCTCGAGGCCGCAGTCGCCGAGGCGACAAGCCGCAGCTTCGTCGGCGACGACGCGCTCGGCAGCGGCCGCCGCATCGAGGTCGAGGTCCGGCCCGTGCAGGGCGCGTACATGCTCGGCGAGGAGACGGTCCTCCTGAAGGCCCTCGACGGCAAGCGCGGTCAGCCGGAGCAGCGCCCGCCCCATCCCGCGACCCGCGGATTCCGCGGCGCGCCGACGGTCGTGCAGAACGTGCAGACCCTCGCGGCCGTGCCCTGGATCATCCGGAACGGCGCGGGCACCTTCGCGAAGGTCGGCCTCGGCGGCGCACCGGGCACGATCCTGGTCGACGTCCGCGGCTTGGAGGCGAGCGGCATCGCGGAGGTCCCGCTCGGGACGCCGCTGGAGTCGATCGTCGGGCTCGGCGGCAAGCCGGGCGCGGGGCGGAGGATCAAGGCGGTCGTCGTGGGCGGCCCGACCGGCGGGATCCTGCCGCCGTCCGAGCTGAAGACGCCCTACACGTTCGACGACCTGCGCGCCGCCGGCGCGCACATCGGTTCGGGCTCGGTGGTCGTGGCCGACGACCGGGCCTGCATCGTCGACCTGGCGCGGCTACTGACCCGCTACGCGGCCGACGAGGCCTGCGGCAAGACGATTCCCTGCCGCATCGGGCTGCGGCGGCTGGCCGAGATCGGCGAGCGGCTCACGACCGGCACGTCGCGCGGCGGCGACCTCGGGCTGCTCGAGGACCTCGCCTCGGACGTCGTCGGCTCCGCCCTGTGCGATCACGAGCGACTGGCCACACTTCCACTGATGAGCGGGCTGCGCTACTTCCGGGACGAGGTCGACGCCCACTACCTGCGCGGCGAGTGCCCGGCCGGCGTCTGTCGGCCGATCCGCCTCGCCGCGGGCGCGGCCCGCGCTGGAGCATCCGCATGACCGACGTCATCGAGCGCCCCGAGACCGGCGTCGCGCCCGAGGGCGCGGGCGAGCGCGCCGTCGACCGCCC